>NZ_JAGRRB010000018.1:0-310944 GCF_018223925.1 Klebsiella sp. 10
TTCCCATATATTCCAGAAAGTTTTAATCAATGCCTTTTTATTACTCACCCACTCCGCAGTCAAATATTAATTTCATCAATATTTTTATAACTTTACATTAATGAAAAGTTTTCTTTTTGCCGTTTAATCCAGGATTTTCCTCAGGCGTGAAGGGTTCCGGTAAACACTATTTTTACTAGTCGCTGTACGAGTCTTGATGGACATATTCACTCGATGAATTAACTCAGGAGAATACTTGTGACGACGTTAAAACCTTTGCTGGCCCGCAACCGCAGCTGGGCGCTGCAGAAGTGTCAGCATGATCCGGACTATTTCGAAAAATGGGTCGACGGGCAGCGGCCCCACTCGCTGTGGATCGGCTGCTCCGACAGCCGCGTGCCCGCCGAGGTGCTCACCGGCAGCCAGCCCGGCGAGCTCTTTGTCCACCGCAATATCGCCAACATGCTCGATCCCGCCGACGACAACGTCATGAGCGTCCTGCAGTATGCCCTCGACTACCTTGAGGTGGAGCGGGTGGTGCTCTGCGGCCACTACGGCTGCGGCGGGGTGCAGGCGGCGCTCTCCCTGCCCACTCTGCCGCTGGCGCAGGAATCCTCGGCGCTGGCTCGCCGCATCGGCCAGCTGCGCCACACCCTGCATCACGAAATTGCGCAGATCGCCGATGACTGTTGTGTTGCGGCCTCCCCCGGCGCCAGCACCAGCGCCAGCGCCAACGCGGAGCGCTCTCGCCATGCGCTGGACGCCCTGGTGGAAGCCAACGTTCGCGCCCAGTTCGCCCCTCTGCTGGAGAGTGAACCGGTGCAGACGGTGCTCGCCAGCGGGCGACCGCTCAGCCTGCACGGCTGCGTCTACGATCTGGCTTCCGGCCATTTAACCACCCTCGTCGAACACCTCTCACCGCAGGAGCACGCCCCATGAACACGCTTCGTCAGGACTCTCTCGCCGGCATCGTCGTCTTCCTTGTCGCCCTGCCGCTGTGCCTCGGCATCGCCCAGGCCAGCGGCTTACCGCCCTTCGTCGGCCTGCTGACCGGCATCATCGGCGGCCTGGTCGTCACCGCCCTCAGCCCCTCCCGCTTCGCCGTCAGCGGCCCCGCCGCCGGACTGGTCACCATCGTCGTCGCCGCTATTGAATCCCTGGGTTCCTTCTCCCTCTTCCTGATGGCGCTGGCGCTGGCCGGCGTGCTGCAGCTGCTGTTCGGCATCCTGCGGGCCGGGCGCTTTATCTCGCTGGTTCCCGCCAGCGTCATCAAAGGCATGCTGGCGGCGATCGGCATCCTGCTGATTATTCAGCAGATCCCCGTCGCGCTCGGCAGCGCAGAAGAGACCGGGCTCGTTGATATCGTGAAGGGTAACGCCACCTTCTCCCTCAGTGCTATCGCCGTCGCCGCGGGCGGTCTGCTGGTGCTCTGGCTGTGGGGCTCGCCGCTTATTCGCCGGGTGAAGAGCCTGCGCTGGATCCCCGGGCCGCTGATCGCCGTCCTGCTCGGCTGCGTGACCACCCTGCTGCTGACCCATTTTGCGCCGCAGCAGCTGGCCGCCCTACCGCGTATTACCCTGCCGGCGTTCGGCAGCCTCGGCGACCTGCTGGGCGAGCTGGAGTCTCCCGCATGGAGCGCGTGGCGCAATCCGTCGGTGTGGGTGGTGGCGGTGACCCTGGCGCTGGTCGCCAGCCTCGAAACCCTGCTCAGCCAGGAGGCGCTGAAAAAGCTGCGCCCGCAAAATCCGCCGCCTTCGCCGAACCGTGAAATGGTCGCCCAGGGCGTGGGCAATCTGCTCTCCGGCGTGCTGGGGGCGATGCCGATCACCGCGGTGATCGTCCGCAGCTCGGTGAACGTCAGCAATGGCGCGCAGAGCAAACTGTCGATCTTTATCCACGGCGTGCTGCTGCTGATCTGCGGCCTGTGGTTCAGCGGCCTGCTAACCTTAATCCCGCTCGCCAGCCTCGCCGCCGTGCTGCTCTATACCGGCTATAAGCTGGCGACCCCGCGGCTGTTCATCGAGCAGTTCCGCCAGGGGGCGGCGCAGTACGTCCCGTTCCTCGCCACCATCGGCGGGATTATCGCCTGCGGCATGCTGGCGGGGATCGGGATTGGTCTTGCCACCCAGATGGCATTCAGTCTCTGGCGCAGCCATCGCCACTCGCTGCAGCTGGCGCGCTACGATGACCACTACGTGCTGCGCATCCAGCAGAATCTGACCTTTATGCACAATCCGCATCTGCTGGCCCTGCTGGCGAAGATTCCGGAAAAGAGCGTGGTGATCGTCGAGCACGACAGCGTCGGCTATCTCGACCCGGACGTGCGGGCGGTGCTGGATGATTTTGCCGAGAACGCCCCGCAGCGCGGCATCCGCCTTAATCAGTGGCCGCTGGCCAGCCGCTGACCTTAACGGGCGGCTGGTCCGCCCGCTTCGCGACCCCTCCGATTGCCAAGCGCCTGGGAATACCATGCTCTACACTTTCTGGGTTATCACGCCAACCCCAAGGAAATGAACATGACCATCATTAAAAGCTACGCCGCCAAAGAAGCGGGCGCCGATCTGTCGCTGTGGGAATACGATGCCGGCGAGCTACAGCCGGAAGATGTCGAAGTTGAAGTGGAATACTGCGGGATCTGCCATTCAGACCTGTCGATGATCGACAACGAATGGGGGATGTCGAGCTACCCGCTGGTGGCCGGTCACGAGGTGATTGGCCGGGTGGCGGCGCTGGGCAGCGCGGCGCAAGATAAAGGGCTGAAGATTGGCCAGAAGGTCGGCATCGGCTGGACGGCGCGCAGCTGCGGCCATTGCGACGCCTGCATCAGCGGCAACCAGATCAACTGTCTGGAAGGCTCGGTGCCGACCATTCTCAACCGCGGCGGCTTCGCCAATAAGCTGCGCGCCGACTGGCAGTGGGTGATCCCCCTGCCGGAGAGCATCGATCTGGCGTCCGCCGGCCCGATGCTGTGCGGCGGCATCACCGTCTTTAAACCGCTGCTGACCCACCACGTCACCGCCACCAGCCGCGTCGGGGTGATCGGCATCGGCGGCCTCGGCCATATCGCCATTAAGCTGCTGCGGGCGATGGGCGCGGAAGTGACCGCCTTCAGCTCCAACCCGGCCAAAGAGCAGGAAGTGCTGGCGATGGGCGCCGATCGCGTGGTCAACAGCCGCGATCCGGAAGCCTTAAAAGCGCTGGCCGGTCAGTTCGACCTGATCATCAACACCGTGGCGGTGGACCTCGACTGGCAGCCGTACTTCGAAGCCCTGGCTTACGGCGGCAACTTCCATACCGTCGGCGCGGTGATGAAGCCGTTCCCGGTGCCGGCCTTTACCCTGATCGGCGGCGACCGCAGCATCTCCGGCTCGGCGACCGGTAATCCGTCCGAACTGCGCACGCTGATGAAGTTTGCCGGGCGCAGCAAAGTGGCTCCGACCACCGAGCTGTTCCCGATGTCGCAAATTAACGAAGCGCTGAAGCACGTTCGCGAAGGCAAAGCCCGCTACCGCGCGGTGCTGAAAGCCGACTTCTGATGATTCTCTCCCGCCGGGCGGCCCGCTCGCCCGGCGTTTTCCCCGTTGCTTCATCAAACCGTCATCTCCCCGCCATGCCTCTGTAGTCATTGCTTCCCACAATCCGGGCTTCGATAAATGGCTGAACGAGATGCGCGTCACCATGAGAAAGACCTGGCTTCCCTGGCTGATCCTGTCGCCTTCCCTGCTGTTTTTACTGCTGTTTACCTGGTTCCCGCTGGGGCGTTCGGTGTATGACAGCCTGTTTGATACCCGCATGGCCAGCGACGGCGCGCAGT
Organism: Klebsiella sp. 10; assembly: GCF_018223925.1. Classification (NCBI taxonomy): domain Bacteria; kingdom Pseudomonadati; phylum Pseudomonadota; class Gammaproteobacteria; order Enterobacterales; family Enterobacteriaceae; genus Klebsiella; species Klebsiella sp. 10. The sequence continues at coordinate 3,794 of NZ_JAGRRB010000018.1, forward strand.
ACGTCGGGCTGGATAACTTCTCCCGCCTGTTTGCCGACGGCGTTTTCTGGCAGTCGCTGGTCAATAATCTGCTCTATATCCTGCTGACGGTAGTGCCCGGGGTGACCCTCGCCCTGCTGCTGGCGGTGGCGCTGAGCGAGAACCATCGCGTCAACCGCTGGCTGCGCACCGCCTTTTTCTTCCCGATGATTATCCCGATGGTCAGCGCCGCCGCGCTGTGGCTGTTTATCTTTATGCCCGGCCTCGGCCTGCTCGACCACTATCTGGCGAAGCTGTTCGGGCCGATGAACAACAACTGGCTGGGACGCAGCAACAGCGCGCTGCTGGCCCTGGCGCTGATCGGCGTGTGGAAGTTCGCCGGCTACTACATGCTGTTTTTCCTCGCCGGGCTGCAGAGCATTCCGGCCTCGACGCGGGAAGCGGCGCTGATGGAGGGGGCTACCCGCACGCAGGTCTTTTTTAAGGTCACGCTACCGCTGCTGCGCCCGACCCTGAGCTTTGTGATCACCACCGCGCTGATCTACTCCATCACCCAGATAGACCACGTGGCGGTGATGACCCGCGGCGGGCCGGACAACGCCACCACCGTGCTGCTCTATTACATCCAGAATCTCGCCTGGGATACCCACGACCTCGGTAAAGCCTCCGCCGCCACCTTCCTCACCCTGGCCGGGCTGTTCGCCTTCTCGCTGATTAACCTGAAACTGCTGGAGAAAGGAGCCCACTATGAGCGCTGAAATCTCGCCGCTGCTGGTCCGCACGCCCGCCGCCGCCCGTCCGCTGTGGCTGCGCCTGCGCCGCTCGTCGCCCTTTACGCTCACAGTATTAATGTGCTGCCTGGCGCTGCTGTGGGTCAGCCCGTTTATCTGGATGCTGGCGACCTCGTTCAGCGCCACCACCTTCGGCGACGATATGGCGTCGCTGCTGCCCCGCCTGCCGCTGACTCTCGATAACTTCCGCGACGCCTGGAACAGCGCCGACTGGCTGAGCCTGTACGCCAACACCCTTATCTTCACCTTCGGCACCTTCTTCGTGCAGCTGTTGACCATCACCACCGCCGGCTACGTCTTCGCCTGCCACGAGTTTCGCGGCAAGCAGACGCTGTTTCTCCTGTTCCTGGTGCAGCTGATGATCATGCCGGTGGTGATGATGGTGCCGAACATGCTGACCCTGAAAACCTTCGGCCTGCTCAACACCCTCACCGGGGTGATGATGCCCTACTTCACCTCGGCGTTCGGCGTGTTCCTGATGCGTCAGGCGTTCCTCGCCATTCCGAAAGAGCTGGAGGAGGCGGCGCTGATGGAGGGCTGCCGCTGGTGGCAGGTGCTGTTCCGCGTACTGCTGCCGATGTCCTGGCCGTCGGTGCTGGCCTTCGCCACCGTCAGCATTACCTACCACTGGAACGAGTACCTGTGGCCGCTGATGATGCTCAACGATCCCGATAAGCAGGTGCTGACCGTCGGGCTGGTCTCTTTCGCCATGGGCGCCGAATCCGGCGGCCAGTGGGGCACCATCGGCGCCGGGACGCTGATGGTCTGCCTGCCGCTGATGCTGGCGTTCATCCTTTTTCAGAAACAGTTCCTGCGGAGCTTCGGCTTCTCCGGGATCAAATAAGGAGTGATTCATGCTGTTAGCGCACATTTCCGATACCCATTTCCGCAGCCGCGGCGAGAAGCTGTACGGCTTTATCGACGTCAATGCCGCCAACGCCGACGTGGTCTCCCAGCTTAACGCGCTGCGCGAGCGCCCGGACGCGGTGGTGGTGAGCGGGGATATCGTCAACTGCGGCCGCCCGGAGGAGTATCAGGTGGCCCGCCAGATCCTCGGCAGCCTGAACTATCCGCTGTATCTGATCCCCGGCAACCACGACGACAAAGCCCATTTTCTCGAGCATCTTCATCCGCTGTGCCCGCAGCTGGGCAACGATCCGCAAAATATGCGCTATGCGGTGGATGACTTCGCCACCCGCCTGCTGTTTATCGACTCCAGTCATGCCGGCACGTCAAAAGGCTGGCTGACCGACGAGACCATCAGCTGGCTGGAGGCGCAACTGTTCGAGGGCGGCGACAAACCGGCAACGATCTTTATGCACCACCCGCCGCTGCCGCTGGGCAATGCGCAGATGGACCCGATCGCCTGCGAAAACGGCCACCGTCTGCTGGCGCTGGTGGAGCGTTTTCCGTCGCTGACGCGCATCTTCTGCGGCCACAACCACAGCCTGACCATGACCCAGTATCGCCAGGCGCTGATCTCCACCATTCCCGGCACCGTCCATCAGGTGCCGTACTGCCACGAAGACACCCGGCCCTATTACGACCTCTCCCCGGCCTCGTGCCTGATGCACCGTCAGGTCGGTGAGCAGTGGGTGAGCTACCAGCACTCGCTGGCCCACTACGCCGGGCCGTGGCTGTACGACGAAAACATCAGTTGCCCAACGGAAGAGCGCTAACCGCCATGCTCAGTCTGCAAAACATCAGTAAACGTTTCGACGGCAAACCGGCGCTCAGCGCCCTGTCGCTGGATATTCACGAAGGCGAATTCGTGGTGCTGGTCGGCCCGTCGGGCTGCGGGAAAAGCACCCTGCTGCGCCTGCTCGCCGGGCTGGAGCCGGTCAGCGAAGGACAAATCTGGCTGCATGATGAGAACATCACCGCCACCACGCCGCGCGAGCGCAACTTCGCGATGATCTTCCAGAACTATGCCCTGTTCCCCCATCTGTCGGTGCGCGACAACATCACCTTCGGCATGAAGGTGCGCAAGGAAGAGAAAAGCAGCTGGCAGCCGCGGGTGGACAAAGTGGCGCAGATGCTGCAGCTGGAGGCGCTGCTCGACCGCAAACCGGCGAAGCTCTCCGGCGGCCAGCGCCAGCGGGTGGCGATGGCCCGGGCGATTGTGCGCAATCCGCGGCTGTTCCTGATGGACGAGCCGCTCTCCAACCTCGACGCCCGCCTGCGCAGCGAAGTGCGCGACAGCATTATGGCGCTCCACCAGCAGCTGAAAACCAGCACCATCTATGTGACCCACGATCAGACCGAGGCGATGTCGATGGCCGACCGCATCGTGGTGATGAACGGCGGCCACGTGCAGCAGGTAGGACGGCCAGAATATCTGTATGCCAACCCGGCCAATCTGTTCGTGGCCGGATTTATCGGTTCACCGGCAATGAATCTGCTATCGCTCCCCTGCGTTGACGGCAACGTTCAGCTTGGCGAACAACGCCATCCGCTGCCGCCGCGCCACCGGGATCAGACCCGCGTCTGGCTGGGCGTTCGCCCGGAACATATTACCGACCGCGTGGAGGAGGGCCATCTGCGCCTGCCGGCCACCGTTCTGCAACGAGAACTGATGGGGGCCGATTACCTGCTCCACGTCAGCACCCCGATCGGCACCCTGCGCTTTAGCCGCCGCCACCGCGGCACGGTGCCGGAGAAAGGCGAGTCGCTACAGATCGGCTTCTCGCCTGCCGATGTGCATCTTTTTCATGCTGAGACCCAGCATAATTTATTGATGGAGTGTAATCATGTTTAAACCTTTTACGCTAGTCGCGGTTGGCCTCAGCCTTGCCCTGAGCGGCGCGGCGCTGGCAAAAGAGAAAATAGACTTCATGTTCCCGGCGCCGGTGGACGGCAAGCTGACCATGGAGATGACCCGCGTCATTAAGCAATTCAACGACTCGCAGCAGGATGTCGAAGTGCGCGGGATCTTCACCGGCAACTACGACACCACCAAGATCAAAGCCGAATCGGCGCAGAAGGCCGGCCAGCCGCCGGCGCTGGTGATCATGTCCGCCAACTTCACCACCGATCTGGCGCTGAAAGATGAGATCCTGCCGATGGACGAGCTGTTTAAATATGGCGATCAAAAGGCCGGCGATTTTCTGCAAAAGGAATTCTGGCCCGCGATGCATAAGAACGCCCAGGTGATGGGCACCACCTATGCGATCCCGTTCCATAACTCGACGCCGATCCTCTACTACAACAAGACGATGTTCGATCAAGCCGGGATCAAACAGCCGCCCCAGACCTGGGCCGAGCTGCTGGCTGATGCCAAAAAGCTGACCGACGAGAGCAAAGGCCAGTGGGGGATCATGCTGCCGTCGACCAACGACGACTACGGCGGCTGGATCTTCTCGGCACTGGTGCGCGCCAACGGCGGGAAATACTTTAACGAAGACTATCCGGGCGAGGTCTATTACAACTCGCCGACCGCCATCGGCGCCCTGCGCTTCTGGCAGGATCTGATCTACAAGGACAAGGTGATGCCGTCCGGGGTCTTGAACTCGAAGCAGATCAGCGCCGCGTTCTTCTCCGGCAAGCTCGGGATGGCGATGCTCAGCACCGGCGCGCTGGGCTTTATGCGCGAGAACAGCAAAGACTTTGAGCTTGGGGTAGCGATGCTGCCGGCCAAAGAGCAGCGTGCGGTGCCGATCGGCGGCGCCAGCCTGGTGAGCTTTAAAGGCATCAACGAGGCGCAGAAGAAAGCGGCGTATCAGTTCCTGACCTATCTGGTGAGCCCCGAGGTGAACGGCGCGTGGAGCCGCTTCACCGGCTACTTCTCGCCGCGCAAGGCGTCATACGATACGCCGGAGATGAAGGCCTATCTGCAGCAGGATCCGCGGGCGGCGATCGCCCTTGAGCAGCTGAAGTACGCCCATCCATGGTACTCCACCTGGGAGACCGTGGCGGTGCGTAAGGCGATGGAGAACCAGCTGGCGGCGGTGGTCAATGATGCCAAAGTGACGCCGGAAGCGGCGGTGCAGGCGGCGCAGAAGGAAGCCGACGCGCTGATGAAACCGTATGTGGACAAGACCGCGCTGGCGGAAGTGAAGTGACGCTTTACCCGTCATCGTCATCCTCACCCCGGCCCTCTCCCTGAGGGAGAGGGAACTGTCCGGCGCTGTGGTTAAGCCCTGGGTCCGGTTGAGAAAGGAAAAAAGCAGGCCATACCCGGTATGGCCTGAAAATGTCACAACGATTAGATCCCTGCCGTTTCGCGAATATATTTGCGCGCTTTGACGGCGTATTCGAAAGGATTGGCCAGAGCAGGATCCTGCTCGGCTTCCACTACCATCCAGCCTTTATAGCCAAAGTCGTCCAGCAGCTTGAACACCGGACGGAAATCGATCACCCCGTCGCCCGGGACGGTGAAGGTGCCTTTTTTCACGCCGTCGAGGAACGACAGGCCGTCGCGGCGCACCTGGTCGATCACCGGCGGGCGGACGTCTTTCAGGTGGACGTGGTTGATGCGCGGCAGATACTTTTTGAGGATCGCCAGCATCGGCGCTTCGCCGCCTTCGGAATACCAGGCGTGGCCGGTGTCGAACAGCAGGAAGACGCGCTCGTCCACCAGCGACATAAATTTGTCGATTTCCGCGGTGGTCTGAATGCCGGTGCCCATGTGGTGATGCAGACAGACCTGCATTCCCTTCTCCGCCGCCAGGCGGCCGAGGGTGTTGTAGCCTTCCGCCACCCGCTGCCACTCTTCGTCGCTGAAGCACGGCTTCGCATCGCCGAGGATCGGTTTATCCAGCCCCTGGATGCTGCCGCTCTGCTCGGAGCAGCCAATCACTTTCGCGCCCATCGCATGAAGGAAGTTCATGTGATTGACGAATTCATCAATGGTTTTTTCCCGCTGGCCGTTGGCGAAAAAGGTGCTGAACCAGGCGTTGCAGATCTGAATGCCGCGGATATCCAGCATCGGCTTGAGAACCGCCGGGTCGCGCGGATATTTGCTGCCGACTTCGCTGCCGGTAAAGCCGGCCAGCGCCATTTCGCTGACGATCTGCTGGAAGGTGTTTTCGCTGCCGAGCTCCGGCATATCATCGTTAGTCCAGCCGATTGGGGCGATAGCCAGTTTGACGTTATCTTTGTTCATAGTAGGGCTCCTGCCGCTGCGCCTTAGCGGCGCAGCAATTCACGTTCAATAAGTTCACGGGTTTCCACTGCCTGGTATTTCATTTTTTCCGGGTAGCCAAACAGCGAGGTGGCGACAATCGGCTCCCCGCCGACCTTGAAGGTCTGCTCGGCGAATTTCATTTCGCGCAGGGTGCGGAACAGCGCGTCGAAATCCACATCCCCTTCCCCGACGCCTACGTGCTGGTGCACCACGGCATCCACGCCCGGCGGGTTAACGATATAGCGGCAATGTTTCGTATGGTTGCGGGTATCCGCAATCAGGACATGGGAGAGATCGCTCCCGGCATAGCGCAGCATGCTCGCCACGTCGCCGACGCCTTTGTCGTAGAAAAAGGTGTGCGGCACGCTGTAGACGTACTTCACGTTATCGCTGCGGAACGACTTCACGATATCGACGGTTTCATTGTTCTCTTCGCAGAAATCCCAGGGATGCGCCTGGATCTCCACGCGGATGCCTTCCCGCTCAAAAATCGGCAACAGCTCTTCCATTGAGCGATAGAACATTTCATCGCAGATCTCAGGCTGATTCGGATCGCCGGAGAACTCGGTGTTGATCACCTGAACGCCCATCTCTACCGCAATTTCCACCAGCCGTTTCCAGTTTTTCACCGCCGCCTGACGGCGCAGTTCGTCCGGACCGGACCAGCGGTAGACGCAGATAAACGACGACAGCTCAAGGCCGGTATCGCGCAGCGCCTGCTTGTACTCCGCCATGATCTCCCGGCTGGCGCGCGGGTGCTTGTAGAACGGGTTAATCTGCGGGTGCGGCGACTGTTCAATGTACTTGTAGCCCCACTCCGCTACCTGATGGACCATGCGGGTGATCCCGAGGTCCTTAATGACATCCACATCAAAGGCAATTTTCATCGTCGTTACCTGTGCAAAGAAGTTCCGTCAGCAAAACGCGCTTAACGTTTGTAGAATGCCGGGCACTCAGGCAGCGTCACCTCAACCGGCTCGCTGGTTCCCTGCGCTTTAATGCAGGCGTCCGCCGCCACCGACGCCGCGTAGCCGTCCCAGGCCGACGGGCCGTGCAGCTGGCCGGCTTTGACGTCGTTGATAAAGGCCTGCAGCTCGACGTCGTAGGCTTTGATAAAGCGGTCTTTCCAGTCGGTGAGAATGGCGGTCGACAGGCTGGCGGACTTGCGCATCTGGACGGCAGACGGCTCCGGCAGACGGGCAATCCCGGTTTCGCCGACCACTTCGCACTGGATGTCATACCCGTACTGGCAGTTCACGAACACTTCGACGTCGATCAGAGTGCCTTTTTTGGTTTCAAAGGAGACGATCTGCGGATCTTTCAGGCGCGCATGGGTGTGCGAGGTGGAGCGCGGGAAGCGCACCTGCACGGAACGGTAGTCATCGTTCAGCAGCCAGCGCAGCACGTCCAGCTCGTGGATCAGGGTGTTGGTGATCGCCATATCGGTGGTGTAGTTCTCGCCGACCGACTGGTTGCGGTGGGCGCAGCGCAGCATCAGCGGTGCGCCGATATCGCCATCGTCGATCACTTTTTTCAGCGCCAGATAGCCTTCGTCGTACGGGCGCATAAAGCCAACCTGCACCAGACGACGGCCGGCCTTCATTTCGGCATCGACGATGCGGCGGCAGCCTTCCGCAGACATCGCCAGCGGTTTTTCGCAGAATACCGGCTTACCGGCGGCGATGGCGGCCAGGGTGTACTCTTCGTGGGTCGGGTCCCAGGAGGTGACCAGGATGGCATCGACATCGCTGGCGTTAATCACGTCGTGACCGTCGGCGTAGACTTCCGCCTGCACGCCCGGCAGCGCGACCGCCGCGCGGGCGTTGTCGGCATTGATATCAGACACCGCCACAACGGTGGCGCCCTGCAGAACCTGGGTGCAGCGACGGATGTGTTCTTTACCGATAGCGCCAGCGCCGATGACACCTAATTTGAGCGACATAATGGTTTTCTCCGTAAGTCTGTAGGATTCAGAGTGGATGTTCGTTTTAGTAATCACGCGCCTGGGCGCGCTTTTCATTAATCATTTGCGCCACCTTGCGGATCCGTTCAGAGAGCGCCGTCTGGGCGACCCCAACGTTCCACCAGCTGCCGTATTTGTGCACCATGGTCTTCGGCAGCACTTTAATATCAATCAGAGTGCTGACCGTTTCGCGACGGGCGGCGTCCAGCGCGTGGCGCAGTTCGTCCAGGGTTGTGACGCGCCAGGTTTTGCAGCCGTAGCCGGCGGCGATGGTGGCGAAGTCCACCGGCACCAGGCCGCCCTGCAGCTGGCCGGTTTCCGGCTGACGGTAGCGGAACTCGGTGCCGAAGCTGTCCATCCCGTGCTCCATCTGCAGGTTGTTGATGCAGCCGTTGGCCATGTTGTCGAACAGCACGACGTTGATCTTCGCCCGCTCCTGCAGGGAGGTGACCAGCTCAGAGTGCAGCATCATGAACGAGCCATCGCCGACCAGGGAGTAGACTTCGCTCTGCGGCTGCGCCAGCTTCACGCCCAGCGCGGCGTTGACTTCATATCCCATGCAGGAGTAGCCGTACTCCACGTGGTAGGTGTTTTCCGCGCGGTTGCGCCAGACGCGCTGCAGATCGCCTGGCAGGCTGCCCGCCGCCGCGACGATCACCGCCTCGGCCGGCAGCGTTTCATTCAGTACCCCAAGGACGCTGCTCTGGGTCAGGGTGGAGTCGGTGATCTGGCGGAACTCGCGATACACCGATTCACGATCGAGATGATCGTCGATCTCCGGCACAAAGGATTTCTCCTGCCACACCGCCTGGTAGACGCGCTGGGTCTCTTTTAACTGACGGCTCTGCACGCTCTCGATCTGCGCGCCCCAGCCGGCCTGCCAGCCGCTGTCCGCCAGCGCCGCGTCGAGAGCGGTCATCGCTTCCCGGGCGTCCGCCAGCATGGCAATGCCGTCCAGCTTCCAGGCGTCGAAGTTGCTGACGTTAATATTCAGGAAACGCACCTCCGGGTGCTGGAAAATCCATTTCGAGGCGGTGGTAAAATCGCTGAAGCGGGTGCCGACGCCGATCACCAGGTCGGCCTCTTTCGCCAGCAGGTTCGCCGCCAGGCAGCCCGTCTCGCCGACGCCGCCGACGTTCAGGGGGTGAGACGAGACCACCGTCCCCTTCCCGGCCTGGGTTTCGGCGAAGGGCACCCCGTAGCGCTCGGCGAAACGGGACAGCGCTTCGCCCGCGCCGGAGTATTTCACCCCGCCGCCGCAGACGATCAGCGGTTTACGGCTGGCTTTGATGGCCGCCACGGCGTCCGCCAGCTGCGCGGCGCTGGCCGGGCGCCGGTCGAGACGGTGCACGCGGCGCGCAAAGAAGGATTCCGGGTAATCCCAGGCTTCGCCCTGCACATCCTGCGGCAGGCACAGCGTCACCGCGCCGGTTTCCGCCGGGTCGGTCAGGACGCGCATGGCGTTGATGCAGGCGCTCATCAGCTGTTCCGGGCGGGTAATGCGGTCCCAGTATTTGCTGACTGCGCGGAAGGCGTCATTGGTGCTGATGCTGAGATCGTAGCTCTGTTCAATCTGCTGGAGCACCGGATCCGGCTGGCGGGTGGCGAAGACATCGCCCGGCAGCAGCAGCAGCGGAATGCGGTTGGCGCTGGCGGTGCCGGCGGCGGTGATCATGTTGGCCGCCCCTGGACCGATGGAGGAGGTGCAGGCGATAATCTGCCGGCGCAGGGCCTGGCGGGCAAAACCGGTGGCCGCGTGGGCCATCCCCTGCTCGTTGCGCCCCTGATAGACGCGCATATCGCCGCTGTCCTGCTCCAGCGCCTGCCCCAGCCCCAGGACGTTGCCATGGCCGAAAATCGCGAAAATGCCTTTCACGAACTTCAGCTCTACGCCATCCACTTCCAGGTACTGGTTATCGAGGAACTTCACCAGCGCCTGCGCCGTTGTCAGTCTCAGTTTGCCCATGATGCACAATCCTTATTGTTCAGTATTTGTGTGTGGCGTCGCGCCGATGCCGCCGGGGCCGTCGTTCACGTCACTGGAATACCTGTGGATTATAGGCAAACATTTTTTTCATTAAATACAAATACAGAAGAAATATTTCATTTTGCGAGAAGGATCAAACTCTCTACCCATTTCATACGTTTCACTTACATTCCAGACACGTTTTCGGGCCCTTTTTTGCCGCACCAGACGGCAATATCCCCTTAAAAATCATAGGTAAATGGATGCCATTTGGCGTTTCATTTTCCCCCGGGTCGACAGAGGGGGCGATCCGCGCTCGCGCGAGGCTCAGTGCGGCAGAGTGGTAGATCCCTCACACTTTTGGTTTTTTAATTTCGAACGAGTTTGCAAATGAAATATTTATTTCTCAAACTAAGGGTAACCAATAACCCTCAGGCTGTTCACGGAGTCGACGTCGGGATCCCGACCCTTCCAGGCAGCAGACACCAAAAAGGAAATCCTAGCTATGAATGCAGCAGTAAAGCGGCTCGACGTCATCTGTATAGGTCGGGTGGCCGTCGACCTCTATGCCCAGCAGATTGGTTCGCGGCTAGAAGACGTTGCCAGTTTCGCGAAATATCTGGGCGGCTCCTCCGGCAACGTGGCCTTTGGCACCGCGATTCAGGGGCTGAAATCGGCCATGCTGGCGCGCGTTGGCGATGAACACAACGGCCGTTTCCTGCGCGAAACGCTCAACCGCGCCGGGGTGGATACCGAGTATCTGATTACCGACAAATCTCGCCTGACCGCGCTGGTGATGCTGGGGATTAAGGATCAGGAGACCTTCCCCCTGATTTTCTACCGCGATAACTGCGCCGATATGGCCTTAACGCCTGACGACATTAGCGAGGAGTATATTGCCTCCTCCCGGGCGCTGGCGGTGACTGGCACCCACCTGTCGCACGCCAACACCCGCGCCGCGGTGCTGAAGGCGCTGGAGTACGCCCGCCGTCACGGCCTGCGTACCGCTCTGGATATCGATTACCGTCCGGTGCTGTGGGGGCTCACCTCGCTCGGCGATGGCGAAACCCGTTTCATTGAGTCCGGACCGGTCACCAGCCAGCTGCAGGAAGTGCTGCATCTGTTCGATTTGGTGGTGGGAACCGAAGAAGAGTTTCATATTGCCGGGGGCAGCACCGATACCCTGACCGCGCTGAAAAATGTGCGCAATGCCACCAAAGCCACTCTCGTCTGCAAGCGCGGGCCGATGGGCTGCGTGGTGCTGGAAGGCGACATCCCGGACAGCTGGGACCAGGTGCCGCTACAGCAGGGCGTGCGCGTGGAGGTTCTCAACGTGCTGGGCGCCGGGGATGCCTTTATGTCGGGTCTGCTGCGCGGCTGGCTCAACGACGAAGGCTGGGAGCAGGCTTGCCGTTACGCCAACGCCTGCGGGGCGCTGGTGGTCTCCCGCCACGGCTGCGCGCCGGCGATGCCGACCAAAGTCGAACTTGATGACTACCTGCAGCGCGCCGAATCGGTGCCGCGCCCGGACGTCGACGAGCGCCTCAACCACCTGCACCGGGTCACCAGCCGCCGTCAACAGTGGCCGGAGCTGTGCATTTTCGCCTTCGACCATCGCAAACAGCTGGCCGACCTGGCGCGGGAGACCGGGCGCGACGAAGCCTGCATTCCGCAGCTCAAACTGCTGTTGTTGGCCGCGGCCGAAGCGGCGGCGCAGGAGGCAGGTCTCGATCAGCGCAGCGGCATTCTGGCCGACGGCACCTACGGCCAGCGTGCGCTCAACGCCATTACCGGCAAGGGCTGGTGGATCGGGCGCCCTATCGAACTGCCCAGCTCGCGACCGCTGCGTCTGGAGCATGGCAACATCGGCTCGCAGCTGATCGACTGGCCGCTGGAGCATGTCGTCAAATGCCTGGTCTTCTATCACCCGGACGACCCGGCGGCGCTGCGTGCAGAGCAGGACGCCCTGCTGCTCGAGGTCTGGCAGGCCTGTAACAAGTCAGGCCATGAACTGCTGCTGGAGGTGATCCTGCCGGAAAATGGCCCGGACAAAGACGAGCGCCATTACCACACTATGCTGGAACACTTTTATCAGCTGGGGATCAAACCGGACTGGTGGAAGCTGCCGCCGCTCTCCAGCGCCAGCTGGCAGCAGATCACCGCCCTCATCGAGCGCGAAGATCCGTGGAGCCGCGGGATCCTGATCCTCGGGCTTGACGCGCCTTCCGACAAACTGCGCGCCGGTTTCGCCGAGGCGGCCGCACACCCGATGATCAAAGGTTTCGCCGTCGGGCGCACCATCTTTGGCCAGCCGTCGCGGCGCTGGATGCAGGGTGAGCTCAGCGATGAGGCCCTGATAGAGGAAGTGAAACGCAACTACCTGACGCTCATTGGCTACTGGCGCGAAGCCCGCCGCTGATCCCCCGACGCCCGTCTCCGTCACCTTGCGGAGCGGGCGTTTTTCTGTTTCTTCGTGAAATGAATCGCGTATTTCGTCGCAATAAATGAAAAATTCGCTTCATTTGGTACACTGGAAGCCATATTCCTTCCATTTTCTCAGAGCGCACTCTATGGCCAATAACCCAACACAGCTGACCATCCTGCAGGATGAAATCAGGCGTCGCTACGATACGTTAAGCAAACGCCTGAAACAGGTCGCCCGCTATATCCTTGATAACAGCAATAGCGTGGCTTTCGATACCGTGGCCTCCATTGCGCAACAGGCGGATGTTCCCCCTTCCACGTTGATTCGTTTTGCCAACGCCTTCGGCTTCAGCGGCTTTAACGAAATGAAACAGATGTTCAAGCAACATTTGATGGAAGAGACCGCCAACTATACCGAGCGCGCCCGTCTGTTCCGCCAGACCACCAGCGATGAGTCCAGCCCGCCGGAAACGCCGACGGAAATCCTCAATATGTTCACGATGGTGAACAACCAGGCGTTGCAGCAGCTGGCGATGCAGACCTCCAGCGATGATCTGGAGCGCGCGGTGGCCCTGCTGGGCGAGGCGGAAAATATTTACGTCATTGGTCTGCGCCGGTCGTTTAGCGTCGCCTCCTATCTGACCTATGCGCTGCGTCACCTCGATCGCAAAGCCTTTCTGATCGACGGCCTCGGCGGCATGTTCACCGAGCAGCTGAGCCTGGTCGGTCCGAAAGACGTGGTAGTGGCGGTGAGCTTCTCGCCGTACGCGCGGGAAGTGGTCGAGCTGGTGGAGCTGGGCGCGCAGCGCAAAGCGCGGCAGATCGCCATTACCGACAGCCAGGTCAGCCCGCTGGCGGCCTTCAGCGATGTCTGCTTTGTGGTGCGTGAAGCGCAGGTGGATGGCTTCCGTTCGCAGGTTGCTTCCCTGTGTCTGGCCCAGACGCTGGCGGTCTCGCTGGCGCTGAACAGCAGCCAGGAGTCCGAGGCCAAGCAGAAGGCGTGAGATAGGCTGCCTGGCGTTTGTTACTCGGCGGCGCAGTATAGGCTTACGGAAGGATGCCGTAGGCCGGATAAGGCGAAGCCGCCATCCGGCACAAAGGCAGGTATGGCGCCGGAGGTGTCCTGCCCGGCGGCGCTGCGCTTGCCGGGCCTGGGGTATATGGGCCTGCGGGGTGCCGGATATAATGTTATTGGTATGCAACTCTATTAATCCGGGTAAAGCGTTTGTCGCATGTGATTTCAGCGCACATTGCGCTCCCGGTTAATCGTCTGCGTTATGCCTGGCATGGCGCAGGGAGCGCACAGGGGGCGGCCAGTCGCCGCCGCCCCCTGTCCCCCCGGGCTCCGGCCAGCAAAATCGCCGCTACGCGGTCCCTTCGACTTATCCCTGCAGGCTTCGGGTCGGGCCGAGGCAGCGTCCGTGCAAAACACGGCCCTCAGCCCGCATCCATGCGGGCTGCCCCGGCCTTCCGGGAACGTCTCAGCGATTTTGAGGCCGTCAGCACCGGCAGTTTCAGCAACAATGGTGAATAAATTAACGGCAGGTCGCATGAACCGTATGCCGGGCAAGGCATGAGCCGCCGCCCGGCATAAAAGCAGCACCGTGCCTGCGGTCATCGCCCGGCGGCGCTGCGCTTGCCGGGCCTACGGTATAGGAGCTTACGGGAGGATGCCGTAGGCCGGATAAGCGTAGCGCCATCCGGCACAAAAACGGGTACGGTGTCTGCGGTGTCCTGCCCGGCGGCGCTGCGCTTGCCGGGCCTGGGGTATAGGAGCTTATGGGAGGCTCCCGTAGGCCGGATAAGCGTAGCGCCATCCGGCACAAAGGCGGGTATGGCGCCGGAGGTTCCTTCCCGGCGGCGCTGCGCTTGCCGGGTCGGGAGTGGGATTCCGCGGAGCGTTTCGCGAAAAAACATCTGCCGCCCTCAAACAGGAAGGCCGGTTAGCATCGCTAACCGGCCTTCTTTATCCGCTTCTGCACCGCACGTCAGTCGTGGCGCGGGTACTCCGGCGTGTTGATCCAGGCGTGGTCATCTTCCCAGGTGAACAGCCATTTCCGGTCCGGCCCGGCCATCACGTTCAGATAGTAGCTATCGTAACCGGCAATCGCTGCCACCGGATGGTAACCGCGCGGCACCATCACCACATCGTGGTTGTAGGGCGCCATACAGGCGTCCAGGCTGCGGTCGTCGGTGTAGACCCGCTGGAAGGCAAAGCCCTGCGGCGGATCGAAGCGGTGATAGTAGGTTTCTTCCAGCTGCGTCTCTTTGCCCGGCTGGGCGGTATCATGTTTATGCGACGGCCACGAACTGGTGGCCCCCTCGTCGGTGTAGACTTCCACCACCAGCAGGCAGTCCGCCTCGGCGCTGTCCGGCAGAATATTATGCACCCGACGCTGGTTGCGCCCTTTCCCACGGTGCTCTACCCCGACGTCTTCCGGCCGAATGAGGCGTGCCGGGAAGCTGCCTTTGCCCGGCGCGCTGCATACCGCCAGCTCCAGATCGGAATCGGCAGTCACCTCGACTTTATCCTGCGGCGGGATGTAGACCGACCACGGCGGGGTGCGTTCAAACGGCGACATCCGTTTACCGAGATTCGGGAAATCGGCATGTTGCGTTTTCACCGACGCCAGCCCGGCGACCAGCACCAGGCACAGCTCGCGATCGCCGCTCTCCAGCGTCACGGTCTGCCCTTTTTTCAACATCCAGACATCAAAGCCGATATAGCGCCAACCGGCGCTTTGCGGCGTAATATGCTGGATCTGTCCCTCTTTTCGCGATTTAGCCAGTAACGACATGGCGCTCTCCTTCGCCGATTAACCTAACGTCGGCATGCTGAATTCAGATACGGTCTGCTGCCCTGCCGGCCAGCGTACGGTGGCGGTCTTCATACGCGTGTAGAAGCGCACGCCGTCCGGCCCATGGACGTTCAACGCGCCAAACACCGAGCGCTTCCAGCCGCCGAAGCTGTGGAACGCCATCGGCACCGGGACCGGCACGTTCACCCCGACCATCCCCGCCTGCACGTCGTGGACGAATTCACGCGCGGTGTGGCCGTTGCTGGTGAAAACGGCGCTGCCGTTGCCAAACTCGTGGCTGTTGACCAGCTCAAGGGCGCTGTCATAGTCCGCCGCGCGCACAATCCCCAGCACCGGGCCAAAGATCTCTTCGCGCCAGATGGTCATCTCCGGGGTGACGTGATCGAAAAGGGTGCCGCCGACATAGTAGCCCGCGTCGTAACCCGGCACGCGCAGTTTGCGGCCATCGACCACCAGTTTTGCCCCTTCGCTTTCGCCTTTATCAATATAGCCGAGCACTTTTTTCTGGTGGGTATCAGACACCACCGGTCCCATCTCGTTCTCTTCCTGACCACGCATGCAGCCCGGGCCTACTTTCAGCGCTTCCACCAGCGGCTTCAGGCGGGCGATCAGTTTGTCGGCGGTTTCATCTCCCACCGCCACCACCACCGGCAGCGCCATGCAGCGCTCGCCTGCGGAGCCAAAAGCGCCGCCCATAATGGCGTTAACGGTGGCGTCGAGATCGGCATCCGGCATCACAATCGCGTGGTTCTTGGCGGCGCCGAAGGCCTGCACTCGCTTGCCGTGGGCGCTGGCGGTCTTATAGATATACTCCGCCACGCCGGAGGAGCCGACGAAGCTCACCGCCGCAATACGCGGGTCAGTGTACAGCTGCTCAGCATCTTCATTGCTGCAGTGCACGACGTTAAACACGCCGTCCGGCAGACCGGCCTCTTTCAGCAGCTCTGCCAGACGCACGGCGGCCGTCGGCGCCAGCGCGGGCGGCTTGAGGACGAAACTGTTGCCGCAGGCCAGCGCCAGCGGGAACATCCACATCGGCACCATCGCCGGGAAGTTAAACGGGGTGATCCCTGCCACCACGCCCAGGGGCTGCATCAGCGAGTAGCTGTCGACGCCGGTGCCGACGTCAGAGGAGTATTCGCCTTTAATCAGGTGCGGGATCCCGCAGGCGAATTCGACCACTTCCATACCGCGGGTCAGCTCGCCCAGCGCATCCGACCACACCTTACCGTGCTCGCTGACGATGATCCCCGCCAGCTCTTCCACGTGCTGCTCCAGCAACATTTTGAAGTTGAACAGCACGCGGGCGCGGCGCAGCGGCGTGGTACGGGACCAGCTGTCAAACGCATCGCGAGCAACCTGAATCGCCTCGGAGACTTCCTGCGCGGTTGACACCGTGACTTCGCGCACCGCTTTGCCCGTCGCCGGGTCGTACACCGGCATCGTTTCGTTGCTGCTGCTAATAACGGTTTTCCCGCCAATAAAGTTTCCTGTGATCGTCATGTTCTCGCCTCATAGTGAAGGGGGCCAGCGCACACCGGCCCGTCGCTGATTCTGCTGTGCTATAACCGTAGTAAAATGAAACTTATATTTCAACATTGTTGTGAAATGAAATTTCATTTTGGTGATAACAGTCGCATTTTGCGCTAACCGGTCGCCTGTGCGCTTCCCGCATCGCGCCTAGTTGCCCTCGACGCCAGGCTTCCCGCCGCTGTCGCGCCGGTAGTCGGTGCCGGTGATATTTTGCGAGACAGCTCAAACATTCATCATTTCCATTCTTGCTAATTTTGGAATAAACGTTTTGACTGTTAGCCAATTGAACGAACCTACCCCCTCTTCCGTCAGGAGTGTCCTATGGCCATCGCAATGCAACGTTTTTGTATTAACCGCAAAATCGCGCCAGCGCTCAGCATTGAAGCGTTTTTCCGTCTGGTGAACCGTCTGGGCCTGAATAAGGTCGAGCTGCGCAACGATTTACCCAGTGGAAAAGTGACCGACGATCTGAGCCATCAGCAGGTGCGCGAGCTGGCGGCGCGCTACCACATCGAGATCCTGACGATTAACGCGGTCTACCCCTTTAACCGTCGTAGCGAAGAGGTGCGGCAGTTGACCGAATCGCTGCTGAAAGAGGCCCAGGCCATCGGCGCCAAATCGCTGGTGCTCTGTCCGCTCAACGACGGCAGCGAGGTGCCGGCCAGCGAAACCCTGGGCGCCCTGCGCGACCTGGCGCCGCTGTTTGCCTTCTATGGCATCCACGGCCTGGTGGAGCCGCTGGGCTTCCCGCAAAGCTCGCTGCGTTCTGCACATCAGGCGCAGACGCTGATCCACGACGCCCGCGTGCCGTTTAAGCTGCTGATCGACACCTTCCATCACCATCTTTACCCACAGGCGGCGGACGAGTTCAGCCAGGTGGAGGTGGCGGATATCGGGCTGGTGCACCTTTCAGGAGTTGACGATAGCCGTCCGCGCGAGCAGCTCACCGATGCCGAGCGCATCATGCTAACCCCGAAGGATCGTCTCGGCACCTGCGAGCAGGTTAAAGCGCTGGAAGCCCGCGGCTATCAGGGGGTGTACGCTTTTGAGCCCTTCGCCCCCGAGCTGGCGCAATGGAGCGAAGCGGATATCGAGAGCGAGATTGAGCAGAGCATCGCGCTCATCCAGCGCCACTGCGCCTGAGACCCTCACGGTACAGCGTGCGCGGCGCGTGACGATTTTCCCAACGCCGGACGATGAGGTTGCCTATAATCGTCGCAGGATAAATGGAGGAATCGACCATGAGCTCACCCCTGTTGATTGCGCGCACGCTGGATAACGCGCTCTATTTACTGCCCGCGATGGCCAACCGCCATGGGCTTATCACCGGTGCGACCGGCACCGGTAAAACCGTCACCCTGCAGAAGCTGGCTGAGTCGTTCTCGGAGATTGGCGTGCCGGTATTTATGGCCGACGTCAAGGGCGACCTGACCGGCATTGCCGCCGCGGGGCAGAGCTCAGAGAAACTGCAGGCGCGGCTGGAGAAGATCGGCGTTAGCGACTGGGAGCCGCACGCCAACCCGGTGGTGCTCTGGGATATCTTTGGCGAGAAGGGCCACCCGGTGCGGGCGACGGTCTCCGATCTCGGCCCCCTGCTGCTGGCGCGCCTGCTCAATCTCAACGAAGTGCAGAGCGGCGTACTGAACATTATTTTCCGCATCGCGGACGACCGCGGCCTGCTGCTGCTCGACTTCAAAGACCTCCGCGCCATCACCCAGTTTATCGGCGATAACGCCAAGTCTTTCCAGAACCAGTACGGCAATATTAACAGCGCCTCGATCGGCGCCATCCAGCGCGGGCTGTTGACCCTGGAGCAACAGGGCGCCGAGCACTTCTTCGGCGAGCCGATGCTGGATATTGCCGACTGGATGCGCGTCGATGCCAGCGGTAAAGGGGTGATCAATATCCTTAGCGCCGAAAAGCTCTACCAGATGCCGAAGCTGTACGCCGCCAGCCTGCTGTGGATGCTCTCCGAGCTCTACGAGCGCCTGCCGGAAGCCGGCGACCTCGATAAACCGAAGCTGGTGTTCTTCTTCGATGAGGCGCATCTGCTGTTCAACGACGCGCCGCAGGTGCTGCTGGATAAAATTGAACAGGTGATCCGCCTTATCCGCTCCAAGGGCGTCGGCGTCTACTTTGTCTCGCAGAACCCGGCGGATATTCCCGACGCCGTGCTCGGCCAGCTGGGCAACCGCGTGCAGCATGCCCTGCGCGCCTTTACGCCGAAGGACCAGAAGGCGGTGAAAACCGCCGCCCAGACCATGCGCGCCAACCCGGCCTTCAGTACCGAGCAGGCGATCCAGGAGCTGGGCACCGGCGAGGCGCTGATCTCCTTCCTCGATGAGAAAGGCAGCCCGTCGGTGGTCGAGCGGGCGTTGGTTATCGCCCCCTGCTCGCGAATGGGGCCGGTCAGCGATGACGAGCGCAATGGTCTGCTGAACCACTCGCCGCTGTACGGTAAGTATGAGGAGGAGGTGGACCGCGAGTCGGCTTTCGAAATGCTGCAGCAAGGGGTGCAGGTCGCCACCGGGCAGCAGTCGGCTCCGCCGGCGAAGGGCCAGCAGAACGGCGATGACGACGGGCTGCTTGGCGGCCTGAAAGATATCCTGTTCGGCAGCACCGGCCCGCGAGGCGGTAAACGCGACGGTATCGTGCAGACCGCAGCGAAAAGCGCGGTTCGCCAGGTCACCAATCAGATCGTCCGCGGCATGCTGGGCAGCCTGCTGGGCGGACGCAAGCGCTAAAAAAAAGCCCCCTCATCGCTGAGGGGGCTTACGTTTCAGGCTTACCCGCTAGGCCTTGCGCATCATCAGCCAGAGGCTTATCAGGAAGAAGCTGGCGCTCGGCAACAGCGCGCCGATGATCGGCGGTATGCCGTAGACCAGGGTCAGCGGGCCGAAAATCTGGTCGAGGACATAGAAGATAAAGCCGAAGCTAATCCCCGTCACCACCCGGACGCCCATCGGCACGCTACGCAGCGGGCCAAAGATAAACGACAGCGCCATCAGCATCATCACCGCCACCGACAACGGCTGGAAGATTTTGCTCCACATATTGAGCTGGTAGCGTCCCGGATCCTGACCGCTGGACTTGAGGTATTTCACATAGTTGTGCAGCCCGCTGATCGACAGCGCATCCGGATCCAGGGCAACCACGCCCAGTTTGTCCGGCGTCAGGTTGGTTTTCCAGGTGCCGCTCACCATCTGCGACCCGGTCACCTGCTTTGGATCGGTCAGGTCGGATTCATCCACCTGCGACAGACGCCACACTTTATTTTCGCTATCGAATTTTGCCGAAGCGGCATAGCGCACCGACTGTAAACGACGCTCCGGGTTGAAGGCATAGATGCTGACGCCCCCCAGCTCATCGTTGCCTTTTACGCGTTCGATATAGACAAAGTTGTGGCCATCTTTCGCCCACAGCCCCTGCTGGGTTGAGAGCAGCGAGCCGCCGTACATCTGCTGGGCACGGTAGTTGCGCGCCATCTGTTCGCCCTGCGGCGCCACCCACTCGCCGATGGCCATGGTCAGCAGCACCAGCGGGATCGCGGTTTTCATTACCGCCAGCGCTACCTGCAGCCGGGTGAAACCGGATGCCTGCATCACCACCAGTTCGCTGCGCTGGGCCAGCATCCCCAGCCCCAGCAGCGCGCCAAGCAGCGCCGCCATTGGGAAGAAGATCTGGATGTCCTTCGGCACGCTGAGGATGGTGTAGAGACCAGCGCCCAGCGCATCGTAGCTGCCCTGCCCGGACTTTTTCAGCTGATCGACAAACTTGATAATGCCGGAGAGCGACACCAGCATGAACAGGGTCATCATGATGGTGTTGAAAATCGTCTTACCGATATAACGGTCAAGTACGCCAAACGCCTGCATCAGGCCGC
This sequence comes from Klebsiella sp. 10, assembly GCF_018223925.1. Lineage (NCBI taxonomy): Bacteria > Pseudomonadati > Pseudomonadota > Gammaproteobacteria > Enterobacterales > Enterobacteriaceae > Klebsiella > Klebsiella sp. 10. The sequence goes on from NZ_JAGRRB010000018.1 coordinate 24,277, forward strand.
TCCTTTATTAAAACGGGCGCGGAAGCGGCGCATCGGCACCGTGTCCCACAGGTTTAACAGCACCGCCAGCGCAAAATAGAGCAGGTTAATCGCCCACATCCAGATAGCCGGGTCCATTTTGCCTTTGCCGCCGTTCGACTTAATCGACGTTTGCAGCAGGAAGAACACCAGGTAAAGCAGCATCGCCGGCAGCATCGACAGCACGCGGCCCTGACGCGGGTTCACCACGCTGAGCGGCACCACCATCAGCGCCATAATGAAGACGGTCGCCACCAGCGTGAAGCGCCAGTGCAGTTCGGCGCGCGCGCGGTCGGTGTGGGTTTTCCACAAGGTGCGCATATCCATCTGTTCGGTGTCGTCCGGATCGGCGCTCACCGCCTGGTGGCCGATAATAGCCTGATAGTTATTGAAGTCGGTAATGCGGAAGTCGCGCAGCATCGCGGTGCCTTCAAAGCGGGTGCCCTTGTTGAGGGTCACCACCTGCGAGCCGTCTTTCTGCTGCGACAGCTCGCCGGAATCCGCCACCACCACCGAGGGGCGCGCATTGCCTTTCGGACGCAGCTGGGCAAGGAAGACGTCATGGAAGCGGTTGCCGTTGACGCTTTCGATAAACATCACCGCGTTACCATCGCTGGCCTGCTGGAACTGGCCCTGGGCCAGCGCCGCCATACCGGGGTTAGCTTTAGCTTCGGCCAGCACTTCGTCCTGATGGCGCGACGACCACGGCCCCGCCCACATAACGTTGACCGCCGCCACCGCGCCGGTGAACAGCGCGAGGATCATCGCCGCCTTGATTAGCACGGCTTTGCTCAGGCCGCAGGCGTGCATCACCGTAATTTCACTTTCGGTGTACAGCTTGCCGAGGGTCATCAGCAGGCCAAGGAACAGACTTAACGGCAGGATAAGTTGCGCCATCTCCGGGATGCCGAGCCCCAACAGCGAGAGCACCAGATTGGTTGGGATATCGCCATCTACCGCGGCGCCGAGGATCCTGACTAATTTCTGACAAAAGAAAATCAGTAACAGGATGAATAGGATCGCCAACTGGCTTTTCAGCGTCTCACGAACCAGATATCTTATGATTATCACTATAAATACGCCCGTAAAAACCCGTTTTAGTGCAGGAAAATTGCTTGTTTCATGGCTTAAACGTCATTTATTCTCTTTGGTCGTCGAAAACGTCGCTAAGATTAAATGACTCATCGGTTCTGCATGTCAGGATCTTTTCTGACGAACCCAGGCCTTAATAACGTTAAGATTAACACGAAGTCACCGCAACAGCGGATATGAGTTACGAAAGCTTGCAATTATATACTCAATGGATTTCGAGTTGTAAGAAGGCAGCAGGGCTGTGGCCCCTGGCGCGCACAATGTGCCACGTCAGGGTAAGCAGGCGCAGCCGGCGCATCTGCAACTTGAAAGGCGACGAGTATAGCCGTAGCCACCACTGTTGTCTTTAAGATTCAGGAGCATAGTGCATGGAGTTCAGTGTAAAAAGCGGTAGCCCGGAGAAGCAGCGGAGCGCCTGTATCGTGGTCGGCGTCTTTGAACCACGTCGCCTCTCCCCCATCGCCGAACAACTCGATAAAATCAGCGACGGCTACATCAGCGCCCTGCTGCGTCGCGGCGAGCTGGAAGGCAAACCTGGCCAGACGTTATTGCTGCACCATGTGCCAAACATTCTGTCTGAGCGCATTCTGCTGATTGGCTGCGGCAAAGAGCGCGAGCTGGATGAGCGTCAGTATAAGCAGGTCATCCAGAAAACCATCAATACCCTGAATGATACCGGCTCAATGGAAGCCGTCTGCTTCCTGACCGAGCTGCACGTCAAAGGCCGTAACAACTACTGGAAAGTTCGCCAGGCGGTTGAAACCGCCAAAGAGACGCTGTACAGCTTCGACCAGCTGAAGACCAACAAAAGCGAGCCGCGTCGCCCGCTGCGTAAAATGGTCTTTAACGTGCCGACCCGTCGCGAGCTAACCAGCGGCGAACGCGCCATTCAGCATGGCCTGGCGATTGCCGCCGGCATCAAAGCGGCGAAAGATCTTGGCAATATGCCGCCGAACATCTGTAACGCCGCCTATCTGGCTTCCCAGGCGCGTCAGCTGGCCGATACCTACAGCAAAAACGTCATCACCCGGGTGATCGGCGAACAGCAGATGCGCGAGCTGGGGATGAACGCCTACCTCGCCGTCGGCAATGGGTCGCAGAACGAGTCGCTGATGTCGATCATCGAATATAAAGGTAACCCGGCTGAGGACGCGCGCCCTATCGTGCTGGTCGGTAAAGGCCTGACCTTCGACTCCGGCGGTATCTCCATCAAGCCTGCCGAAGGCATGGACGAGATGAAGTACGACATGTGCGGCGCGGCGGCGGTGTACGGCGTGATGCGGATGGTTGCCGAACTGCAGCTGCCGCTGAACGTCATCGGCGTGCTGGCGGGCTGTGAAAACATGCCTGGCGGCCGCGCCTATCGTCCGGGTGACGTCCTGACCACTATGTCCGGCCAGACGGTGGAAGTGCTGAACACCGATGCCGAAGGCCGCCTGGTGCTGTGCGACGTTCTGACCTACGTTGAGCGCTTCGAGCCGGAAGCGGTTATCGACGTGGCGACGCTGACCGGGGCCTGCGTGATTGCCCTCGGCCATCACATCACCGGCCTGATGTCGAACCATAACCCGCTGGCCCATGAGCTGATCGGCGCCTCCGAACTGGCGGGCGACCGCGCATGGCGTTTGCCGCTGGCCGACGAGTTCCAGGATCAGCTGGAGTCCAATTTTGCCGATATGGCGAACATTGGCGGCCGTCCTGGCGGCGCGATCACCGCCGGCTGTTTCCTGTCGCGCTTCACCCGCAAGTACAACTGGGCGCACCTCGACATCGCCGGTACTGCCTGGCGTTCCGGTAAGGCCAAAGGCGCGACCGGTCGTCCGGTGGCGCTGCTGTCGCAGTTCCTGCTCAATCGTGCGGGTTTTAACGGCGAAGAGTGATGTGACATGCCGGGTGGCGGCGATGCCTTACCCGGCTTACAAACGGCAGCACACTGTAGGCCGGGTAAGCGTAGCGCCGCCCGGCTTTGCATTTAAATCCACAACAAGAAGCCCCATATATGAAAAACGCAACGTTCTATCTTCTGGACAATGACGCCACCGTCGACGGCCTGAGCGCCGTCGAGCAGCTGGTGTGTGACATTGCCGCAGAACGTTGGCGCAACGGCAAGCGCGTCCTGATCGCCTGCGAAGATGAACAGCAGGCGATTCGCCTCGACGAGGCGCTGTGGTCGCGGCCGCCGGAAAGCTTTGTGCCGCATAATCTGGCGGGCGAAGGCCCGAGAGGCGGCGCGCCGGTAGAGATTGCCTGGCCACAAAAGCGCAACAGCAGCCCGCGGGATATTCTTATCAGCCTGCGGCTAAACTTTGCAGATTTTGCCACCGCTTTCACAGAAGTGATAGACTTTGTCCCTTACGAAGACAATCTGAAACAACTGGCTCGCGAACGCTATAAGGCGTACCGCATGGCTGGTTTCAACCTGAACACGGCAACCTGGAAATAATGGAAAAGACATACAACCCACAAGATATCGAACAGCCGCTTTACGAGCACTGGGAAAAGCAGGGCTATTTCAAACCGAATGGTGATGAAAGCCAGGAGAGCTTCTGCATCATGATCCCGCCGCCGAACGTCACCGGCAGTTTGCATATGGGTCATGCCTTCCAGCAAACCATCATGGATACCATGATTCGCTACCAGCGCATGCAGGGCAAAAACACCCTGTGGCAGGCCGGTACCGACCACGCAGGTATCGCTACCCAGATGGTGGTTGAGCGTAAGATTGCCGCTGAAGAAGGGAAAACCCGCCACGACTACGGCCGCGACGCCTTTATCGACAAAATCTGGCAGTGGAAAGCGGAATCCGGCGGCACCATTACCCGTCAGATGCGCCGTCTCGGCAACTCCGTGGACTGGGAGCGCGAGCGCTTCACCATGGACGAGGGGCTTTCCAATGCCGTGAAAGAAGTCTTTGTTCGCCTCTACAAAGAAGACCTGATCTACCGCGGCAAACGCCTGGTTAACTGGGACCCGAAACTGCGCACCGCCATTTCCGACCTCGAAGTGGAAAACCGCGAATCGAAAGGTTCCATGTGGCACATCCGCTACCCGCTGGCCGATGGCGCGAAAACCGCTGACGGTAAAGATTACCTGGTGGTCGCCACCACCCGTCCGGAAACCCTGCTGGGCGATACCGGCGTGGCCGTTAACCCGGAAGATCCGCGTTACAAAGATCTGATTGGCAAATTCGTGGTGCTGCCGCTGGTTAACCGCCGCATCCCGATCGTGGGCGACGAGCACGCCGACATGGAAAAAGGCACCGGCTGCGTGAAGATCACCCCGGCGCACGACTTTAACGACTACGAAGTGGGTCGTCGTCACCAGCTGCCGATGATCAACATCCTCACCTTTGACGGCGACATCCGCGAAAGCGCGGAAGTCTACGACACCAAAGGCAATGAATCCGACGTCTACTCCAGCGAGATCCCGGCAGAGTTCCAGAAACTGGAACGCTTCGCGGCGCGTAAAGCCGTTGTTGCGGCAGTTGACGCCCTCGGCCTGCTGGAAGAGATCAAACCGCACGACCTGACCGTCCCTTACGGCGATCGCGGCGGCGTGGTGATCGAGCCGATGCTGACCGACCAGTGGTACGTGCGCGCGGACGTGTTGGCCAAGCCAGCAGTCGAAGCCGTTGAAAACGGCGACATTCAGTTCGTGCCGAAGCAGTACGAAAACATGTACTTCTCCTGGATGCGCGATATTCAGGACTGGTGTATCTCCCGTCAGCTGTGGTGGGGTCACCGCATCCCGGCATGGTATGACAACGACGGCAACGTCTACGTAGGCCGTAGCGAAGACGAAGTGCGTCAGGAAAACAACCTGAGCGCCGACGTTGCCCTGCGTCAGGACGAAGACGTTCTCGATACCTGGTTCTCTTCCGCACTGTGGACCTTCTCCACCCTCGGCTGGCCGGAAAACACCGACGCCCTGCGTCAGTTCCACCCGACCAGCGTGATGGTGTCCGGCTTCGACATCATCTTCTTCTGGATCGCCCGCATGATCATGATGACCATGCACTTCATCAAAGATGAAAACGGCAAGCCGCAGGTACCGTTTAAGACCGTCTACATGACCGGTCTGATCCGCGACGACGAAGGCCAGAAGATGTCCAAGTCCAAGGGTAACGTCATTGACCCGCTGGATATGGTTGACGGCATCACCCTGCCGGAGCTGCTGGAAAAACGTACCGGCAACATGATGCAGCCGCAGCTGGCGGATAAAATCCGCAAGCGCACCGAGAAACAGTTCCCGAACGGCATCGAGCCGCACGGCACCGACGCCCTGCGCTTCACCCTGGCGGCGCTGGCCTCTACCGGCCGCGACATCAACTGGGATATGAAGCGTCTGGAAGGTTACCGTAACTTCTGTAATAAGCTGTGGAACGCCAGCCGCTTCGTGCTGATGAACACCGAAGATCAGGATTGCGGCTTCAACGGCGGCGAAATGGTGCTCTCCCTGGCCGACCGCTGGATTATCGCGGAATTCAACCACACCGTGAAAGCATATCGCGAAGCGCTGGATAACTTCCGCTTCGATATCGCCGCCGGCATCCTGTACGAGTTCACCTGGAACCAGTTCTGCGACTGGTACCTGGAGCTGACCAAGCCGGTCATGAACGGTGGCAGCGAAGCGGAGCTGCGCGGGACTCGCCATACGCTGGTGACCGTGCTGGAAGGTCTGCTGCGCCTGGCGCATCCGATCATTCCGTTCATTACCGAGACCATCTGGCAGCGCGTGAAAGCGATCTACGGGATCACCGCCGACACCATCATGCTGCAGCCGTTCCCGCAGTACGATGCTTCTCAGGTGGATGACGCGGCGCTGGCCGACACCGAATGGCTGAAGCAGGCGATCGTCGCCGTGCGTAACATCCGTGCGGAAATGAACATCGCTCCGGGCAAACCGCTGGAACTGCTGCTGCGCGGCTGCAGCAAAGAGGCCGAGCGTCGCGTGAACGACAACCGCAGCTTCCTGCTGAATCTGGCGCGTCTGGAAAGCATTACCGTGCTGCCTGCCGATGATAAAGGTCCGGTCTCGGTGACCAAGATTGTCGACGGCGCCGAGCTGCTGATCCCGATGGCGGGCCTCATCAATAAAGAAGATGAGCTGGCGCGTCTGGCGAAAGAAGTGGCCAAAATCGAAGGTGAAATTGGCCGTATCGAGAGCAAGCTGGCCAACGAAGGCTTTGTCGCCCGCGCGCCGGAAGCAGTGATCGCTAAAGAGCGCGAGAAGCTGGAAGGCTACGCGGAAGCGAAAGCGAAGCTGATTGAACAGCAGGCGGTGATCGCCGCGCTGTGATCCTCCCGCCCCTTGCCACCCGGCAAGGGGCGTTTTTTATGAAACATCCTCGCTTGCGCTTTCCCCTGTCGCGATGTTATTAACATCATCATTCGTCTTTTTTGGGTAATGAGTCATTGTATGAATACGAGCGTCCCCGCGGCGACGTTGCTGCGTCGCATTACGGCGGCAGACAATGCCGCCATCGCCAGGGTCATCCGCCAGGTCTCGGCTGAATATGGCCTGACCGCCGATAAAGGCTATACGGTCGCCGACCCGAATCTCGATGAACTGTATGAGCTGTACAGCCAGCCGGGCTCCGCCTACTGGGTGGTGGAGCAAGAGGGGGAAGTGGTTGGCGGCGGCGGCGTCGCGCCGCTCGCCTGCAGCGAGCCGGATATCTGCGAGCTGCAGAAAATGTATTTTATGACCAGCGCCCGCGGCCAGGGGCTGGCGAAGAAGCTGGCGCTGCTGGCGCTGGACTACGCCCGCGAACAAGGGTTTAAGCGCTGCTATCTGGAAACCACCGCCTTCCTGACGGAGGCGATCGGCTTATATGAACATCTCGGCTTCGAGCACATTGACGGACCGCTGGGCTGCACCGGCCACGTGGACTGCGAAGTACGGATGCTGAAAACGCTGTAGCGCCTCGATATCGCAGGCGTCCCCGGTAGCGCTACGCTTACCGGGGCTACAGTTCGGTAGCCCGGTTAAGCGTAGCGCGAGCCGGGTATGTCCCGAATGGCACCTTACCCGTGCTCGCGGTGCCGTTTTTTTGTCGGGTGGCGGCTAACCTTACCCGACCTACGGCCCGTACCATTGCGAGCTGAAGCTCTCAACGCTATCTCTCTCCCCATGGCTACTGAAACTGCCGGTGTTAGTGACTACCGGGCCCGAATATCGTGGGTTACGCCGCTACCGGCACACCGCTGTGAAAGCGGAACTCGGCCTCCGGACGGAGGATCAGCGCCGCTTCCGCCTCGCCGAGCTGGCGCACCCGCTCGCTGATATCTTCTCCGGCAATCTTCTGCGCCAGATCCAGATAGTCCTGATAGTGACGCGCCTCGGAGCGCAGCAGCGACAGGTAGAACTTTTGCAGATCGTCGTCCAGCCACGGCGCCAGGGCGGCAAAGCGTTCGCAGGAGCGGGCCTCGATATAGGCGCCGCAGATCAGCTTATCGATCAGCATCACCGGCTCATGCGAGCGCACTTCGCGCCGCAGGCCGCGGGCATAGTTGCTGGCGGTGATTTTGACATAGGGGATATCGCGCGCCAGCATCATCTCCCGCACCTGCCAGAAGTGATGCAGTTCCTCTTTAATCAATAAAATCATGCTGTCCAGCAGCTGGCGGCCCCACGGGTCGTCGGTCTGCGGCATGGCGCTTTTGTTGATCCGTTTATGCAGAGCGACAAAATCCGGCTCCGGCCCCCGGCGGTAGGTGAAGTCTTCGTACGGCTTCAGGCAGGCCAACAGTTCGTCGGCGTCAGCTTTATCCGCGACGTAGCGACGCACCAGCAGCATGGCGTTCTGCGCCGCTTTCAGCTCGCACACCATATGGTCGGTCAGCAGCAGCGGCAGGTTTTCCGGCTTGCGGGCTTCGTCAATCCACGCCTGCGGCGTCGGGCAGTGCAGGAAGTTGATAATCGGGGAAAGAATCTGCGGGTAATCCATGAAAGTTCCTTGCTATACGGCGGCAGGCGCCGCCGTATCCATCTACAACATCTGCGACTTAGTGGCGAACACCATCGTCGTCTTCATCGACATACTCTTCGTCATCGTCGTCGCCGTCTTCACCGTTCGGGTCCTCATAATAGGTGCCCCAACCGTCATACTCGACGTCATATTTTTCTGCCAGCGTCATCAGCTGTTCCACCTGGGCATCGATCAGGTCTGCGTTCAGCGCGCATTCGCTCAGAATATCGCAGCAGATGACCATGTCACCCTCTTCCACTTCCAGCTCTTCGGGCTCGGTCACTTCGTAGCCCAGCTTGAACGCTTCAACCGCCACTTTCTCCAGGGTTTCGAAATCGTCTGCAGAGAGGTGATGCTCAATCGTGTACAGTGCGTCCGGATCGCTGCCATCTTCCAGCAGCTCTTCGATAATCAGACGCGTCTCTTCACGCTGTTCTTCCAGGTGTTCCGGGTTTGCCATGGCTCGTTCCTCATAATGTGCGGCAGTTATCCCTATTGTCACATACCGCCGTCATTGCCTCCACTTCTCAGTGAAAGATTTCGATCACAGACTTGCAAATGAATATTCATACATATAAATTGAATTTTAATTCAATTAGTGGCCTATGCCAGGTGAGGGAACCATGTCTGCGTTTTACCAGAAGCATTTTTTAAAGTTACTCGATTTTACGCCTGCAGAAATCACCGCCCTGCTCGAGCTGGCGGCAAAGCTGAAAGCCGATAAGAAAAACGGTATCGAAGTCCAGAAACTGGCAGGAAAAAACATCGCGCTCATCTTCGAAAAAGACTCAACCCGTACACGATGCTCTTTCGAAGTTGCCGCATACGATCAAGGCGCCCGCGTGACCTATCTGGGGCCCAGCGGCAGCCAGATTGGCCATAAAGAGTCGATCAAGGACACCGCCCGCGTGCTCGGACGGATGTACGACGGCATTCAGTACCGCGGCCACGGCCAGGAAGTGGTAGAGACCCTGGCGCAATACGCCGGCGTGCCGGTGTGGAACGGCCTCACCAACGAGTTCCACCCCACCCAGCTGCTGGCGGACCTGCTGACCATGAAAGAGCATCTGCCGGGCAAAGCCTTTAACCAGATGACGCTGGTCTACGCCGGCGACGCGCGCAACAACATGGGCAATTCGATGCTGGAAGCCGCCGCGTTGACCGGTCTGGATCTGCGCCTGGTGGCGCCATCGGCCTGCTGGCCGGAGGCCGCGCTGGTGGAGACCTGCACCGCGCTGGCCAAACAGCAGGGCGGCAACATCACCCTGACGGAAGATATCGCCGCAGGGGTGAAAGGCGCCGATTTTATCTATACCGACGTCTGGGTCTCAATGGGCGAGGCGAAGGAAAAATGGGCCGAACGTATCGCCCTGCTGCGCGACTATCAGGTTAACAGCGCGATGCTGGCGCTGACCGGCAACCCGCAGGTCAAGTTCCTCCACTGCCTGCCGGCGTTCCACGACGACCAGACCACGCTGGGCAAACAGATGGCTGCCGATTACGGCCTGCACGGCGGCATGGAGGTGACTGACGAGGTGTTTGAGTCGGCGGCGAGCGTGGTCTTCGACCAGGCGGAAAACCGGATGCACACCATCAAAGCGGTGATGGTGGCGACGCTGAGCAAATAGCCCCTCGCTCGCGGCTGTGTCCCGGATGGCACGGCGTTCATCCGGGATTCGGTTCGCCATTTTACGCCATCAGCATCTTCACCACCGCTTTGCGCACCTTCGCCGGGGCGCCAACGGCGCACAGCGGTTTATGCACTTCGCCGGGATAAAACACCACAAAGTCCCCTTCGTTAAGGATCACCGTTTTCTCCTGCTGGCCTTCGGCAAGAAAAGCGATGTCTTTCTCCGCCAGCCAGTCGGTCTGCGGCTCTCCTGGCGGCAAGGTGCTGAAGGTCATCCCCTCGCTGCCGCGGAGCACAATCTGGATATCGAGATAGCGAGCATGGTATTCCGCGCGGCGCGCGGCCTGCGGCTCGGTGGTGTCTTCAGAAATCAGATAAAACAGGTTGTCGCCGTCGATAGCGTGTTTACCCAGCGGCGTCGCCTCGCTGACCTGAGCGATAACCTGTTCGATAGCCTCGCGCAGCGCGGCAGGCAGCCATGGCTGCAGATGGTGGATGTTGCCAATAATCATTGCTTACCTCAAATATAAAACAGCATTTCATTTTATCGTGTTATACCCCCATCGCGGCTGCCATACCAGTACAGTTTCACGGTTCTTTGCGCTGGCGCACTTTTCGACAGGCAAACGATTACCTGTTTGTGAATGAATCGCTTGATCGTCATAACGGTCTGCGTATAATGCCAGTCGTTTTGCCGGGAGGAAGCATGGCCAATTGCGTACGACATTCTGTCTTAGCGCGTCTCAATGCAGACGCTGGCCTGCCGTTTTTCTTTCCGTTGCTCATTGGATTCCCGAAGCCCCTTATTTAAGGGGCTTTTTTTTTGCCCAGGCGTCAGGAGATAAGCATGGCTAACCCGCTATATCAAAAACATATCATTTCCATAAACGATCTCAGCCGCGAAGACCTCGAACTGGTGCTGGCGACGGCGGCAAAGCTGAAAGCCAATCCACAACCCGAGCTGCTGAAGCATAAGGTTATCGCCAGCTGTTTCTTTGAAGCCTCGACCCGCACCCGCCTCTCTTTTGAAACCTCGATGCACCGCCTGGGCGCCAGCGTGGTCGGCTTTTCCGACAGCGCCAACACCTCACTGGGCAAAAAAGGGGAAACGCTGGCGGATACCATCTCCGTCATCAGCACCTACGTCGACGCCATCGTGATGCGTCATCCGCAGGAGGGCGCCGCGCGCCTGGCGACCGAATTCTCCGGCGGCGTGCCGGTACTGAACGCCGGCGACGGCGCTAACCAGCACCCGACCCAAACCCTGCTCGACCTGTTCACCATTCAGGAGACCCAGGGCCGCCTCGAAAACCTCAACGTGGCGATGGTCGGCGATCTGAAGTATGGCCGTACCGTCCATTCCCTGACCCAGGCGCTGGCCAAATTCAACGGCAACCGCTTCTACTTCATCGCCCCGGATGCGCTGGCCATGCCGCAGTACATCCTCGATATGCTTGATGAAAAAGGCATCGCCTGGAGCCTGCATAGCGCCATCGACGACGTGATGGCGGAAGTGGATATTCTGTACATGACCCGCGTGCAGAAAGAACGTCTGGATCCGTCGGAATACGCCAACGTCAAAGCGCAATTCGTCCTGCGCGCCGCCGACCTCGAAGGGGCGCGCGCCAATATGAAGGTGCTACACCCGCTGCCGCGCATTGACGAAATCACCACCGATGTCGATAAAACACCGCACGCCTGGTACTTCCAGCAGGCCGGTAACGGCATCTTCGCCCGCCAGGCGTTACTGGCACTGGTACTGAATAGCGAGCTGGCACTGTAAGGGGGAATGAGAGATGACACACGACAATAAACTGCAGGTAGAAGCGATCAAACGCGGCACCGTGATTGACCATATCCCGGCGCAGGTCGGCTTTAAGCTGCTCACCCTGTTCAAACTGACCGAAACCGACCAGCGCATCACCATCGGCCTGAACCTGCCCTCCGGCGAGATGGGCCGCAAGGATTTGATTAAAATTGAGAACACCTTCCTGACCGACGAGCAGGTTAACCAGCTGTCGCTGTACGCCCCGCAGGCGACGGTAAACCGCATTGATGATTACGAAGTGGTGGGCAAATCCCGCCCGAGCCTGCCGGATCGTATCGACAGCGTGCTGGTCTGCCCGAACAGCAACTGTATCAGCCACGCCGAACCGGTTTCTTCCAGTTTTGCAGTGAAAAAACGCGCTGATGACATCGCACTCAAATGTAAATACTGCGAAAAAGAGTTTTCTCATTATGTGGTGCTGGCCAACTAAATGCGGTTGGTATTGGTGGTAGGCCTCCCTATAATGGCTACCACCCTACGCTTCGTCCTTCAGGCGGCGTCTGCGCCGGCGATACAGCGCTTACCGCCTGGCGGCAACCTGAATGATTTTGCGTAACATTACTCAGTTCATCTGGAGATAACATGAGCAAAACTATTGCGACGGAAAATGCACCAGCGGCGATTGGCCCCTACGTTCAGGGCGTTGACCTCGGCAGCATGATCATCACCTCTGGCCAGATCCCGGTCGACCCGAAAACCGGCAGCGTCCCGGAAGACGTGTCCGCGCAGGCGCGCCAGTCGCTGAACAACGTGAAAGCGATCGTTGAAGCCGCTGGCCTCACCGTCGGCGATATCGTCAAGACCACCGTATTCGTCAAAGATCTCAACGATTTCGCTACCGTTAACGCCACCTACGAAGCGTTCTTCACCGAGCATAACGCCACCTTCCCGGCGCGCTCCTGCGTTGAAGTCGCACGTCTGCCGAAAGACGTGAAGATCGAGATCGAAGCCATCGCCGTGCGTCGCTGATCGCTCTCGTCGGCATGAAAAAAGGCAGCCCGCAGGCTGCCTTTTTTACGTGGTTCATCCGAAAACGCGTCCCTCACTGCCAGCCGTAGCGGCGGCTGTAGAAGCCCTTCACGGCCTGGGTCAGCACCATATAGCCCGCCAGGATCGCCACCAGCCACGGGAAGTAGCTCAGCGGCAGGGCCTGCAGCTGCAGGTAGCTAGCCAGCGGCGAGAACGGCAGCGCGATACCCACCGCCATCACCACCAGGGTCATGGCGAACAGCGGCCAGGCGGCCCGGCTCTGAACGAACGGAATGCGCCGGGTGCGGATCATGTGCACAATCAGCGTTTGCGACAGCAGCCCTTCGATAAACCAGCCGGACTGGAACAGGGTCTGCATCTCCACGGTATTGGCGTGGAACACCCACCACATCAGGCCGAAGGTGAGGATATCGAAAATCGAGCTGATCGGCCCGAAGAAGACCATAAAGCGCCCGAGATCGGCCGGGTTCCAGCGCTGCGGCTTGCGGATCTGCTCATCATCGACGTTATCAAACGGGATCGCCACCTGGGAGACATCGTACAGCAGGTTCTGAATCAACAGGTGCAGCGGCAGCATCGGCAGAAACGGCAGGAAGGCGCTGGCCACCAGCACGCTGAAAACGTTGCCGAAGTTGGAGCTGGCGGTCATTTTGATGTACTTGAGCATGTTGGCGAAGGTGCGGCGGCCTTCGATTACCCCCTCCTCCAGCACCATCAGGCTCTTCTCCAGCAGAATGATATCCGCCGCCTCGCGGGCGATATCCACCGCGCCGTCGACCGAGATGCCGATATCCGCCGCGCGCAGCGCCGGGGCGTCGTTGATGCCGTCGCCCATAAAGCCCACCACGTGACCTTCACGCTTGAGCAGCGTCACGATACGCTCTTTATGCAGCGGCGCCAGGCGGGCGAACAGCGTGGTGCGTTTGGCCAGCGCCGCCAGTTCGTCGTCGCTCATGGCTTCGATCTGGCTGCCAATCACCACTTCGCCAGCATCCAGTCCCACTTCATGGCACACCTTAGCCGCCACCAGCTCGCTGTCGCCGGTGAGGATCTTCACCGTGATGCCGCTGGCCTTCAGCGCCTTCAGCGCCGGGGCGGTGGTCTCTTTCGGCGGATCGAGGAAGGCGATGTAACCTTCAAGGATCAGGTCCGACTCATCGGCGCGCTGGTAGTCGCCTTCGCGGGCCGGCAGGTATTTGGTCGCCACCGCCACCACCCGCAGTCCCTGCCGGTTGAGGGTATCGGTCACCCGACGGATGCGGCGCAGCATGGTGTCGTCCAGCGGTACGATATCGCCGTTGTAGCGCACCTGGGTCGAGACGTTGAGGATCTCCTGCAGCGCCCCTTTGCAGATCAGCTGATGCGCGGCGTCATCCTCCTTCACCACCACCGACATGCGGCGGCGTTCGAAGTCGAAGGGGATCTCATCCACCTTCTGCCAGCGTTCCGCCAGCCCGCGGGCGGCATCCAGCTCAACCCCGTCCAGCACCGCGGTGTCGAGCAGGTTTTTCAGGCCGGTCTGGTAGTGGCTGTTGAGCCAGGCGGCATGCAGTACCCGCTCGCAGACCTTGCCGGAGACGTCGGTATGGTTCTCCAGCACAATCTTATCCTGGGTCAGGGTGCCGGTTTTATCAGTGCAGAGGATATCCATCGCGCCGAAATTCTGAATGGCGTCGAGGTGCTTCACGATGACCTTTTGCTTCGACAGCTTCACCGCCCCGCGCGCCAGCGTCGAAGTGACGATCATCGGCAGCATCTCCGGCGTCAAACCGACCGCCACCGACAGCGCGAATAGCGCCGCCTCCCACCAGTCGCCTTTGGTGTAGCCATTGATCAGCAGCACCACCGGGGCCATCACCAGCATAAAGCGGATCAGCAGCATGCTGACCCGGCTGATGCCCTTCTGAAAGGCGTTCGGCTCGCTCTCCTGTTCACTGACGCGGCCGGCCAGCTGCCCAAACCAGGTGCGGCCGCCGGTGGCGAAGACGATGGCCTGCGCCGAGCCGCTCACCACGTTGGTGCCCATAAAGCACAGGGTGTCGCACTCCAGCGGGTTTTGCTGCAGCGGATCGCGGCTGCGGGCCACTTTCTCCACCGGCAGCGATTCGCCGGTCAGCGAGGCCTGGGCGACGAACAGATCCCGCGCCTGCAGGATACGCAGGTCCGCCGGGATCATATCCCCCGCCGACAACCGGATAATGTCGCCCGGCACCAGCTGGTCGATAGGCAGCTCCAGCCAGCGGCTCTCCCCCTGCTCGTTCACCACCCGCAGCACGGTGGCGGTGTTGCTCACCATCGCCTTCAGCGCATCCGCCGCTTTGGTCGAGCGCGCCTCCTGGATGAAATTGAGCAATGTCGAGATCCCCACCATCAGGGCGATAACCCCGGCGGCGAACAGATCCTCGGTGGAATAGGAGACGATGCCGAGCACGGTCAGCAGCAGGTTGAACGGGTTGCGATAGCAGGTCCACAGATGCACCCACCACGGGGAGGGCTTCTGCGCCGGGATCTGGTTGTCACCATGTTTGAGAATTTTCGCCGCCACTTCGCCTTCATTGAGCCCTTCAGGGTGGCTGTCAAAGGCGCGCCAGATCTCCTGGTCGTCCATCGCCGCCACGTTCAGGCAATGCTGACCAAGCGATTCAGGAATGGGGCCACTCGCCAGATGGCGGGCGTCCGGCAGCGGATCGCGCTGGACTAAACGACGTGGCAGATGGCGGCTAAGCTGCGCGAACAGCTGCCGGGTATAATTTTTCAGCATAAACAGTCCCTCCGCGCTCGCCAAAGCGAACGCAGCGTTGCCGACGGGCGTAGCAAAACCTACCTGTCAGGCATGTTATTTTTATGGCAGGGACATCAAGGACGTCACTGCTTTACGCTTTCCGGTAAAGCAGTGTTAAACAGGCTTACCGGAAAGAAAGGTTGCTCCATCGAGGATGAGGAGTGGGATCGGGGTCCATAACTATCTCCGGTAAGTGAATATAAACGGCGCGAATTATAGCGCCCTCGCTGAGGATTGTGTGGCAATAATGGCGATGATAAACCCGCGCAACTAAACCGAACGTAAACCAGACTTTGCTCATTGCGGTTTGGTTGAGTAGCATTAGGCTCACTTCTACCATCCCTGACGAGAATTCCGCATGCAGAACCGGCTGACCATCAAAGATATCGCGCGCTTAAGCGGCGTAGGGAAATCGACGGTATCCCGCGTCCTTAACAACGAGAGCGGGGTCAGCGAACGGACCCGCGAGCGCGTCGAAGCGGTGATGCAGCAGCACGGTTTCTCGCCCTCCCGTTCCGCCCGCGCCATGCGCGGCCAGAGCGATAAAGTGGTGGCGATTATCGTCACCCGTCTCGATTCGCTGTCGGAAAACCTTGCCGTGCAGACCATGCTGCCCGCCTTTTATGAGCAGGGTTACGATCCGATTATGATGGAGAGCCAGTTCTCCCCGGCGTTGGTGGAGGAGCATCTCGGCATGCTCGCCCGGCGCAATATTGACGGCGTGGTGCTGTTCGGTTTTACCGGCATCGACGAAGCGATGCTCGCCCCCTGGCGCGACACCCTGGTGCTGATGGCCCGCGACGCTCCCGGCTTCGCCTCGGTGTGCTATGACGACGAGGGAGCCATCACGCTGCTGATGCAGCGGCTCTACGATCGCGGACACCGCCACATCAGTTTTCTTGGCGTACCGCACAGCGACGTCACCACCGGCGAACGCCGCCATCTGGCCTACCTCGCCTTCTGTGAAAAGCATCGTCTGACGCCCACCGCCGCCCTGCCGGGGCTGGGCATGAAGCAGGGATATGACACCGTCGCCAGCGTGCTGACGGCTGAAACCAGCGCCCTGGTCTGCGCGACGGATACCCTCGCTCTCGGCGCCAGCAAGTACCTCCAGCAGCAGGGTCGCGATGCGCTGCAGCTCGCCAGCGTCGGCAGCACGCCGCTGATGAAGTTTCTCCACCCGGAAATCTTGACCGTCGATCCGGGCTATGCCGAGTCCGGACGCCGGGCCGCCCGGCAGTTGATCGAGCAGATCGCCGGCAGCGTCGATCCCCGCCAGATCGTGATTCCCGCCGCCCTCAATTAATCTCGCTCGGGCGATTTATGTGATCGTCGCCGGGTTTCGGGAACGTTCCCATTTTGCAAATTAAGCGGAACGGTTAGGATGCCCTCAAGGTAAAAACGGCATCTCTCCCCCTCTGTTTTTGAGGCTTCATCATGAGCAAAGTAAACCAGCAGGACATCGATAAACTGATCGAACTGGTGGGCGGGCGCGGTAACATCGCCACCGTCAGCCACTGTATTACCCGTTTGCGCTTTGTGCTGAACGACCCGGCCATCGCCAGACCAAAAGAGATTGAGCAGCTGCGCATGGTGAAGGGATGCTTCACTAACGCCGGCCAGTTCCAGGTGGTCATCGGCACCGAGGTGGGCGATTACTACAAGGCCCTGCTGGCGACCACCGGCCAGACCTCCGCCGACAAAGAGCAGGTCAAGCAGGCCGCGCGGCAAAATATGAAGTGGCATGAACAGTTAATCTCGCACTTCGCCGAGATCTTCTTTCCCCTGCTGCCGGCCCTGATCAGCGGCGGTCTGATCCTCGGTTTCCGCAACGTTATCGGCGACCTGCCCATGAGCAATGGCCAGACGCTGGCCCAGATGCACCCGTCGCTGAAAACCATCTATGACTTCCTGTGGCTGATTGGCGAGGCGATCTTCTTCTATCTGCCGGTGGGGATCTGCTGGTCAGCGGTGAAGAAGATGGGCGGCACGCCGATCCTCGGGATCGTCCTTGGCGTCACCCTCGTCTCCCCGCAGCTGATGAACGCCTATCTCCTCGGCCAGCAGGTGCCGGAGGTGTGGAACTTCGGCCTGTTTACCATTGCCAAAGTCGGCTACCAGGCGCAGGTGATCCCGGCCCTGCTGGCTGGCCTGGCCTTAGGCTTTATCGAGACGCGCCTCAAGCGCATCGTGCCTGACTACCTCTACCTGGTGATTGTCCCGGTCTGCTCGCTGATCCTCGCGGTGTTCCTCGCGCACGCCATTATCGGTCCGTTCGGCCGCCTGATCGGCGACGGCGTGGCCTTCGCGGTACGCCATCTGTTAACCGGCAGCTTCGCGCCGATCGGCGCCGCGCTGTTCGGCTTCCTCTACGCGCCGCTGGTGATTACCGGTGTCCACCAGACCACCCTCGCTATCGATATGCAGATGATCCAGAGCATGGGCGGTACCCCGGTGTGGCCGCTGATTGCGCTGTCGAATATTGCCCAGGCGTCGGCGGTGGTCGGCATCATCATCGCCAGCCGCAAGCAGAATGAACGTGAAATCTCGGTACCGGCGGCGATCTCCGCCTATCTCGGGGTCACCGAGCCAGCGATGTACGGTATCAACCTGAAATACCGCTTCCCGATGCTGTGCGCAATGATTGGCTCTGGCCTCGCCGGCCTGCTGTGCGGCCTGAACGGCGTGCTGGCGAACGGCATCGGCGTCGGCGGCCTGCCGGGGATCCTCTCCATCCAGCCTACCTACTGGCAGGTGTACGCCATGGCGATGGCTATCGCGGTGGTGGTGCCGATTATCCTCACCAGCGTGGTGTATCAGCGCAAGTACCGTCAGGGCACCTTGCAGATTGTCTAACTTCTTCTTTCGGGGCGCCTTTGGCGCCCCTCGTTGCAGCAGGAAAGTACTATGAATCATCTCCCCCACTGGTGGCAAAACGGCGTTATTTATCAAATCTATCCGAAGAGTTTTCAGGATACCACCGGCAGCGGTACCGGCGACCTGCGCGGCGTCACCTCCCGCCTCGACTATCTGCAAAAGCTTGGGGTCGACGCCATCTGGCTGACGCCGTTCTACGTCTCACCGCAGGTAGATAACGGCTACGACGTGGCGAACTACACCGCCATCGATCCCTCCTACGGCACGATGGCCGACTTTGACGCCCTGGTGGCGGAGGCGAAGGCCCGCGGCATCCGTATCGTGCTGGATATGGTGCAGAACCACACGTCGACCGAACATGAATGGTTCCGTCAGTCGCTGAATAAGGAGAGTCCCTACCGCCAGTTCTATATCTGGCGCGATGGCGAACCGGACGCCCTGCCGAACAACTGGCGCTCTAAATTTGGCGGTAACGCCTGGCAGTGGCACGCCGACAGCGGGCAGTATTATCTGCACCTGTTCGCCATTGAGCAGGCGGATCTCAACTGGGAGAATCCGGCGGTGCGCGCCGAGCTGAAAAAGGTCTGCGAATTCTGGGCTGACCGCGGCGTCGACGGTCTGCGCCTCGACGTGGTCAACCTGATCTCAAAAGACCAGACCTTTCCCTGCGATCTGGACGGGGATGGCCGCCGCTTCTATACCGACGGCCCGCGGGTGCATGAGTTCCTGCAGGAGATGAGCCGCGATGTCTTCACCCCGCGTAACCTGATGACCGTCGGCGAGATGTCCTCCACCTCGCTGGAGCACTGCCAGCAGTACGCCGCGCTGGACGGCCGCGAGCTGTCGATGACCTTTAACTTCCACCATTTAAAAGTCGATTATCCCGGCGGAGAGAAATGGACCCTCGCCCGCCCGGACTATGTGGCGCTGAAGGCGCTGTTCCGCCACTGGCAGCAGGGAATGCACAATCGGGCGTGGAACGCGCTGTTCTGGTGTAACCACGATCAGCCGCGCATCGTGTCGCGCTTTGGCGACGAAGGCGAGTACCGGGTGACGGCGGCGAAGATGCTGGCGATGGTGCTGCACGGCATGCAGGGCACGCCCTATATCTACCAGGGCGAAGAGATCGGCATGACCAATCCGCACTTCAGCAGCATCAGCGATTACCGTGACGTCGAAAGCCACAATATGTTTATCGAACGTGCGGCGCAGGGGCAAAGCCCGGACGAACTGCTGGCGATCCTCGCCAGCAAGTCGCGCGACAACAGCCGCACGCCGATGCCGTGGCACGCCGGCGAGAACGGTGGCTTCAGCGACGGTGAGCCGTGGATCGGCCTTGGCGATAATTACCAGGAGATCAACGTCGAGGCGGCGCTGGCGGACCCCGATTCGGTGTTTTATGCCTATCAGCAGCTGATTACGCTGCGTAAAACCCTGCCGCTACTGACCTGGGGCGATTACGAGGATCTGCTGCCGGAGCATCCGTCGCTGTGGTGCTATCGTCGTCAGTGGCAGGGGCAAACGCTGGTAGTCGCCGCTAACCTGAGCCGCGAGCTGCAGGCCTGGCAGCCCGCTGAGGCCCCGGGCGAGTGGAAGATGATCATCAGCAACTATGCCGAGACCACCCCGCGCCCGACCGGGCTGACGCTGCGGCCGTTCGAAGCGATATGGTGGCTGCAGGGATAACGCTTTTCCCCGGTGGCGCAACGCTCACCGGGGCTACGATTCGTCAGGCTGGAAGTTATGCGCGGTCGGCATCAGCAATCGCAGCGCTCGCTTGTGGTTGCGCCGAGGCGTGCTCTTCTTTTGCCTTTAGCCGATCCCAGGCGCGGAAGAACGGATAGTAGACCACCAGCGAAATCGCTAAATTCACCACCTGCAGCACCGTGCCGGAGATATGCCCTCCGGTCGCCAGATAGCCGCTGATGAAGATCGGCGTGGTGAACGGCAGCGCGATTCCGGCGGGCGGCGCCACCAGCCCGGTCGCCATCGCGGTATAGGACACGATCACCAGCAGCACCGGCGTTAAAATAAACGGCAGGAAAAAGTACGGGTTCATCACCAGCGGGATGCCAAACACCATCGGCTCGCTGATGTTAAACAATGCCCCGGGCGCGGCAATTTTCCCCAGCTGCTTCATCTGCTGGCTACGGCTACGCAGCAACATAAAAATCACCAGCCCCAGCAGCGCGCCGGTACCTCCGGGGGCAATCCACAGATCGTAAAACTGCTGAGTAATGATATGCGGGATCGGCTGACCGTTCTGGAAGGCCGTCAGGTTCTCTGACATATTCGACAGCCATACCGGCTGGATAAACACCAGTACGATCGCGTCGCCGTGCAGGCCCAGGGTCCACAAAATACCAATCAAAATGACTGAAATAATCATGCCCGGCAGCGTACCGCCGACGTGGTGCATCGGAATACCGATCAAAGTGGCGATCATGCTGTTGATGTCGCCGAACGGCGAGGCCTCGACCGCCAGGCGCAGCGCCAGCACCACCGCCAGCACGCAGAAGCCGGGGATCAGGGCGAGGAATGATTTCGCCACTGCCGGCGGCACGCCGTCCGGCATGCGGATAACGAGATTGCGGCTGGCGACCAAACGATAAATCTCCGTCGACAGCAGCGAAATGACAATGGCGACAAACAGCCCCTGGCTGCCGACCATGCTCACCGGGATCACCCCTTTAATCACCTCCGCCGCGCCGTGTACCGGCGTAAACAGCGTGTTCTGCGGGATCGTCATCATGAAGGCCACCAGCGACATCGCTCCAGCGCTCAGCGGATCGAGAGTGCGATACTTCTCCGCCAGCCGGTAGGCGATGCCGAAGCTGGAAATCAGCGCCATGATGTCGTAGGTCGCTTTCACCGGGTACAACATTTTATCGCGCCAGACCTCGCCAAACAGGCCGCTCATCATGTCGGCATAGCCGGGGATCGGCAGGTAGGCGAAAATCAGGAAGAATGAGCCAATCAACATAAACGGCATATTGAGAATGATGCCGTCGCGCACCGACAGGACGTGCTTTTGCCCGGCGATTCTCAGCGCCGCCGGCATGACGTAACGTTCAATCCAGCTTGTATTCGACATGGTGTGCTCCCGAGGGGAAATAGCGGTCAGTTAAATTGCGTCAGCCATTGACGGTTGATGGTTAATACTTCATCCAGCAGCGCCTGGGCATCGGTGACGTTACCGACCAGCGGGTTGGTCACCAGCGCCAGCAGTGCGCTTTCGCGACAGCCGTGTACCGCGGCTTCAATCGTCAACCGCTCGAAGGCTTTCACCTGCTGGGTCAGGCCGTTCATCGCCGGCGGCAGCGGGCCGAACGCCAGCGGCCGCGCCCCTTGCGCATCAATAATGCTGTTGGTTTCCACCACCGCATCATCATCCAGGCCATGAATCGCGCCGTTGTTGCGGGTATTCACCACCATCTCCGCGCCCAGGTTGTTGTAGATCGCGTTGATAAGCTCGACGGCCACCTCCGAGTAGTAGGCGCCGCCGCGAAAGCTCAGTTGCTCCGGTTTTTCTTCCAGCTGCGGGTCGGCGTACAGCGCAAACAGCTCCTGCTCGACTTTCATCACCTGTTCGGCGCGGGTGCCCTTGGTTTTCGCCGCGGCGATCTCTTCCGCCAGCATCGCCGGCGTCAGCCAAAAATAGCGATGATAGGGGCACGGAATCGCCTTCAGCGCGCGCAGGAATTCCGCCGGCCACGGCAGCTCTTTAATGTTGTTCATCGACAGCGCCTTACCGTCGCACAGCATGTCGATCACCTTGCCGGTGACATCCTCGCGCCCCTGTAGCACCTTATGCACCCAAACCATATGGTTGAGCCCGGCAAAGCGCAGTTTTACTTCGGACTCCTGGGAGCCCAGCATCCCGACGATCATGTGCTGCATGTTGATCGGCACGTTGCACAGGCCGATGATCTTCGCCGTGCTGTAGCGGCTGACCGCCTCGGTGACGATCCCCGCCGGATTAGTAAAGTTGAGAATGAACGCTTCCGGCGCCAGCTGTTCCACTTTGCGCGCCACCTCAAGGATCACCGGGATCGTCCGCAGCGCCTTGGCAAAACCGCCGACGCCGGTGGTCTCCTGGCCCAGCAGGTGGTACTTGAGACCCAGCCGCTCATCGGCGGCGCGCGCCGCCAGCTGTCCGACCCGCAGCTGGGTCAGCACAAAGCTGGCGCCGCGGATGGCCTCATCGAGCGTAAAGTGGACGCTGACCGCCACCTGCTCCAGCCCTTTATGTTTCAGCATCCGCCGGGTCAGCGCGGCGATGATCTCCACCTTTTCCCGGCCGGATTCGACATCTACCAGCGCCAGCTCTGTGACCGGAAGCTGCTCGTAACGAACGATAATCCCTTCAATAAGCTCCGGCGTGTAGCTGCTGCCGCCGCCGATAACGGCAATTTTCAGTGCTTGCATAGTGTCCTCTTTTCGGATTTTCGGCATACAGAGCGCCGCGCGCGATCGCCAGGACCGCACGTGATGATGATGAAAAACGGGATGAGAAAATTAGTGTTCGAGCAGGGCTAGCGCTTTATCCAACACCGCGGCGCCGCGCATCATGCCGTAGTCAGCCATATCGATCACCGCCACCGCCTTGCCCTGCGGCGCGGCCAGCGCGGTTAGCCGTCCGGCTTCATATTTAACCTGCGGCCCGAGCAGAATGACGTCGGCGTGTGGCAATTCGCGTTCAAATTCCGCCACCGCCACCGCATAGATTTCCAGCGCCAGCGCACGCTGCTGGGCTTCTGCTTTCATTTTGTTCACCAGCATGCTGGTCGACATGCCTGCGGCACAACAGAGTACGATTCGTGGCATTGCGCTTCCCCTTTACGTGTTATCGCTTCAGCCCTCAGGGCCTGGACGACTATATTGTTAATATTGTGTGATAGTGAAGGCTATATGAAAATAATTTTCACCGATGTGATCGAGGCTCAATTTTTGCGCATTTTTATCGCCAGGGCGTCACCCTTTACTGCTCTGACCATAGGAAATATGCGGCGTGAGTGCTATAAAGAGAGACAGTCGATAATTGAAAAATATTTTCAAATGCGGGTTTTGCCAAAGGGAACATGAGGATGGATATCGTAGGTCAGCTGCAGGAAGGAATGCGCCGCTTTAGTGCCCAGGAGTCGCGCGTCGCCACCTTTATTCTACAAAATCTAAGCTTTACCGCCAGCGCCTCTATTGACGAGCTGGCAGCCAGCGCGGGGGTCAGCCCTGCCACCATTACCCGCTTCGCCCGCTCGGTGGGCTGCGATGATATTCGTGATCTGCGTAAACAGCTGGCGCAGGCCAGCGAACGGCGCGCCAGCTGGCTTACGCCGGACAGCGCCGCCCTGCCCGTCGCCTGGCGCGACAAACTTAGCAGCCTTGGCGTTACCCTAACTCGTCAGCTCGGCCATACCGCGGAAGCGGCGGTGGAAAAGTGTAAATCGCGCCTGCTGAGCGCCCGTGCGGTACACTGCTTCGCCCTTGGCGCCCAGGACGTGACGCTGGCCGCGCTGCTCCAGCATCAGCTACTGCCCTCCGGCATCGCGATTAATCTCTGTCAGGATGCAGCGCTGATGCGGCTGACCGCCAGCACCCTCAATGACGATCATCTGCTGCTGGTGCTGGCCACTGCCGAGGCCAACCCTGTGTTGCAAAGCGCCACCTTGCAGGCGCGTACGCAGGGAGTGACCATTATTGCTCTGACGCCGGAACAGCACGCCCTTGGCGATATGGCCAGCGCCATCCTGCCGCTGCCCGCTGACCCGCAGCAGGCTCGCTATGCCCTGCTACTGCTGGTCGATCTGCTTAACGATACGTTGATTGCCTGAATATTTGCCCGTTTCATGCCTGAATGGGCTCGATTTTTGCTTATATTTTAAGCGCCTAAATTTACATTTATCGCCAGCGCCCATCATCCGTACTCTCACCTTTTTACCTTGTTCTGGGTCAATAAAATCGCAAACATCTTTGATGCAAATCACTACATATAGAACTTAAAATGCGCCTCGGCCCAACATGTTGTATTAATCGTCTATTATGTCACCATATCTTGTCGATGTCTGGCGGTGATGAGATGTGGATAAAACGGGCCGGATCCGAAGGTAAACAGCACGAGCCGTAGCGTGCAGCGCCTTCGGGATAACCTCCGCCTCTGTGGATAACCTGTTCTATATATGGAGTGATCATGACACCGCATGTGATGAAACGTGATGGCTGTAAAGTGCCGTTCAACTCAGAGCGCATTCAGGAAGCAATTCTGCGTGCAGCTAAAGCAGCGGGAGTCGATGACGCAGACTATTGCGCCACCGTCGCAGAAGTCGTTAGCCAACAAATGCAGGGCCGCGCCCAGGTCGACATCAACGAGATCCAGACCGCGGTGGAAAACCAGCTGATGTCCGGCCCCTATAAGCAGCTGGCGCGCGCCTACATTGAGTATCGCCATGACCGCGATAGCCAGCGTGAGAAGCGCGGCCGCCTCAATCAGGAGATCCGCGGCCTCGTCGAGCAGACCAACTCCGCGCTGCTCAACGAAAACGCCAACAAGGACAGTAAAGTCATCCCGACCCAGCGCGACCTGCTGGCCGGGATCGTCGCCAAGCACTACGCCCGGCAGCACCTGCTGCCCCACGATGTGGTGATGGCCCACGAGCGCGGCATGATCCACTATCATGACCTCGATTACTCGCCCTTCTTCCCGATGTTCAACTGCATGCTGATCGACCTGAAAGGCATGCTGACCCAGGGCTTTAAGATGGGCAACGCGGAGATCGAGCCGCCGAAGTCTATCTCTACCGCCACCGCGGTGACAGCGCAGATCATCGCCCAGGTCGCCAGCCATATTTACGGCGGCACCACCATCAACCGCATCGATGAAGTGCTGGCGCCGTTCGTCAGCGAAAGCTTCAAAAAGCATCGCAAAATCGCCGAAGAGTGGCAGATCCCGGATGCCGAAGGCTATGCCCGCGCCCGTACCGAAAAAGAGTGCTACGACGCCTTCCAGTCGCTGGAGTATGAGGTTAACACACTGCATACCGCCAACGGCCAGACGCCGTTCGTCACCTTCGGGTTCGGCCTTGGCACCAGCTGGGAATCGCGGCTGATCCAGCAGTCGATTCTGCGCAACCGCATTGCCGGCCTCGGTAAAAATCGCAAAACCGCGGTGTTCCCGAAACTGGTGTTCGCGATCCGCGACGGCCTGAACCATAAGTTCGGCGACCCGAACTACGACATCAAACAGCTGGCGCTGGAGTGCGCCAGCAAGCGCATGTACCCGGATATCCTCAACTACGATCAGGTGGTGAAAGTCACCGGGTCGTTTAAAACGCCGATGGGCTGCCGCAGCTTCCTCGGGGTATGGGAAAACGAGAACGGCGAGCAGGTGCATGATGGACGCAATAACCTCGGCGTGATCAGTCTCAACCTGCCGCGCATCGCCCTGGAAGCGAAAGGCGATGAAGCCGCCTTCTGGGCGCTGCTGGACGAGCGCCTGCAGCTGGCGCGTAAAGCGCTGATGACCCGTATCGCCCGCCTGGAAGGAGTGAAGGCTCGCGTGGCGCCGATCCTGTATATGGAAGGCGCCTGCGGCGTGCGGCTGAAAGCCGACGACGACGTCTCCGAGATCTTCAAAAACGGCCGAGCGTCCATTTCTCTGGGCTATATCGGTATCCATGAAACCATCAATGCGCTGTACGGCAACCAGCATATGTACGACAGCGAGGCGCTGCGTGAGAAAGGCGTGGCCATCGTCCAGCGCCTGCGCGACGCCGTCGATTTGTGGAAGGAAGAAACCGGCTACGGCTTTAGCCTGTACAGCACGCCGAGCGAAAACCTGTGCGATCGCTTCTGCCGTCTCGACACCGCCGAGTTTGGCGTGGTGGAAGGGGTAACCGACAAAGGTTACTACACCAACAGCTTCCACCTCGACGTGGAGAAGAAGGTCAACCCGTACGATAAGATCGATTTCGAAGCGCCGTACCCGCCGCTGGCCAATGGGGGGTTCATTTGCTACGGCGAGTACCCGAATATCCAGCATAACCTCAAGGCGCTGGAAGACGTGTGGGATTACAGCTATCAGCACGTGCCGTACTACGGGACCAATACGCCGATCGATGAGTGCTACGAGTGCGGTTTTACCGGCGAGTTCGAGTGCACCAGCAAGGGCTTTACCTGCCCGAAATGCGGTAACCACGACGCCGCCCGCGTTTCCGTTACCCGCCGGGTGTGCGGTTATCTCGGCAGCCCGGACGCGCGGCCGTTCAACGCCGGCAAGCAGGAAGAAGTGAAGCGCCGCGTGAAGCACCTGGGCAATGGGCAGATTGGTTAATTCCAGCTGGTTTAGCCCCTCACCCTCTCCCCAACGGGGAGAAGGGACCGGCCCCGTAGCCGTTTGGCCACTAAGGAGCCGTTCCCGGATCGCGGCGCAAAGCGCCTTATCCGGGCTACAACCGCGTATGCGGCTTTTCGTAGCCCGGGCGAGCGCAGCGACGCCGGGAGCCGTTCCCTTTACAAATGCACAGCACCTCCGTTTTCGCAAAGCAATTAGCGTCAGAGCAAGGCGGCAAACGAGGGAATCCCCGGGAGCGTACATTCAGTACGTGACTGGGGTGAGCGAGCGCAGCCAACGCGGCTATGGCGTTAATTGAGAAGCGAAAATGAATTATCACCAGTACTACCCCGTCGACATCGTCAACGGCCCCGGCACCCGCTGCACCCTGTTTGTCTCCGGCTGCGTCCACGAGTGCCCCGGCTGCTACAACAAAAGCACCTGGCGGGTGAACTCCGGTATGCCGTTTACCGCTGAGATGGCCGACCGTATCATCGCCGACCTCAACGACACCCGCATCAAACGCCAGGGGCTTTCGCTCTCCGGCGGCGATCCGCTGCATCCGCAGAACGTCGCGGATATTTTAAAGCTGGTTCAGCGCGTACGCGCCGAATGCCCCGGCAAAGATATCTGGGTCTGGACGGGCTATAAGATTGACGAACTGAACGCCGAGCAGATGGAAGTCGTGAACCTGATTAACGTGCTGGTTGACGGTAAGTTTGTGCAGGATTTGAAAGATCCGGCGCTTATCTGGCGCGGCAGCAGCAACCAGGTCGTACATCATTTGCGATAGCGTTTAGAGCCGTTTATTCGCCTGATGATAAACGGCCGCTTTCTCTCTTTTGCCAATGGCAATAACGTAAACCACCACCACACTATCTCGTACTTGATACACCAACCGATAACCTGACGCCTTAAGCTTGATTTTGTAGCAATCCGGTAAATCGCTCAGCCTGGTCGACTCAATTCGCGGATTCTGCACAATCTGCTGGAGCTTATTTTTGAACTGTTTTTTGACCGTCTCGCCAGGCTTCTGCCATTCGCGCCTGGCTCGTGGATCAAACTCCAGTTCATAGGTCATCCAGACTCACCTTAACCCCTGGCCGTGGGTTTTCCAGCCGTTCGCGAACGGTGCGTAATAACGCCGCTTCGCCATCACTGATGGTCATACTTTTCACCGGCATGCGGCCATTTTCCGCAATGTATTGAAACAGCAGGCGTACCGCCTCCGTTGGTGTCATATCGAGTTTCTCCAGCACGGCATAAGCCTCTTTTTTGAGTTTATCGTCCAGTCGAACATTGAGCGTGGCCATTATGCCTCCGGAAAGGGGAATTTTGTAATGCAGTATAGCATTACATTTGAATTACACTCGAATCTGGAAAACGCCTCTCAAAACCGGCTGACGCACTCCATCGCCACCGTTTTAAACTCATCAAAGCTGCGGGTCGCGGCGAGGCGACTCATGGCGCGCTCGCGCAGGAAAGTCACGAAAATATCGTAGATCGCCATCGCCTCTTCATACTCGCGCTTGCTGATAGCGAGCAGGAAGATGAGATGGGCGGTTTCGTCGCCCCAGGCGATGCCCTGCGGGGCGATAACGGTATAAACCACCGTCTTTTTCGCCAGCAGCCCCAGGGAGTGCGGCAGCGCAATGCCATCCCCCAACATGGTGCTGACGATCGCTTCACGTTCCACTACCGAAGCATGAAACTCCGCATCGACAAAGCCTTCCTCCAGCAGCTGCTGGCACAGCTCGGCGAACAGCGTTTGCTGATCCATCGGCTTATCCACCACCCGGAAGTGGGCGGCATCGAAGTATTTATTCAGCATCCACGGACGGGTACGGTCCACCAGCACCAGCTTGCCGATTTGATCCAGCTGATAGTCGGTGGGGAACGGCGCGATGGTCACTACCGGCTTGTCTTTTTCGCCGATCCGCACCGTTGAGATAACGAAATCCGCCTCGATCGCGTCCCGCTGTTCGTACTCGCGCTGGGAGATGGTAGCGGCGATCTCCAGCTGCGGATATTTACGCTGCAGGATCGCCTCGATCATCCGTACCATCGCATTGCTGGTATCGCACACCAGCAGCACCTGCGGCTGACGCTGGTAGCCGATGTTGTAGTGACGCTCCAGCCCGACGCCGATATGCAGCACCAGAAAGCCGATTTCGTTTTCGCTGATGGTGTACGGAGTATATTTCCCCCAGCTGGAGACCGCGGCCAGGGTCATATCCCAGGCCATCGGGTAGTGCTGTTTGATGTTATCCAGCAGCGGATTGGGGATCATGATCTGGTAGCGCACCCGGGTGATCATGGTTTTAATGTGGGTCAGCAGATCGGCATGCAGCTGGGCGTCGTCCAGCAGGTTGTAATTATACTGGCTGTTAATGTAGCGCAGGATGTAATTGACCAGCGCTTCATCATCGTCGGCGCTGATAGTTTCCGGATCGACATCCTGCACCTGACGGGCCGCGATATGCACGCATAGCCACTCTTCTTCGGCGGGCGATAAAGGTTTCCCGGCCAGCCGCTGCAGCTCGCCCGTCAGCTCGCGCGCGGCGTCGCGGACGTTCTGCGCCACATCTTCAGCGCTGAAATCGGCCAGCGGGTAGCCTTCGCTGACGCGGCGCACCACCACCGCGCCATACAGGCAGACAAAGCGCTCGCCGGCGTCGGTGAGGCGAATATGATGCCGCGTGAGCGTCTCCTGCAGCACCGGCTCCAGCAGCGCTGGCACCTCCGCCGCAAAGGCCTCGGCGCCGATCGGCGGCGCGATATCGCCTTGCTGGGTCAGCTCCCACAGCAGGTCGGTCAGGCAGGCGCGAATTGACACCTCGCTGCCGAACAGCTTCATGCCGTGGCGCGGGCGGGTTTCAAGAGTCAGCTGATAGCGCTGGAAGCGCTCGCGCACCTCAACCATGTCATTTTGCAACGTGGCGCGGCTGACGAACCACTCATCCGCCAGATCTTCCAGCTTGATAGAGAACGCCGAGGTCAGGAAACGCACCAGCAGAAACGTGATGCGATCCTGGGCGGTACGCGGCACGTGCTGCGCCTTCGGCGCGGTCTCCTCCAGCGCCTGGAAACTCGTCGGATTATCTATCTTCAGCTGATAACCGCTGCCGCGGTTAAGGATAAACTGCGCGCCATACTGCGCCAGCAGCGTATTCAGGGCGGTAATATCGGCGCGCACGGTACGGGTGGAAACCGACAGGCGTTGCGCCAGCTCATCCTGCGGCAGCGTTTCATTTCGCAGCAGGGTGAAGAGTTGCGCTAAGCGTTGGTTGGGAAATCGCATGTCAGTTCCTTGTAATTACGGCTCAGGGTTGGGCGGATATCACCATCTGCGATGGGCTACCGACCGGCGTATAGTCGGAGGCAAAGGTTAATTTGCCATCCTTCGGCGCCACGCTGAAGCGGGTAATATTATCGCTACGCTGGTTCATGACGTACAGCCACTGCCCCTGATTATCCAGCGTCAGGGTGCGGGGATAATCGCCACGCGTCCAGATATCTTCCTGGTGACTCAGGCTGCCGTCGGCCAGCACCGTGAAGTGGGCAATGCTGTTATGCAGGCGGTTGGCGACATATAGCTGTTTGCCATCGTTGCTCAACACAAGTCCGGCGGCAAAGCTGGTGCCTTTATACCCTTCCGGCAGCGCGGAGACAGTTTTGCCTTCACGCAGCAGGCCGCTTTGCTTATCCAGATGATAGAAGGTCAGCGTCGACGCTTCCTCATTAATCAGCCACAGGCCGTCGCCCTGTGGCGTAAAGACGAAGTGGCGCGGGCCGGCTCCCGGCGACGAGGCGGCGATAAACGGCGGATCGTTCGGCGTTAGCTTGCCGCTGGCGCTATCCAGCCGATACTGATAGATCCGATCCAGCCCCAGATCGGTAGAGTAAACGTATTTCCCGCTGGGATCGGCGGCGATCATATGGGCATGCGGGCCGTTGTGATCGCTGATGGCGAAGCTGCCCTCGACGGCCGCCGCCGGGCGTTCGGCGCCTGCCGGGCCTTCATCCTGATGCCTGTCCACCGCCTCAGCCAGGCTACCATCTTCTTGCACCGGTAGCACGGCGATACTGCCGCTGACATAGTTAGCCACCAGCAGATGCTTACCGTCCGGCGTCAGGGAGAGATACACCGGCCCGGCGCCGCCGGAGGCGACCTGGTTGAGCGCGGTCAGCTCGCCGTTCTTTTCAATGCGCCACGCCTGCACCACGCCTTTTTCGACTTCACTGGCGGCATACAGCGTTTTGCCATCGCGCGACACGGTTAACTGCGCGACGTTCGGCAACGAGCTCACCAGCGTCTTATCGCGCAGGGCGCCGGTTTTGGCATCGACGGTAAAGCGATACAGACCTTCGCCATTGGGGTTATAGGTGCCTACCCAGGCATAGTGGGTTTGCGCGGCGCCCGCGGCGGCGGCAAACAGGGACAGTGAAGCGACAAGCAGATGACGAGCGACAGGCATAGCAACTCCTTGATGGTTCAGTGGGATAAGCTGCCCCTCACCCTTTGAGGGTGAGGGACAAGGGCACTACTTCACTAACTGTTTGGTCATCTCCAGCAGCTGGCGCACATCGGCCGGGCGGGTGTTACCGCTGGCTTTATCGATAATCGAGCTGTAAATATGCGGGATGATTTTGCTTACCCCGGCATCGAGGGCGATTTTCAGGATCTCGCTGTAGTTTTCCAGATCGATACCGCCGGTCGGCTCGAGCCAGAAATCGTGCGCGGCGCAGGCTTTGGCGACGGCTTCAAACTCGGCGCGGTGCTTCAGGCCGCCCATCGGGAAGTATTTGATGGAGCTGCCGCCCATGTCTTTCAGCAGCGCGATGGCGGTTTCCAGCGGCACAATGCCGTCCGCCGCGCCGCTGCTCAGCGGGCCGGTGGAGATCTTAACCATTCCCGGCGTACCGGTGGGAGAGACCAGGCCGTTGACCACCGTCTCGTTCTGCCCGAGCAGCGCGCGGCTGGTAGCCACGCCGGTGAAGACCTGGTTGACGTGCTGCGGCTGCACCTGGCGAGAAATCTCGCTCACCATCGCCGACTGGTTTGGATCGCCTGCCCCCAGCCCGACGGAGAGCGCGTTATCAATCAGCTTCGCGTAGTCGCGCATATCGGCCACCGCGCTGGCGACGTCCGGATAGTTTTTGGAGAGCACGCCGACCAGGACGTGACCTTCCGCCGCGTCGTAAATTTCACGGGCGTTGTCTTTGCTGCCCGCCAGGACGTTCAGGCACACGCGGTCACGGTAAAAGTTTGGGGTCAGTTTCATGCTTGTTTCTCCTTATTCAGAACTTCTGCGATGCGGCGAGCGACCACCTCCAGCTGCTGGGCGTTTACGCTGCGGACATCGGCTTCGATAATGCCTTCATTCGCTTTATAGCCGCGGAAGTAGATGGCGTATTCGCCCTGCTTCAGCGCGTTAACCAGATCGCCGGTCTTCACGCCGGTCGTGGCTTCATCAAATTTAATTTCGGCGCGGGCGATATCGCGGCCCGCGCTGTCCCACACCACCCGCGCGGTCACGCCGTTGAGAGTATTGAGCTGTTCGATAAACGGCGTCATCTTGTCCACCATCTGCTGACCGCTCTCTTTGCTCGCCGTCAGGTAGTGTTCAATGGCGCAGGTCAGGCCGAGAATGCCCTCTTTACCCACTTTCATCGCCCGGCCAATGCCCATCGACTGGCGCTTAACCCACTCGACGTACTGCGTTTTGCCGATCACCAGCCCGCTGGTCGGCCCTTCAATCGCTTTCGCGCCGCTGTAGATAACCAGGTCGGCGCCCATGCGGTAGTAGCACTGCAGATCTTCTTCCGCCGCCGCATCGACGATCAGCGGCAAGTTATGCTGGCGCGCCACTTCCGCGGCCTGCGCCACGTTGAGCATGCTTTTCTGCACGCAGTGGTGGGATTTGATATACAGAATTGCCGCGGTGCGCGGAGTGATCGCCGCCGCCAGCTGTTGAGCAGAACATTCGTTGGCGTAGCCCGCTTCCACCAGCTTACCGCCGCCCAACGCCACCATGGTGCCAACCGGCGCGCCGAAGTTGACGTTGTGGCCCTTCGGCAACACGATTTCGTTATTCTCAATCGGCGTAACGTGCAGGTTCTCCAGCAGCCAGTCGCTGTCTTTCACCAGCACCGCCGCTACCGACTGGGCAATCCCCGCCGACGCGCAGGAGACCACGGTCGCCCCTTCCACATCCAACAGTTTGGCGATGTACTCGCCGGTTTTATTCACCAGGTCTTTCATTTCAAAGTACTGGTTCATACCGGCCATCGCGGCTTCCACCACTTCCGGGCGCGGCGTGGAAACGCCCAGCGCCGTCATGCGGCCAGAAGTATTAATCACCTGTTTTAAATGGTATTTCTCAAAAATCGAAGGCATGTTCCGCGCTCCCTTGTTCGGTCAGATAGCCTTTGCCCGCGCGGATCGCGGCCAGCGGCACCAGAATGTTGTCAGCCTGCAGGCTCTCTTTTTCGGCATCCACCAGCAGCGTGGGCCGGTGCTCCAGGCGAAATAGCGTTAAATCGGCGTCGAAGCCCACTTCCAGCCGCCCTTTACGCGACAGGCGCAGCCCTTCGGCGGCGCTGACGGTCACGCAGTCAATCACCTGCGGCAGCGTCATGCCGATGGCGAGGAATTTCGACATCACCAGCGCCAGCGAGCGCACCGGGCCGTCGATCCGGTTGCGGCAGTAAATATCGGAGCTAATGGTGTGCGGCAGAATGCCCAGCGCAATCGCCCGCCGCGCCACCTCAAAGCTGAAGCTGGCGGTGCCATGGCCGACATCGAGACGCACGCCGCGCTGCAGAGCGCGAGTAATAGAGCTGCGCAGCTCGCCGGCAGGATTCAGAATGCGGTTCGGCTTGCCGTTATAGCAGTGGGTAATGATGTCGCCGCTGCTCAGCAGATCGGCGATTTCATCGAGGTTCGGCGGGTTATTGCCGATGTGCACCATCAGCGGCAGATCGTCGTTTTCCTGCTGAATGGCCTTGGCGCGCGCCAGCGGCGTAATGCCGTTTTCGCCCACCACGCTGCTGCTCATCCGCGCCTTCAGGCCGACGATAAAGTCGGGATGACGCTGCACCGCCTGCTTCACCGCGGCGGCGTCGATATTGGCCATATTGGCCAGCTCATTCTGCGCAATCAGCCCGACGCGGGAGATGTTGAGCAGCGCATAAACTTCCGTCGCCGCTTTACGGGTCAGTTGATAGAAGTCATCGACGTCGTCGGCGCCGGTGCTGCCGGCATCGATCACGGTGGTGACGCCGGTGGCGATGCCGACGCTATCCGGCTCATCGTGATAAATCGGTGAATTCGGGTAGCAGTGAACGTGAGAGTCAATCCAGCCAGCGCTGACGTAAACCTTGCCGTTCAGCTCAATGGTTTTACGGGAGGGCGCGCTAATCTCGCCCAGCGCCGCGATTTTCCCGTCCTGAATGGCGATATCAGTCAGGGTATCGTCGACGAGGCGCGCGCGGCGCAGGAGTAAATCAAACATAGCTATCTCCTGATGAAAAGAGTGAACGGATGGCGGCGTACCCCCTTATCCGGCCTACAAACCGCGCTGGCTTGTAGGCCCGATAAGCGCAGCGCCATCGGGCGCTTAGCTAATCGCCACCGGGAAGATGGAGCCGAGGATCATCGCCCCGAGGATGGCGCCGCCGGTGATCGGTTTCTGCCAGATGTAGAACAGCAGTGCGCCAACCAGCGAGCCAATCCCGATAGGAATCGAGGCGGTCATTGCGCTGAGGATGATCAAGGGACCGAGGAAGCGGCCGGAGGCGTTACCGGCCCCCATCATCACGTCGGCGCCGTAGGTGGAATCGCTCTGGTTGATGGTGAACTTACGCGCCAGAATGATGATGTAGCCCACCGCCAGGCCGAGGACCAGGCCGGTGACCAGCGACGCGGCGAAGTTCGCCACCGGGAAGACAAAGCCCGCGCCGAGCAGCAGCGCCGGCACGCCGAGGCCGATACCGGTCTGTATCGCGCCGCCGATATCGAGGATCCCTACCAGCGACCCTTCGATGATGCGGGCGAAAAGGAAGCTAGCGCCAAACGCCGCCACCGCGCCGTAAACGCCGGTATCAATCCCCGACTTCAGCATCGCCACGAAGGCCACTTCGTTAAAGGCGCCGATGCCGTACAGGTAGTACATGTGGGTCCCGGCGAAGACGCCGGAGGAGAGCAGGCCAACAAAGATCGGGAACGACCAGTCGGCATACCAAAAACCTTTATTCTGTTCCATTATCCGGCTCCCGTTACTTGCCGCTGAGTGAGTTGTGGATCATGTCCAGCCAGTTCGGCACGGTCAGATGGAAGGATTCGATCATCTTCATGTCGAAGCCGCGGAAGAAGCCGCTGAGGACAAACAGCGCGACGATGGCCACCATCATCACTTTAGTCACCCGGTTCCAGCCGCTCTCTTCGACGCCTTTACCGATCAGGATCCCCAGCACCAGACCCGGTACGGCGTTACCCATAATCAGCTGCGCGGCGCCGCCGAAAATCGTCGCCCAGAAGCCTGATTTTTTACCGGCATCGATCGCCGCCAGCCAGAAGATCACCGGCATCACGGTGTTTACCAGCAGGTTTGCCGCCGGCACCAGTACCTTAACGGCGGTCACCTGCAGCGCTTCCGGTACGGACGAGGCGGTCAGGTTGAGGAAGGCGACGACAATCATGCCGATGATGCCGCAGGAGATGGCCATTTTTTTCGGATCGTGCAGCGTTTCGCCGACGTTACGATTTTTCAGCATCAGCGCCGCCGCGCCCCAGTTGGGGATAATGCGGTGGTCAACATCCTGGGTGAAGGAGCCTGCTGCAACGGAAGAGGCCCAGGCGTTAAAGAAGAAGCCAAGGCCAAAGGAGAAGTGGGAGGCCGGATCGCCCTCACAGGAATTCAGCTCGCCCAGGGTTCGAAACGCCCCCATCCCCTGCGTGGTGGGGGCATGAAACATGCGTGCCGCTCCGGCGCCCACGCCGACGCCGACCAGGCCGCCGATGATAAGCGATTTTATTAAAATTATCAGGAACATAGTCAGACCTTTTGCTAACAATCAGGTTTGCGTAACGAAATCCACTTTATCGAGATCGATGGCGGTCACGTTGACGGTGACGTCCAGCTCCACGCTGTAGGTCCGTCGTTCACGGCGCAAAAAGAAGAACAGAAACGCCTCTTTTCGTACCGCTTCGCGCGCATGAACAACCGTCACGTCCTGTGGCTCAATACGCAGTAGGATGCGCGAGGATGATTTCATCACCGCAGCCTGCACATGGTTCAGGGCATCGGCGAAGGCCCGTGATTTGCTTTCGCCTTTGCCGGCAACCCTCACCGTGGTGGTGAATTGCTCTTTCATACTTATGCGCCGTATTTCTTTTTCCAGGCTTCTACCAGCCGCTCGCCCAGCTCTTCTTTATCCATAAAGCCGAAGCCCAGCACGTTGCAGCCTTCGTTGATAGCGGTGACGCCCTCATCAATAGAGCGCATGCCATATTTTGCTTTGTAGCCGTATTTGGTCTGGGCGGTGATGGCGCCAGCGCCGCCGCTGCCGCAGAAGGAGATGCCAAAGGTGGCGTTTTCCGCTTTCATTATGTCGCCAAGCTTCATGTCGGCCGCAACGCTAGGGACGACCACAGCACGTGCGCCCGCTTTTTCAGCGCCTGCGGCGACTTTTTGGCCTTTACCCAGACGGTCGCCAATGACTACGGTGATTTGTTCCATGTTTTGCTCCTTACAGGTTATCTTTCGCGACTTCAAAGTGGACGGAGAGCAGCCAGGCCTCTTCATCAGGCAGGTTGCCGAACTGTGCGACCACTTCGCGGGCCAGCATCATTGAATCTTCAGAAATTTCTTCGAACAGACTGGCATCCACTTCCGGTAGCGGTTCGCCGCTGATTGACCGGTGGGCCATGGCCCGCACGTGGGAAGTCAGCATTTGCTCCTGAACGTCGTTAGGGACGATGTCGTGACGGCTTAACAGGGCGAATACCTGCTGTAACATCTTGTCAGCCAGGCGTTCGGTCTGCGCCGCCTGCTCCCCTACGTCGTTTATTACCGCTCCGTTATTCACTTGTGTTACCCCGCTGATGTCTCTGGAAATCAAGGTAGCGCCGGGGGACAGGAGTTTGTAGCGAGTTGTTTTCCACTTCGAAGTGGAAAGGGAGAAGGCTTAGGTGATCGACTCCACATATTCGCCGGATAAATGTAAAAACAGGCGATATGACGTGATGCGCATCACAACAATGATCGAGGTTTAGCGGAAAACGACCGCAGAAAGACCGGAAAAAGAAAAGGGAAAAATGTGATATCGGTAGGCTTTCAGGTGGGAGGCATCGGCTGATGCCTCCCGAAAAGAACGGTTAGCGGTACTTCTTATGATAGGTGTTGCGGGTGGTTTTAAACTCCTCCGCGGCGGCCTGCGCCTCTTTCACCTTGCCTTCGTTCGCCAGCTTCAGCGCACCGTCGATCTGGCCGATCAGAATATCCAGACCGTGACGGTAATCTTTCATCTCAGCGCTGTCGGCCGCTTTGCCTTCCAGCTTCGGCGGGGTCTCTTTCTGAGCATCGACCGCGGCGGTACGCATCTTATTCAGCGCCGCTTTCAGCTCGCCGGCGTCGGAGGTCTTCTGTACCACTTGCAGGTTTTCTGCCAGAGTGTCCATGTCTTCGCCCAGGTCGGCGAAGGCCGACGCTGAACCGAGCGCAAAAGCAGAGACAGCCAGCATCGCTAACAGTTTTTTACGCATTGCTCACTTCCTTTTTATTATTTAAGCAAACAGGTGTTATTGCCCGGCGATTTTCATCTCCGGCAGCAGCACAGAACCGCACTGAATGTTGCTGCGCGTTTCAATATCATCGCCAATGGTCACGATATTACGCCACATTTCTTTCAGATTTCCTGCAATGGTGATCTCACTGACAGGATATTGAATTTCGCCGTTTTCTACCCAGAAGCCGGATGCGCCGCGTGAGTAGTCGCCGGTGACGCCACTGACACCCTGCCCCATCAGTTCGGTAACCACAAGACCGGTGCCCATCTCTTTAAGCATCTTTGCAAAACTCAGGCCGCGGCCGTTAATGCGCCAGTTGTGGATGCCCCCGGCGTGGCCGGTGCTTTTCATCCCCAGCTTGCGGGCGGAGTAGTTGGTCAGCAGCCACTGGGTCAGCACGCCGTCTTTGACGATATCGCGACGTTCGGTGCGCACGCCTTCGCTGTCGAACGGCGTGGAGGCCAGCCCTTTCAGCAGGTGCGGATGCTCTTCAATGGTCAGCCACTCCGGCAAAATTTGTTTGCCCAGCGAATCGAGCAGGAAGGTCGATTTACGGTAGACCGCGCCGCCGGCAATCGCTCCGACCAGGTGGCCAAACAACCCGGTCGCCACTTCGTTGGCGAAAATAACCGGCGCCTTCATGGTCGACAGCTTACGCGGCGCCAGGCGTGACAGGGTGCGGCGGGCGCACTCTTCCCCGACCCATTCCGGGGACTGCAGATCCTCGATCGCCCGGCCAATGGTGTAGGCGTAGTCGCGCTCCATATCGCCGTCATCTTCCGCAATGACGCAGCTGGAGAGGGAATGGCGAGTCGAGCAGTAACTTTGCAGCATGCCGTGACTGTTACCGAACACTTTGATGCCGTAGTGGCTGTTAAAGCTGCCGCCTTCGGTGTTGGTGATGCGTTTATCGGCCTTCAGGGCCGCTTGCTCCGCGCGGGCGGCCAGTTCGATGGCGTCGTCCGGGGAGACCTCCGCCGGGTGGAACAGGTCCAGATCCGGGGCGTCAAAGGCCAGCAGATCTTTATCGGCTACGCCGGCAAACGGGTCCGGGGAGGTATAGCGGGCGATATCCAGCGCCGCCTGCACGGTGCGGGCGATAGCGTCCGGGCTAAGATCGGTGGAGGAGGCACTGCCCTTGCGGTTCTGATGGTAAACCGTGATGCCTAATGCCCCATCGCTGTTGAATTCTACATTCTCCACTTCGCCATAGCGGGTGCTGACGCCGATGCCCGTGGTTTTGCTGACGGAAACTTCCGCACCGTCAGATTTACCTGCCGCCAGTTCCAGTGCCGTGGTAACGGCTTCTTCCAGCGTCTTACGCTGCTGTGCAACTTGAGAGATGACTTTCATTGCTAATGCCATAATGTAAGAAGGAGTTAACTGAAGTCTAACAGAGAACCGTTTTTCAGTGCGCGCCTTAACTGGTAACATTAGCCTCTTTTTTTAAGGAGCCTGAGATGACAAAGCAGCCCGAAGACTGGCTCGACGACGTGCCCGGTGATGACGTTGAAGATGAAGATGATGAAATCATCTGGGTCAGTAAGAGTGAAATTAAGCGCGACGCGGAAGAACTGAAGCGTCTTGGCGCGGAACTCGTTGACCTGGGGAAAAACGCGCTGGATAAAATTCCGCTGGATACCGACCTGCGCGACGCCATCGAACTCGCCCAGCGAATCAAAAAAGAGGGTCGCCGCCGCCAGCTGCAGCTTATCGGCAAGATGCTGCGCAACCGCGATGTCGATCCGATTCGTCAGGCGCTGGACAAGCTGAAAAACCGTCACAACCAGCAGGTTGCGCTGTTCCACAAGCTGGAGCAGATCCGCGATCGACTGATTGACGACGGGGATGACGCCGTCGCTGAAGTGCTGAACCTGTGGCCAGATGCTGACCGTCAGCAGCTGCGTTCGCTGATCCGCAATGCGAAGAAAGAGAAAGAAGGCAACAAGCCGCCGAAATCGGCGCGCCTGATCTTCCAGTATCTGCGTGAACTGGCGGAAAACGAAGGCTAAGTCCCGCTGTTTTTGCCCGCAATAGTCTCCCGGATGGCGGCGCGCTGCGCCTTATCCGGGCTACGGTTCCCTATATCAAACGGTTACTCAACACCGTAGGCCCGCGCAAGCGCAGCGCCGCCGGGCAAGCTGTACCAGACTCCGTTCCCGTCATTGTGCCGGATGGCGGCTACGCCTTATCCGGCCTACAGAGCCCTGTATATCAAACGGTTACTCACACCGTAGGCCCGCGCAAGCGCAGCGCCGCCGGGCAAGCTGTACCAGACTCCGTTCCCGTCATTGTGCCGGATGGCGGCTAACGCCTTATCCGGCCTACCTTCACCCCAGCTCTAAGGCTTGCGCCAGCAGGGGGATTCCCGTCGCATCGCCTGAATCCCCTCATCCACACGACGATACGTTGGTTTATAGCCTGACTTATCAAGCTGAATCGTTAAAGCTAAAAACAATATAGATCACATATTCTGGTGATAAATACGTATCACATAGCAAGATAATACGACTTCCATCCCATTTATCCTCAGCAAATCGGCCGTTTTCTCACCAGGTGAGGCGCTTCACATTTTAATCACCCCCATGCCGGTAGATTTCACACGTCAATGACACAATCGATTCAGCAAAAAGGGAATAAAAATGAAAAAGACATTGGTTCTGACGACGATCGCCCTGCTGGTTTCCGGCTCGGCCGCGGCAAAAACATGGGTGCTGACGAACGCTGAAGAGGGGATGGATAAAGGAAACTGGCAGATCAACAGCGATCAGCTGAAGGTGAAAGACCATGCGTTCAGCATTGAGCAAAAAGTCCTGCACGGCGGTAAGCAGGAAGGCAGCAAAATCCTCACCATTCACAGTAAAGACGGCCTGACCATCACCCTGAGCCCGACACGCGGCATGAACTTGCTGCGTATTGAGGGTTTCGGCAGCCGGATGGGCTGGGATTCGCCGGTTAAAGAGGTCGTCAACCCGGCGTTTATCAACCTGGAAAGCCGCAATGGCCTCGGCTGGCTGGAAGGATTCAACGAGATGATGGTCCGCTGCGGCTATGAATGGACCGGCCATCCGGTGACCGCGGACGGGCAAATTTATACCCTACACGGCAAGGCGGGCAACACGCCGGCCTCTCTGGTGGAGGTGGAGGTGGCCGACAGCGCGCCGTATGAAATCCGCATCCGCGGGCTGGTGAAAGAGAGCACCTTTAAAAAAGCCGATCTGCAGACCCTGACCGAACTGCGCTACGTGCCGGGCAGCAACAGCTTCAGCTTACATGACGTCTTAACCAACCATGCCGACTATCCGCATGATTATCAGATCATCTACCACAGCAACTTCGGCACCCCGATCCTCGAAGAAGGCGCGCGTTTCCTCGCCCCGATGTCCAGCATCAGCCCGTTCAATGATTACGCTAAGAGCGGGTTAAAAACCTGGCAAACCTATCAGGGACCGACCAAAGATTTTGACGAGATGGTATTTAATATTCAGCCCCTGGCCGATGAAAATCACCAGACCCTGGCCGCCGTGGTCAACAAAGCGGGCGATAAAGGGGCCTCTATTCAGTTTGATACCCGTCAGCTGCCGGTCCTGACGCTGTGGAAAAACACCGATACCGTCAAGCAGGGCTACGTCACCGGTATCGAACCGGGGACCAGCTACGCCTATCCGGTCACCATTGAACGCGAACAAAAACGCGTGAAGCAGCTGCAGCCGGGCGCCAGCGCGCAGTTTGATCTGACCTACACCCTGCTGCACGACAGCGCCCAGGTAGCCGCCGTTGAGCAGAAAATCGCTAAGATTCAGGGCGATAACAAAGTCGCGGAGAACGAGACGCCGATCGCCAAAGAGTAACAGCGCCGCCAGTCGAATGCCCGGAGCGGTACGCCGAGCCGGGCTACTCCCGCCCCATCACCTCGTGCCCGAGATCCCGGGCAAACTGCTGATACTGCCGCTCATCGATCGGCTGCGGGTAGCTCAGCACCAGCAGCTCATGATCCGCAATGCCCTGATGATAGCTCGGGTGATGATGCGCCCAGGGATTAGCATGGAACCCCATCGACTGATAAAAGCGCAGCCGTTTATGGGCGATGGCCGTGGTTAGCGGATCGATTTCCAGAATGGTCAGCGGGGCGCGCGTCAGGATCTGCGCCAGCAGCTGTTTACCATAGCCGCGGGAGCGCAGCGTGTCGTCGATCGCCAAATGTTCGATATAACCGTAGCCGGCAAACTGCCAGCAGCCGCTGAGGCCGACAAAGACGCCTTCATCGAACCATGCTTCCAGCGCGTAGCGCGGGTGGCTCAGCGCCTGACGTTTGGCCTCGCTTTCGCGCTGCTCGTGCCACGGAAAGGCGCGCGCGTAAAGCGCGTCCAGCATTGCGAAATGGGGCGAGTAGGTAGAACGTACGCTTTCGCAGGTCAGCATCACACAATTCCTGGTAGCTAAAACAAAACTGCCCTCACGCGGAGGGCAGTGACCGGAGGCGTACGCGCTTATTCAGCCGCGGCCGCTTTTTGCGCCAGCTTATCCAGCAGCTTCTGATGAATGCCGCCAAAGCCGCCGTTGCTCATCACCAGGATATGGTCGCCCGGGTGGGCGGTTTTGACCACCATCTCCGCCAGGGTATCGACGTCGGCGCTCCAGTGGGCCGGCTGGACGCAGGCTTCCGCCACTTCCGCCACCTGCCACGGAATATGCTGCGGCTGCAGGAGGAACACTTCATCGGCGCGGCCGAGAGACGGCGCCAGATCGTCCTTGCAGACGCCCATTTTCATGGTGTTAGAGCGCGGCTCCAGCACGGCGAGAATGCGCGCGGTACCGCCTACTTTACCGCGCAGCGCCTGCAGCGTGGCGAGGATTGCCGTTGGATGATGGGCGAAATCGTCATACACGGTGACGCCGTTGGCTTCGCCGCGCAGCTCCAGGCGACGGCGGGCGTTGATAAAGCTGCCCAGCGCGTTCGCGGCATCCGCCGGCAGCACGCC
The DNA here is from genome assembly GCF_018223925.1 of Klebsiella sp. 10. Classification (NCBI taxonomy): domain Bacteria; kingdom Pseudomonadati; phylum Pseudomonadota; class Gammaproteobacteria; order Enterobacterales; family Enterobacteriaceae; genus Klebsiella; species Klebsiella sp. 10. Next base: position 66,564 of record NZ_JAGRRB010000018.1, read on the forward strand.
GACGTGACGCGCCGCGGCAATCGCCATCAGGCCGTTATGCATATTATGCTCGCCGACCAGCGCCCACTTCACTTCGCCGACCTTTTCGCCGTCGAGTAAGACTTCCCACTGCGAGGCGTCGGCGTTCAGTTTTTTCGCCTGCCAGTGGCCCTGCTCGCCCACCAGCTCCTGCTCGCTCCAGCAGCCCATCGCCATCACCTGCTTCAGGTTGATGTCGTTCTCCGGCAGGATAATTTTGCCTTTGCCCGGCACGATGCGCACCAGATGGTGGAATTGTTTCTGAATCGCCTTCAGGTCATCAAAGATGTCCGCGTGGTCGAACTCAAGGTTGTTGAGGATCAGCGTCCGCGGGCAGTAGTGAACAAACTTGGAGCGCTTGTCGAAGAAGGCGCAGTCATATTCGTCGGCTTCAATGACGAAGAACGGGCTGTCGCCCAGGCGCGCGGAGACGTCGAAATTGCCCGGAACGCCGCCAATCACGAACCCCGGTTTATAGCCGCAGGCTTCAAGGATCCAGGTCGCCATGCCGGCAGTGGTGGTTTTGCCGTGGGTCCCGGCGACGGCCAGCACCCAGCGATCGCGCAGCACGAAGTCGTGCAGCCACTGCGGGCCGGACATATAGGGAATATTATTTTCCAGCACCGCTTCAACGCACGGGTTGCCGCGAGTCATGGCGTTACCGATGATCACCAGGTCCGGCCGGGGCTCCAGCTGGCTGGGGTCATAGCCCTGAATTAAATCAATCCCCTGGTTTTCCAGCAGGGTGCTCATCGGCGGATAGACGTTAGCATCCGACCCCGTTACCTCATGACCGAGGGAGCGCGCCAGCATGGCCAGCCCCCCCATAAACGTGCCACAGATTCCTAAAATATGAATGCGCATTCGTCATTTCCTTTTCTTATCCGGGGCACATTTTACCCATATCCCGGGCCCTGGCGAAATGCATTTCAGGCGAATCTGTATTTTGCTGGCGCGATTCACCTGTGCGCACTTTTTTGATTCTTTGTTAAGATTGTTGCGTTCGTTTTACTCAACATAAAAATGCAGGGAACGAGTTATGAAAACGTTAGGTGAGTTTATTGTTGAAAAGCAGCACGAGTTCTCCCACGCCACCGGTGAGCTGACTGCTTTGTTGTCAGCAATAAAGTTGGGCGCCAAGATCATCCACCGCGATATCAACAAGGCCGGTCTGGTCGATATCCTGGGTGCCAGCGGTGCTGAAAACGTTCAGGGCGAGGTTCAGCAAAAACTCGATCTGTTCGCTAATGAAAAATTAAAAGCCGCACTGCGAGCACGCGATATTGTTGCCGGGATCGCCTCTGAAGAAGAAGATGAGATTGTCGTCTTCGAAGGGTGTGAACACGCCAAATACGTGGTGCTGATGGACCCTCTGGATGGCTCCTCTAACATCGACGTTAACGTCTCTGTCGGTACGATCTTCTCTATCTACCGCCGCGTGACGCCTGTCGGCACGCCGGTGACAGAAGAAGACTTCCTGCAGCCGGGCAACAAGCAGGTGGCCGCGGGCTATGTGGTCTACGGATCGTCGACGATGCTGGTGTATACCACCGGCTGCGGCGTTCATGCCTTCACCTACGACCCGTCCCTTGGCGTCTTCTGTCTATGCCAGGAGCGCATGCGCTTCCCGGAGAAGGGCAATACCTACTCCATCAACGAAGGCAACTACATCAAATTCCCGCAGGGCGTGAAGAAGTACATTAAGTACTGTCAGGAAGAGGACAAAGCGACTCAGCGTCCTTATACCTCACGCTATATCGGCTCGCTGGTGGCGGACTTCCACCGCAACCTGCTGAAAGGCGGCATCTATCTCTATCCGAGCACCGCCAGCCACCCGGAAGGCAAGCTGCGCCTACTGTATGAATGCAACCCGATGGCCTTCCTCGCCGAACAGGCGGGCGGTAAAGCCAGCGACGGTAAAGAGCGTATTCTGGATATTATCCCGGAAAGCCTGCATCAGCGTCGCTCCTTCTTCGTCGGCAACAACCACATGGTAGAAGACGTCGAGAACTTTATTAAAGCGTTCCCGGACGCCTAGGCGCCCTGCCCGCTCCTCCCGCGCCTGCGGGAGGAGCATTTCTTAGCGACTCCCCGCCCCGCTCACCCGCGTCACCGCCGCATTCTGCCGATTTTCCCACAGCACGGTCAGCCCACGCTGCAGCGCGATAAAGATAAACAGCAAAATGCCGATGGCGATTTTCGTCCACCATGAGCTGAGGGTGCCGTCGAAGTTGATGTAGGTCTGAATCAGCCCCTGGATCGCCACCCCGAACAGCGTTCCCAGCACGGTACCGACGCCACCGCTGAGCAGCGTACCGCCGATCACCACCGAGGCAATCGCATCCAGCTCGACGCCGACGCCCGCCAGCGCATAGCCCGCCTGGGTATAAATGGAAAAGACGATCCCGGCCAGCGTCGCCAGTCCGGTGGAGAGCATATAGATACGGATCGTGGCGCTGCGAGTCGAAATCCCCATCAGATTCGCCGACGTGGCGTTGCCGCCGATGGCATACACCTGGTTGCCAAAGCGGGTGCGATGGGCGACAAAAATACCGGCCACCACCACCAGCAGCATCAGCAGTCCCATGGCGCTGAGACGACCGCCGCCGGGAATGGTCCATGCCAGCCCGGACAGGGTGTCGTACACTGGGTGGTTAATCGGAATCGACTCCTCTGACACCAGATAGCTCACGCCGCGCAGGAAGAACATGCCGGCGAGGGTGATGATAAAGGCCGGGATCTTCAGGGCGTCAATCAGCAGCCCCATAAACGCGCCGAAGGCGCAGCCCATCACCAGCACCAGCGGAAAAGCCACCAGCGGCGAGATTCCCCAAAAGCCAATTGCTTTGGCGAGGAAGACGCCGGTAAAGGCGATCACCGACCCCACCGACAGATCGATCCCGCCGGAGAGGATCACAAAGGTCATGCCCACGGCGATGATCCCGAGGAAGGCATTATCCGTCAGGATATTGCAGATCACCCGCGTTGAGGCAAAACCGGGGAACTGGGTCAGGCAGTAGAGGTAGCCCAACACAAACACCGCAAGGGTGATCATCAATGGTAAATTACGTTTTATCATGGCCGCGTACCCCTTTCAGTAAACCGATAAAGCGCGGCGACTGGACAATCAGTACGCACAGCACCACCACCGCTTTCACCACCTGGTTGAGCTCCGGCGGGAAGCCGGAGAGCAAAATCCCGGTGTTCATTCCCTGGATAATCAGCGCCCCCACCACCGAGAGCAGCAGGTTAAAGCGCCCGCCCATCAGCGAGGCGCCGCCGATGACCACCGCCAGAATGGCGTCCAGCTCAAGCCATAGCCCGGCGTTATTGGCATCCGCGCCGCGAATGTCCGCCGCCACGATGATCCCGGCGATCGCCGCGCAGACGCCGCTCAGGACATAGGCCAGCATCACCACGATGCGGGTATTGACGCCGGCGTTTTTCGCCGCGCGGATGTTGATCCCTACCGCCTCAATAAACATGCCCAGCGCCGTTTTACGGGTAAACAGCCAGAACAGCAGCAGCGTAGCGGCGGCGACGATCACCGGCGTCGGAAACAGCAGAAACGATCCGCTGCCGAGCCACGCCAGGGCCGGGGAATCAAAGGTGACGATCTGCCCGGCGGTGATCAACTGCGCCACTCCGCGCCCGGCCACCATCAGGATCAGCGTCGCCACAAAGGGCTGGATCTTAAGGACCGCCACGAGGATGCCGTTCCACAATCCGGCCAGCGCGCCCGCGGCCAGCGCGGCCAACAGCACCACCGGCAGGCTGTGCCCGGCGACGGTCATCGAGGCGGCCGTCGCGCCGGCAATCGCCATCACCGCCCCTACCGACAGGTCGATGCCGCCGGTGGCGATCACCAGCGTCATGCCAATCGCCAGCAGCGCCACCGGCGCGGCGCGGTTGAGAATATCGATCGGGCTGCCAAACAGGCGGCCATCCTGGAGCACCACCTGATAAAAATGGGGCGCCACCAGGCTGTCTACCAGCAGAACCAGCAGCAGGGCAATAATCTGCGGGGTGCCCTTCGGCCAGGTGAAGCGTCGCTTCTCCGGGCCGGTTTGCGAAAGAGATCGAGGCATCATGGGTTACTCCTTATGCCGCAATAGCGTTCATGATCGCCGGAACAGAGAGCTCGGCGAGCGGGATCTCCGCCACTTGTCGGCGATCGCGCAGGATAATGACCCGATCGGCGTAACCCACCAGCTCCTCCAGTTCAGAAGAGATAACCAGCAGCGCCAGGCCATCGGCGCAGAGGGTTTCAATCAGGCGAATAATTTCCGCATGGGCGCCGACGTCGATGCCGCGGGTCGGCTCATCGAGGATCAGGAACTGCGGTTTGGTCAGCAGCCAGCGGGAGAGCAGCACCTTCTGCTGGTTGCCGCCGGAGAGAAACTCGATCGGCTGCTCGGCGCTCGGGGTACGGATCCCCAGCTGGCGAATAAAGCGCTCGGCGATCTCATTCTGCTCCCGGCGGGGGATCGGCCGCAGCCAGCCGCGCTGCGCCTGCAGGGCCAGAACGATATTTTCCCGCACCGAGGCAGCGGCGATAATGCCGTCGGTTTTGCGATCCTCCGGACAGAAGCCGATCCCGAGGCAGGACGCCTGATGCGGGGAGCGCAAGGTCTGCGGTTTGCCTTTGATCCACGCCTTCCCGCTGTCCGCCGTTTTAATGCCGAAGATCACTTCGGCGGTTTCCGTGCGTCCGGAACCCAGCAGGCCGGCGAGGCCTACAATTTCACCCGGGCGGACCTGCAGGTCGAACGGGGCGATGGTTCCTTTTTTACCGTAGCCTTCAAACGCCGCTACCGGTTTATCGCTCAGCAGGGTACGGCCCGCCCGCTGCAGGGCATTGTGGTCCAGTTCGCGACCCAGCATCATTTTCACCAGCTCAATCTGCGGCAGCTCGCGGGTCTCACGGCAGCCCACAAATGTGCCGTTACGCAGCACGGTGATGCGGTCGCTGACCGCATAGACCTGGTCGAGAAAATGGGTGACGAAGATCAGGCTGACGCCGTTATCCCTGAGCTGGCGCATCAGGGTGAACAGCATCTCCACCTCCTGGGTATCGAGGCTGGCGGTGGGCTCGTCGAGAATCAGCACCTTGGCCGACAGGTCGATGGCCCGACAGATAGCGACGATCTGCTGCATCGCCACCGAAAAGCGGTTCAGCGGCTCGCGCACGTCGAGGGAAAAGCCGTAGGAGGCCATCAGCGCCGTCGCCCTGGCCTCCATCTCTTTACGTCGCAGCAGACCAAACCGCCGCGGCTCACGGCCGATGAACAGGTTATCCGCCACCGACATATTAGGCAGCAGGTTCACTTCCTGGTAGACGGTGCCGATCCCCAGCTGCTGGGCATGGGCGGTATTTTTGGGCGAAATAGCCTGGCCTTCCAGCCAGATAGTGCCGCGATCGGCATGGTAAACGCCGGTGAGCGCTTTGATCAGCGTCGATTTTCCGGCGCCGTTTTCGCCCAACAGGGCCATGATTTCGCCGCGCCGCAGGCTAAAGTTGACGTTATCCAGCGCCTTAACGCCGGGGAAGAATTTACTAAGTCCTTCGGTGCGAAGGATCTCCTGGTGTGCCTCGGCGCTCATAATCGATGTCACCTTCAAATGATGTCAGGTTACCCCGGGTCGCGCTGGGCTTCCCGGGGTTTCTGGAACGCTGCTTTTTACCCTCTCCCACCGGGGGGAGGGATGGAATGAGGGGCTCCCCACTCAGTAGCCCATATTTTTCTTCTTCTCTAACTCTTCTTTCGCCGTATCCGGCAGGTACAGCGTCGATTTGGTAATGGTCAGCTTCTCCGGCAGGGTGCCGTCTTTTTTGTATTTCTCCAGCGCATCAAACGCCGGGCCGGCCATATTTGGCGTCAGCTCGACGCTGGCGTTGGCTTCTCCGGCGATCATCGCTTTATAGATATCCGGCACGCCGTCGATGGAGCCGGTCAGAATATCTTTGCCCGGCTTCAGGCCAGCTTCTTTAATGGCCTGGATGGCGCCGATGGCCATATCGTCGTTATGAGCGAACACCATGCAGATGTTTTTGCCGTTATTCTCAGCTTTGATAAAGCTCTCCATGACCTCTTTCCCTTTACTGCGGGTGAAGTCGCCGGACTGGGAGCGGATAATTTTGATATTCGCCGCTTTGGCAATCGCGTCGGCGAAGCCTTTCTTACGATCGATGGCCACGCTGGCCCCAACGGTGCCCTGCAGTTCAACGACGTTACACGGCTTACCGTCGACGGTTTTCACCAGCCAGTCGCCAATCAGCTGGCCTTCCAGCACGTTGTTGGCGGTCACGGTGGTCATGTAGAGATCTTTATCTTTAACATCAATGGAACGGTCGAGGAGGAAAACCGGGATCTTGGCCTCTTTCGCCTCTTTCAGCACCGGTTCCCAGCCGGTGGCCACCACCGGCGCAATGAAGATCGCGTCGACCCCTTGAGCGATAAAGGAACGTACTGCTTTGATCTGGTTTTCCTGTTTTTGCTGACCATCAGCGATCTTCAGGGTGATACCGCGCTTGGCGGCCTCCTCTTTCGCGACGCTGGTTTCCGCCGCACGCCAGCCGGATTCAGAACCGACCTGCGAAAAACCTACGGTTAGCGGGGCAGCTATCGCCATAGACGACATAGCTGCGGAAACTGCTGTGACAAGAAGTAAGCGCTTCCACATAAGGGTATCCTCGTAGGGTTATTGTTGGTTAAAGTCTCACCTGCGGACAAACTATAGACAATCGGTGATGTAACTGAATGCGTTACATCACACTTCAAAAAAGTAAATGAGATGTTAATGATGGCCCTACTGCCCAGCGGAGAGCCGATAAGGCTTCGCAGGGAGCGCGGCTGTTGCGGTTTATGACGTTTTTTTAAGCAGTATGATAAATCAATCACATGCAATGAAAACGGTTACATAAATTTATTCATGATGTGGCTATGTTTATGGATTTTCATGTCATTATTACGCGAAAAATTCGGAGCACTCTGCGGCGATATCGGGAAAAAGAAGCGAAGACTTTCGATGTGAGTTGGCTATAATACCGAGCACTTGTTTGCCATACATTTTAAAGGAAACAGACATGAGCTTACTCAACGTACCTGCGGGCAAAGATCTGCCGGAAGACATCTACGTCGTGATCGAAATCCCGGCGAACGCAGATCCTATCAAATACGAAGTCGACAAAGAGAGCGGTGCACTGTTCGTTGACCGTTTCATGTCCACGGCAATGTTCTATCCGTGCAACTACGGCTACATCAACCACACCCTGTCCCTGGACGGCGACCCGGTTGACGTGCTGGTCCCGACTCCGTACCCGCTGCAGCCGGGCTCCGTGATCCGCTGCCGTCCGGTTGGCGTTCTGAAGATGACCGACGAATCTGGTGAAGATGCGAAACTGGTTGCCGTACCGCACACCAAGCTGAGCAAAGAATACGATCACATCAACGATGTGAACGACCTGCCGGAACTGCTGAAAGCCCAGATCACTCATTTCTTTGAGCACTACAAAGATCTGGAAAAAGGCAAGTGGGTTAAAGTCGACGGTTGGGACAACGCGGAAGCGGCGAAAGCCGAAATCGTTGCCTCTTTCGAGCGCGCTAAGCAGAAGTAATTCTGTCTCAGGCAGGGTCATCCCCTGCCTGATTGCGGCACGGATAGCCGCGATAACACCATGGAGGGTGTCCCGTGAAAAGCGTTCGCTATTTCACCCTTAACTTTTCTGGCTTCACGACCGCCGCCTGTGAAAAACAGGGGTATCTGCGTCTTATCGCCGGCGACCATGTCTTTTATACCGATAAACGCTATTTTAACGACCCCTCGCTTTTTGACCGCCTGACGATCAATCAGCCTCTGCACCTTGGCGTCCGCCGCCTGGACAACGGCAGTTACTGGATCCACTGGCTCAGCGATGGCGAAACGCTCCTTGAGCCCAGTCAACGGGTAAAGCGCTGGGCCCGGCCGCTGCTGATTATCAGCCTGCTGACGCTCATCGTCGCTCTTATCCCGCTCATGATGAGCACCTCAGAATGGGGAAGGTTCGGCTTCGGCATTATCGCGATAATGGCCTTCATCGCACTGTTAACCGGGCTCTGCGAGCTACTGTTCCACCGGGCGCTAAAAATGCACCCCGCCATGCGCGATCTGTTGGCGAAGATGGCGCAGGCCCGCCGCCGCGACTTTTCCTTTTGCCAGCCGCTACCGACTACGGCGCAAACCCTCCGCCAGTCGGCGAAGCCTTTTACGCAAGCCCTGCCGGAACGCTATGCCGTCCGGACGGGAAAAATTAGCAATATCATTTTTAAGAAGTGGTTCGCGGGGAACCCAACGCGGGAATACCATGGCGTTGGGATACAATGCGACACGGCGCCGCTGGCCTTCTTCTGGCAGAACGGCTTCGCCAACTTCGGCCTGCATCCCTTTTTTTACCGCCGTCAACCGCCCTTTCTCGCTATCGGCGATCGGATAGTCGCCGTCTACCAACGGAAAGATAACGACGTCCAGGCGTTATACAACGTCAGCGACGGGGGCGCTTTTCTGAAAAATCATCCCTGTTATCCCGGTGACCGGCAAATGTCGCTAGTCTATAACCTGTTTTATGGCATGGTGCTGGTGATGTACCTCCTCATACTCGGCATGTCGCTAAATAACCCATACAAACCAGTCAGGGGATTTGGGTGGTTAATTCAGGATTCACTGGACATGCTGTCCCTATTATTACTCAGTTTCGGCGGGATCCTGGCGGTACTGGAGCTGATTGGCCCGACGGCCTGGTTATTGTCACACCGGGTGGCTGACTGGATGAAGATGCGCTCGGCGATGCGGCACTACCTGCAGGGAGCGGCCCGCCATACCGCGCTCGAGGAGATCATGTAATGTTCAGCACCCCAACACGACGATTATTATTCCTCGCGCTGACGACGTTGGCTTCCGCGATGTGGCTGGCGAAGGATCATCTCCCGCTCTGGTAAGGAGTGGGTCGGCAACGCGTGATACGTAAAACACCATCATTTCATCAAGGAAGGAACCTTGTGAAACAGACCCATTATTTCACCGTGAATTTTACCGGCTTCACCACTGCCGCCTCGGAAGAGCAAAGCTATTTACGCCTCATTGCAGGCGAGCATGCCTTTTATACCGATAAACGCCATTTTAAAGACCCCTCGCTTTTTGACCGTCTGAGGCTCGGCCAGCCGCTACATATCGGCACTTGCCGCCTAAAGGATGGCAGTTACTGGATCCACTGGTTAAGCGATGGCCACATTTTGCTCGAACCTTCCCGGCAGCCGCTGAGTATTAAAAAGCTTCTTCGACCTGTCGGCTTGGTCTTTTTTGTTTGCTTGATCATTCTCGCTTGTGCTCCATGGTTGGATATTTTTTTATTATTATGTTTTATCACAATGTTGGTGAATCCCTTCGGCATCTTCTCTTTTTGCTCTTGCAATTTCTCACTCAGGTTACGTGTTCTCAATGCGAAAATGCAGCGAACGAAGCAAGGCGATATTTCATTCTGTCAGCGTCTGGAAATTCTACCCGCTACTTCTGAAAGGCATCCACCATCGGCCAACAACGAGATAGCGCTGCCAAAAGAATTTGCGCTTGAAGAAGGCGTGATTCTGAATAGTTATTATCAAATATGGATCGCTACGAGGGTAAGGCCTTATTTTATCAAAGAAGGCGCCTGTTTTCAGCTGGCGACTCGTCACTCGTTTTTTTCAGCGCGCTTGACCTGGCTGAGCAATGCCCTGAATAATCGTTGTCGCCCGCCATTTCTTGCCGATGGGGACTGGGTTATCGCCGCACGCCGGCATGGATACGATGATCTTCAGGCGTTATACAATGTCAGTGATGGCAGTGTTTATTTAAAAAATAGCCCCTTTCATCCCGGCAATCAGCAGATGGCATCAATTTATAAAATCGCGTACGGCCTCGTACTCATAGTGATGTTTTTTACGCTCACCATCAAACTGCACGACCCCATGCTTAATCTGGGCAGTTGGCCATTTTATCGTGAAATGCTTACCAGGCTGACAGGCACCCTGCTCCCGATTAACCTGCTGTTAATAGTGATGGAGTTTGTCCGTATGATTGCCCATCCCCTGTCACGTCGGGTGGCCGGTAGAGTGAAGGTACATCAGGCCATATTACGTTATGCCAGACGTCAGGGCGCCAGAATGACGCCATGGGAACTGAAGTAATAAAAAACAACGCCACCCGAAGGTGGCGCTGTCGTGGTTAATACTGGTCGCGATCCAACCAGTTGCCGTTCGCTATCAACGTACAACCCTCAACGGAACGTTGATAGACATACATCCATGCGCTGCCGTAAGGCGTCTGAATCAGGTGGCGCGCATACTCGCCCCCCTTGGTGCGCAGCGCATCCAGTTCGGCCAGCGTCGATGCATCAATACGATAAACTTCACCATGTACTGTGCCTTCGCCGGGCACCGCGCCTGGATAGTGGCCCAGGCTGTACAGCTGATAATCGTCGACACTATGAGCGCCCAGCCACTGGGCGTTGGTCATCCAGTGGCTGTTGCCTTGTTTGCGTCGTAAACTGCCGTAAACAAATATTCGCATTGCTAAAACTCAAACTGATAGAGCAAATCGAGCGCCTGGTCGATGCCAGACACCGCTTCCACATATAGCTTAGGCATCAGGCGATAACGTAAAGTCAGCGTCGCCAGGGAATCGAAGATACCGACCCCGTATTTTACCTGCAGACCCGGCAGTACATAGCCGCTGACCACCACCTGGGAAGAATCGCCTACCCCTTCGGTGTCCAACGCCAAGTTGCTTACGCCAAACGTCTCGCCGATTTTACCCACAACCTGACCACTTTGTGCAACCCCCATACCAATAAGCATTGAGGTCATCGCGGCGCTATCGCTCTGACCACTACTCAAACCCTGGCCGCGCAGCAGATAAGACAGCGCTTCCTGCTGGGACATAACCGGATCAGAGAAGATCTCCGCTTTCGGCTGATCGGCGGAGCCGGTGACGCGAACGCCGGCGATCACATCGTCTTCGGTGGCATCCGGGTTACGAATCGCTTCGATATTCAGCAACGGCTGATCCGGCGGACCGGAGAACAGCAGCTCCCCTTTGCGGACAATCAAGTCCTGACCATAGGCGTGGAAACGGCCGTCCGGAATATTAATCTGCCCGTTGAGGCCCAGCCCCTGCTTGTCCTGCGCCACTTTCAAATCACCGGTCAGACGCGCTTTCAGGCCGAAGGCTTCCAGACGAACGTTGTTGCCGACGTGAATGGTCAGGTTGCTGTTGATCGGGATGCTGGCGCTCTGCTGCTTAATCGGCTTGAGATTTTTATCCAGCATCACTTCATCAGAGGAGACGCCGACCGCGCTCTCCGGCACCTCGTTGACCACGATCCGCGCCCAGGGCACATCCACTTTGCCGTCGAGATTGAACAGGCTTGGCGTGGCGGTAAACACCACATCCGGCGATACATCGAGACGCACCATCGGCGGCACCGTGATCCGCACCCGGCTGCCTTTCGCCGCAATTTGCGCCCGCCAGTTATCGATCTGCGTCCAGTCGGCGTTACCGCTGAGGGCGATTTGCCCCTGGCGGGTGTTCACCGTCCCCTGCAGGGTCGAGCGCGTGCCGTTGAAGTTCATCGCCAGCTGGCTCGGCTGCATATCAAACGGCATAAAGTTGCCGTCGATATCCACCCCGCTCAGCTGCATCTGGCCGAACAGCTGCGGACTTTTCACATTACCGCCCAGACGCAGACGGGCGTTGAGCCTTCCCTCTGCCTTTTCACCACGAGCGAAAATCGGGTTGATCATCGCCAGCGAGAAGTTGCTGATATTGACATTGCCGCCGAGATTACGCCGCCCCTGCGGGTCGGTAACCTGCACTTGCCCATCCAGTTGACCATTGTTAGTCAGGCGGATAAGCCAGCCCAGCTCGGCGCGATTGTTGTGCAGGTCGGCGCTGAGGTTCAGCGTATCGAACGCCACCGGCAACGGCGCGTCGTTGACGACCTGGGTCACCTTGACGTTGCGCCCGCTGAGGGTCACTTTGCCCTGCGGCAGTCCCTCTTTGGTGGTGTCCCAGCTCACATCGGCATTACCAGTAAACACGCCGCTGGCCTGGGTCGCCTCCGGCATAAACGGCTTGAGCATCGCCAGATCGAAGCGGTTGAGATTCACCCGCGCCCGTCCGCTGGCGCCCGCGTCAATGGTTTCAGGCACGCAGAGCTCGGCGTTCGGGTTGGTCCAGCAGTGTGGCCCGATGCTGATTTTCTGCTCCAGATTGCGATAGTCCAGCGCAATGCTGCGCGTCAGCGCTACCGGCCCCACCGGCGTCTGGAAGCGGGTATCGCTCAGCGAGCCCTTCCAGCGTTCGGCCTGACGATCGAAGCTGCCTGCCAGCGCCAGCTGGCCGGAAACCGGATCGCCCTGCACGCGCAGCCGCAGCTCATGCTGTTTCTCTGTACCGTTGGCATTGAGCTGCACCAGGCTGATATTGACCCCCGGCTGGCTGATGCGATCCACCCGCACGTCCAGGTTACCGCCAATCTGATCGGTGGATTTCACATCCCCTTTGACGTTGACCTGGGCGATGGTCAGCTCCTGCCAGCGCAGCGCCCGGGCGGTGATATCGGCCAGCAGCTGCGGCGCATCGACAGTGCCGCGCACTTTTACCAAGCCCTTCGCCGTCCCGCCGAGCCCCGGCAGCGCATTATCCAGGTGCGGCGCATCGATGGTGGCGTCGAGATTAAGATCCTTCACCCCCAGTTCGCCTTTGATATCAGCGCTGTTCGGGCCCAACGCCAGATGCAGTCCCGGGATTTTCCACTGCAGATAGCTGTTACCCTGCAGCGAGCCCGCCACATCCACTTTGTTCTGCTTCACGTTGCCGGTAATTTTCAGCTCCGGCACCGACATCTGCCAGCTGCCGCCGTACAGGCTGCCCTGGGTCTTGATCCGGCCGTTAAGCTTCGACGGCCAGTCCGGCACCTCTTTGGCGGTGTTGATGCCGTCGAGGGTCAGCTCGCCGCGCCAGCTGATCGCCTGCTGCCAGTCGAGCAGCGCCTTCAGCTCGGTTTTCCCTTCCAGGGCATTGACCGTCAGCTTGTCGAGATTGATCTGCCGTTCATTGCCTTTGGCGTTGAGGGCGATTTTCGCCGGCGGCAGCGATTGACCTTTCACCGCGGTGGAGAAGGCCAGCGCATAGTCGGTCATTTTGCCGCTGAACTTCAGCTGGACATCGTCGGCCTGAAACTGCTTCTCGCCGCTGAACGGCCAGGCGAGCTGCTTACTCTTCAGCTCCATATTGAGCGGCAGCCCTACCTCCGCCAGCTGCGCATCCGCGCGCAGCGTGGCCGCGACCGGCCCGCTTAAGTCCACTCCGACTTTGAGCGTTTTACGCACTTCGCCGCCCACCTTCAGCTGCACCTTCTCCCCTTTCATCGGGTCGACGTTCAGGGTTCCGGCGAGAGTAATGTCCACCGGCCAGTTATCCTGCAGCTGCGCGCTGCCCGAGGCGCTGACCTTGCCCTGATCGGAGTCGATATCAAGGGCGTCGAGCTTCATCTGGCCGTCGATACTGCTGACTTTCAGCAGCAGGTTATACACGGTGATATCGGTATCGCCGGTCAGGCGCAGCTGCTCGCCGCGGAACGCCTGAATATTGAGGTTCAGCGGCAGATGGACATCGGTCATCGCCGGCAGCACTGGCTGCGAGAAGAGGTCGGTCATCGTCTCGCCGAGCGGTTTTTCCTGCGGCTGCGGGTTGTCAATTTTCGGCTCAACCACCTGCTCCTGCGCCACTTTCGCCACCTTAGGCAGGGCGATCAGCAGCCCCTGCAGCGAGGTCGGCGTCAGGGTCAGATTTTTCTCCTGCCAGTTCAGGCCGGTGGAAAAGTCGCGTACGGAGACCGCGGTATCATCGATTTTGACGTTGACGTTATGCAGCGCGACGCGGCTGAGGGTGATCGGATAAGGAGTGGAGAGATTCAGCGGCCCGCTGTCCTCTTCCTCGACCGGCGCTGAGGGCGGCATCTTCTTGGTATCGACGGCGACATAAATATCGCGCAGCGCGATGTCGTTTACGCACAGGCTGCTGTCCCACAGGCAGCGCAACCTGACGCTGAGGTGAAACTGACCGGCGGTCACCGCCACGCCGGGCTGTTCGTAGCGAACATTATCGAGGGTTAAATCACGCCAGCCACCGGTCACTTTGCCGATTTCCAGCCCCGGTACCCAGCGATCCGCCGCCTTGAACACCAGATGCAAGCCGGTGGTGGTCCCCACCAGGAACCCGACGGTGCCCAGCAGGAGCACTAACACGATTAAGACGCCGAGGCTTATCTTCTTCCATAAACTCATAATTCAGGCCCCAGACCGATGTAAAACTGTAAACCATGCTCTTCTTTGTCGCCGATCGGCCGGGCGATATCCAGCTTGATCGGCCCCACCGGCGACTGCCAGCGCACGCCCACCCCTGCGCCGGTTTTGAAATCGCTCTCGCGAATATCGCTGACCGCTTCGCCGCTATCGATAAAGACGGCGCCCCACCATTTGCCACTGACGTTGTACTGATACTCCAGCGAGCCGGTGGCCAGCTTCGAGGCCCCGATCAGCTTGCCGTCATCGTCCTTCGGCGAGATAGATTTGTATTTATAGCCGCGAATACTGCGGTCGCCCCCGGCGAAAAAGCGCAGATCCGGCGGCACCTTGTCAAAGTTGTCCGCTTCGATCCAGCCAAGGTTGCCGCGCACCACAAAGCGGTGGCGGTCATAGAGGGTACGGATCCAGACGTCCTGGGCCTGCATCACGATGAAGTTGATGTCCGAGCCCCACATGGTGTTGGAGTAATCCACCGAGTAGCGCTGGGAATCGCCCCAGGTAGGCATCAGACCGCCGCGGGAGCGAGTGCGGTTCACCGAGACCCCAGGATAAATCAGCATGGTGGTGTTGGTGACGTTCGCCTGGGTAAAGTGATCCAGGCTCCAGCGCAGGTTAATCGCTCGCTGCCAGCCGCTCGACATCTCCCAGAAACGCGAGACCCCCAGGGTGGTAGAGTCGGCCTGGGTATCATTGAGGTCGGTACGCTTAAAACCGCCCTGCATCAGATAATACTGTTCGAGGGGGCTCTTCAGCAGTGGGACTTTATAGGTAAAGTCGAACTGCTGCTCCGGGGCGGAGAGGCTGACGCTGGAGGTCAGGCTGTGACCATACGAGTTGACCCATGGTTTTTTCCACGTGGCTTTCACCCGCGGACCGACGTCTGTGGAATAGCCGACCCCGGTTTCCACGGTGTTCTCTTTGCGAGGCGAGACAACGCCCTGCAGAGGCAGCACCTTGGTTTTCCGCGACTTAGCAAAATCAGGCGCCACCACCACCGAACTGAACCAGCCGGTCGCCGCCAGGCGGCGGTTTAGCTCGGCCAGGTCCTGCGAGGTGTAGTAGTCGCCCTCTTTAAACGGCACGAGGTTTTGCAGGTATTCATCGCGGA
Organism: Klebsiella sp. 10; assembly: GCF_018223925.1. NCBI lineage: Bacteria > Pseudomonadati > Pseudomonadota > Gammaproteobacteria > Enterobacterales > Enterobacteriaceae > Klebsiella > Klebsiella sp. 10. The sequence goes on from NZ_JAGRRB010000018.1 coordinate 82,074, forward strand.
TTTGCGAGCCAGAGAAAGTGACGTGGCCAAAGCGATAGCGTTCGCCGCTGTCGTAATCGATATCCCAGAACGCCTGATGACGGTCGAGGGAGACCCCGAGCTGGCTCTTAAGAAACTCGCTGTCAAAGTAGCCTTTGCGCAGGGCGACGCGGGTCAGCGAGCTCTTGAAGCCGTCGTAATCCCCGTGGTTGAGCACCGTCCCGATGGCCGGGCGCGTTTTCAGCAGCGCCAGGTAGTCGCTATCGGTGCGGGCGCCGCCGCGCAGAATCACCTCGGTTCCGCCAATGCGCACCGGTTCTCCCGGGGTCACTTTGGCGATCAGCACCTGACGTCCCCTTTTCGGCGGCGGACGCAAATCAAATTCAATCGTCGGCTCGTAATAACCCAGCGCTTTCAGACCTTCGCGAATGGCGTCATCGACGCGCGCGCGAAAGCGACGATCCGGCGTGACTTCATCGCTCTGGATGGTGGAAAGCTGGGCGCGAACGTTTTTCTCCAGCTCCCCGGATAATCCCTCAACCTGCAAACGCACATTCGCTGCGCTGGCGACCCCGCTGACCAGCAAAAGGCTGGTGACGCATAACTGGCGGATTTTTAGCACATTTTCTCCTGAATATCCCTGTTTCCTCTACAGGAAACACTGGCGCCGCTCCACGGCTTAACAAAACCCTAACAACATAGGGTTGAAAAAGTGGCAATAACCCAAATAATTCTTATGTATTAATCTAGACGTATTACGCGTATTTATTGTGTTAAAAGACACGCTTCGTTACAACCTTAACGACGATTTCTGTATTGAGAGGCCAACCGTGAGTCTATTTGATAAAACGCATCTTGTCGCCCAGGCGGATGCGCTGCCTGGACGCAATACCCCCATGCCAGTGGCGACGCTCCACGCAGTTAACGGCCACTCGATGACCAACGTCCCGGCGGGGATGGAAGTGGCGCTGTTCGCCATGGGCTGCTTCTGGGGAGTTGAGCGCCTGTTCTGGCAATTGCCGGGGGTTTACAGCACCGCCGCAGGTTACACTGGCGGCTATACGCCCAATCCGACCTATCGCGAAGTATGCAGCGGCCAGACCGGTCACGCGGAAGCGGTACGCGTGGTTTATGATCCGCAGGTGATTAGCTATGAGCAGTTATTGCAGGTGTTCTGGGAAAATCACGACCCGGCGCAGGGTATGCGGCAGGGTAACGACCACGGCACCCAGTACCGCTCGGCGATTTACCCGCTGACCCCGGAACAGACGGAGGCGGCAAAGGCCAGCCTCGCGCGCTTCCAGGCGGCGATGAACGACGCGCACGATACCCGTCACATCACCACCGAGATCGCCACCGCCAAACCGTTCTACTATGCCGAGGACGATCACCAGCAGTATCTGTATAAAAACCCGCACGGCTATTGCGGCATCGGCGGCATTGGCGTCTGCCTGCCGCCTCAGGCGTAATTCTGATTTCCGCCTCAACAGCGAGGCGGTCAATGAACGCTCTGGCGGCTTTACATTCCCTTACGCTATACTAGCCAGTGTGACAGCCGGTCCAGCGCCTTCGGACCGGTTTTTTATGTATTCCACATTTGAGTTATCAACTTCCCTTCCGAGGATCTGGCCTCAACGGTCAGAAAAGATATGTTAAACAGTATTTTAGTAATACTCTGTCTGATAGCCGTCAGTGCGTTTTTTTCGATATCGGAAATTTCACTGGCCGCCTCACGTAAAATCAAACTGAAACTGCTGGCCGATGAAGGCAACGTCAACGCACAGCGGGTGCTGAAGATGCAGGAGAACCCGGGCACCTTCTTTACCGTCGTGCAGATTGGCCTCAACGCCGTCGCCATTCTTGGCGGTATTGTGGGCGACGCGGCTTTCTCACCGGCGTTTCATAGCCTGCTCAGCGGGTATTTGTCACCGGAGCTCTCCGAGCAGCTGAGCTTCATCATCTCTTTTACCCTGGTCACCAGCTTGTTCATCCTGTTTGCTGACCTGACTCCGAAACGCATCGGTATGATTGCGCCCGAAACAGTGGCCCTGCGCATCATCAACCCGATGCGCTTCTGCCTGTTAGTCTTCCGCCCGCTGGTGTGGTTGTTTAACGGCATGGCCAACATGATCTTCCGCATCTTCAAACTGCCGATGGTGCGGAAAGACGATATCACTTCCGATGATATCTATGCCGTGGTCGAGGCCGGCGCGCTGGCCGGGGTGCTGCGCAAGCAGGAGCATGAGCTAATTGAGAACGTGTTCGAGCTGGAGTCCCGCACCGTTCCTTCCTCCATGACCCCGCGTGAAAGCGTCATTTGGTTTGATTTGCACGAAGACGAGCAGAGCCTGAAGAATAAAGTGGCCGAACATCCGCACTCGAAGTTCCTCGTCTGTAATGAAGATATCGACCACATTATCGGTTACGTCGATTCAAAAGATCTGCTGAACCGCGTGCTGGCGAACCAGAGCCTGGTGCTGACCGGCGGCGTACAGATCCGCAACACGTTGATCGTGCCGGACACCCTGACCCTGTCGGAAGCGCTGGAAAGCTTCAAAACCGCCGGGGAAGACTTCGCGGTGATCATGAATGAATACGCGCTGGTGGTCGGGATCATCACTCTCAACGACGTAATGACCACCCTGATGGGCGACCTCGTCGGCCAGGGGCTGGAAGAGCAGATTGTCGCCCGCGATGAAAACTCGTGGCTGATCGATGGCGGTACGCCGATTGATGACGTGATGCGCGTGCTGGATATCGACGAGTTCCCGCAGTCCGGGAATTACGAGACCATCGGCGGCTTTATGATGTTTATGCTGCGTAAAATCCCCAAACGCACCGACGCGGTGAAGTTCTCCGGCTATAAGTTTGAGGTCGTGGATATCGATAACTACCGTATCGACCAGCTGCTGGTGACCCGCATCGATAACAAGCCAACGGTGCTGGTGCCGAAGCAGGCGGAAACGGCGGAAAGCCAGAACGCCTGAGCGTAATCTTTTCTCTCTCCTAAGGGCGGATGACCATCCGCCCTTTTTTATGGCCCAAATGGTTATCCCACACTCCCACTTAACAAAATTGCTTTATCGGTGGGCTACAGCGATCCGGTCTATTTCACCCGCTTGTTTCGTAAACATAACGGCATCCCACCGGGCGAATATCGCAAACGCTATGCGGAAATGAAGGGCTAAAAACATCAACGGCTCCCATCGGGAGCCGTCTTTTACCTACTACGTACTGCTACGTGCCAGGTTATGCCATCTCAGTTTGCAGACGCAACACCTGACGATTGACTTCGGACATCACTGACAGATGCAGCTTGTCCTTGACCTTCGGGATAAGGATTTTGCCCTTATCAAATTCAAATGCGCCAACGTCCTTGATGTACAACCGTCCACGAAACAGGATCTTCACGTACTTCGCCACTTGCAGCGGATTGTAGCGTTGGAAAATTTTCATTCTTCTCTCCTGCCAGGGTTACGCTCTTGTGGTGCCACAGTTAGCCCACGTCTTGGGAGCGCAAATTTTAATGCCCTAAAACTATAGTCCAGAATCTCAGAGGGACCCAGTATGTATAAGTTTATTTACCCTTTGATGACAATAATTCAGAATTTTCGTTTCAGACATACGATGAAGTAAGTATAAGTCGCCGTTTTACGACTAATTTGTGCGTCAACACGCAAACTGGCATCCTCATTGCGGGTAATCACCGTCAATCGCACTTATGATTAAACGAGACCAAGTGGTCGGATCACCTGCATAAAAATGATTAAGGATTGCGCATGACCCTACGTAGCATACTGGCCGCCTCGTTACTGCTTCTCCCGCTGCTGGCCACAGCGCATAACTTCGTCGACGGCCAGCGCGTGGCGCCCGTTGGCGTCGCGGATCGGGGAGAGCTTATTCTGGATAAGGATAAGTTTAGCTATAAAAACTGGAATAGCGCCCAGCTGGCGGGAAAAGTGCGCGTGGTCCAGCACATCGCCGGACGCTCGTCAGCAAAAGAGAAGAATGCCAACCTGATCGAGGCGATTAAAGCGGCGGGCTTCCCGCACGATCGCTATCAGACCACCACCATTGTAAACACTGACGACGCCATCCCGGGCACCGGGATGTTTGTACGCAACAGCATTGAAAGTAATAAAAAGCTCTTCCCATGGTCGCAATTTATCGTCGACAGCAACGGCCTGGTGCGGAAGGCCTGGCAGCTGGACGAGAAGAGCTCAGCGATCGTGGTGCTGGATAAGAACGGGCGTGTGCAGTGGGCTAAGGACGGCGCCCTCACCCAACAAGAGGTGCAGCAGGTGATCGACCTGCTGCATAAATTGCTTAATAAATAGAGACCCGGAAGCCGGGGTTGAGGAAGGATTCACGCGGCGTGTAGTCGAGGGTTTTCCCCTGCCAGTCGTGAACATGCGCCCCGGCGGCCACCGCGACCGCATGGCCGGCGGCGGTGTCCCAGGTGCTGGTCGGCCCGAAGCGCGGATAGAGCTGGGCCTGACCTTCCGCCACCAGGCAGAATTTCAGCGACGAACCGATTGAGGTGGTCTGGTGTTCGCCCAGTTGCTCAAGGTACTCCTGCAGCTCCGGATCGTTGCTATGGGAGCGGCTAATCACCACCAGCGGCGGACGGGCATCGCGGACCTGGATCTGCTTGCGTACGCCGCACTCTTCTTTCCAGGCTTTACCATTTTGCGCGCTGTACATCACCTTCATCACCGGCGCATAGACAACGCCCAGCGTCGGCTTGCCGTTTTCAATCAGCGCGATATTGACGGTGAATTCGCCGTTACGCTTAATAAACTCTTTGGTGCCGTCCAGCGGGTCGACCAGCCAGTAGCGCTGCCAGTGCTGGCGCACTTCCCACGCCGGCGGGTCCTCCTCGGAGAGGACCGGGGTATCCGGATCCAGCGCCTGCAGGCCGCTGACAATGACTTTATGCGCTGCGATATCCGCCGCCGTGACCGGAGAATCATCTTTCTTGCTGGCGACGTTGATCGGCTGGTTTCCATCGTAGACTTCCATGATGGCATCGCCCGCATTCCGTGCAAGCTGACTTACTTGTTCTAACATTCTCCACCTCGTCTGGTTACAGTGGCGTTAACTCGTTGTTTTATTTATATCGCATCACCGCGAGTTCCGCTATCTGTGATAACGATGGCGGTTTCTCTGCCCGCTTTTCTGGCAAGATTCACATTTCTGTAAGCAACAGAATATAAATACATTTTCTTCTGTGCTATCGCTCATAAAAAAGGACGCCTCTGATGATTAAGTTTAGCGCAACGCTCCTGGCCACGCTGATCGCCGCCAGCGTCAACGCCGCGACGGTCGACCTGCGGATCATGGAAACCACCGATCTGCACAGCAATATGATGGACTTCGACTATTACAAAGATGCCGCCACGGAGAAATTCGGCCTGGTGCGTACCGCCACCCTGATCGAACAGGCGCGGGCAGAAGTTAAAAACAGCGTGCTGGTGGATAACGGGGATGTGATCCAGGGGAGCCCGTTAGGCGACTATATGGCGGCAAAAGGGCTCAAAGAGGGCGATGTACATCCGGTATATAAGGCGATGAACACCCTGAATTACGCCGTCGGCAACCTGGGCAACCATGAGTTCAATTACGGTCTCGACTTCCTGCACAAGGCGCTGGCCGGGGCGAAGTTCCCCTACGTGAACGCCAATATCATCGATGCCAAAACCGGAAAACCGATGTTTACGCCGTACCTGATCCAGGATACCCGGGTCGTGGACAGCGACGGTCAATCCCACACCCTGCGCATCGGCTATATCGGCTTTGTGCCGCCGCAGATCATGACCTGGGATAAAGCCAATCTTAACGGCAAGGTGACGGTCAATGACATTACCGAAACCGCGCGCAAATATATCCCGGAGATGCGGGCGAAAGGGGCTGATGTGGTGGTAGTGGTCGCTCACTCCGGCCTCTCCGCCGACCCGTATCAGGCGATGGCCGAGAATTCGGTTTACTACTTAAGCCAGGTGCCCGGCGTGGACGCCATTATGTTCGGCCATGCCCACGCGGTGTTCCCGGGTAAAGACTTCGCCAACATCAAAGGCGCGGATATCGCCAAAGGGACGCTGAACGGTGTACCGGCGGTGATGCCGGGAATGTGGGGCGATCATCTCGGGGTGGTCGATCTGGTGCTAAATAACGACAGCGGTAAATGGCAGGTAACTCAGAGTAAAGCGGAAGCGCGGCCAATCTATGACGCGGTGGCGAAGAAATCACTGGCGGCCGAAGATGCCAAGCTGGTGGCGGTGCTGAAAGCCGATCATGACGCCACTCGCGAATTCGTCAGCAAGCCGATCGGCAAGTCCGCCGACAACATGTACAGCTATCTGGCGCTGGTGCAGGACGACCCGACGGTGCAGGTGGTCAACATGGCGCAGAAAGCCTACGTAGAACACTATATTCAGGGCGACCCGGATCTGGCGAAGCTGCCGGTGCTCTCCGCCGCCGCGCCGTTTAAAGTCGGCGGGCGTAAAAACGATCCGGCGAGCTTTGTCGAAGTGGAGAAAGGCCAGCTCACCTTCCGCAATGCCGCCGACCTCTATCTCTACCCCAACACCCTGGTGGTGATGAAGGTCAGCGGGAAAGAGGTTAAGGAGTGGCTGGAATGCTCTGCCGGACAGTTTAACCAGATCGATCCCGCCAGCAGCAAGCCGCAGTCGCTGATCAACTGGGACGGCTTCCGCACCTACAACTTCGACGTCATTGACGGGGTGAACTACCAGATCGACGTCACTCAGCCGGCCCGCTACGACGGCGAATGTCAGATGATCCATCCGCAGGCAGAGCGTATTAAGCACCTGACCTTCAATGGAAAACCGGTTGATCCGCAGGCTACTTTCCTGGTCGCGACCAATAACTATCGCGCTTACGGCGGCAAATTCGCCGGCACCGGTGAGAGCCATATCGCCTTCGCCTCACCGGATGAAAACCGTTCGGTGCTGGCGGCATGGATTGGCGCGCAATCGAAGAAGGAAGGCGCGATCCATTCGGCGGCGGATAACAACTGGCGTCTGGCGCCGATCCACAGCAACACGCCGTTGGATATTCGTTTTGAGACCTCGCCTGGCGACAAAGCCGCGGCGTTTATCAAAGAGAAAGCACAGTATCCAATGCGCCAGGTGGCCACCGATGATATCGGCTTCGCCATTTATCAGCTGGATTTGAGCAAGTAATGCCTGTTCCCCGGCGGCGCTGCGCTTACCGGGGCTACAGGGAGTGATACATTTTCACTCCCCGTGGTTAGCCAGCACCGAGGGCAGATTAACCTCGATCCAGTCCGCCAGGGCGGCCACCTTCTCGCTCACCTGCAGGCCGAGCGGCGTCAGGCTATATTCAACGTGCGGGGGCACCACCGGATAAGAGACGCGATCGATAAAACCATCCTGCTCCAGCGCCTGCAGCGACTGCGCCAGCATCTTTTCGCTGACCCCGCCCATCTTACGGCGCAGATCGCTGAAACGGTGGGTTCCCTCGCGCAGCGCCACCAGAATCAACACGCCCCAGCGGCTGGTGACATGTTTAAGCACATCGCGCGACGGGCACTGTTCCGCAAACAAATTGCCGGTGCGCAGTTTCTCGCTCAGCGTCGGTTCGGCCATTTCACACTTACCTTTTTGTACGTACTTACTAAAAGTTAGTTAAGGTGGTAGCTTACCACAACTGCCAATAAACACGAAGGAGAAGACCCATGATCGCTCTTACCGGTGCCACCGGCCAGCTTGGCCACTACGTTCTGCAAGACCTGCTTAACACCGTCCCTGCCAGCCAGATTGTGGCGATTGTCCGCAACCCGGCCAAAGCCCAGGCGCTCAGCCAGCAGGGCGTGGTTGTCCGCCAGGCCGACTACAGCGACGAAGCGGCGCTGACCGCCGCGCTGCAGGGCGTGGATAAACTGCTGTTAATCTCCTCCAGCGAAGTCGGCCAGCGTGCTGTACAGCACCGCAACGTCATTAACGCCGCCAAAGCCGCCGGAGTGAAATTCATCGCGTATACCAGCCTGCTGCATGCCGACACTTCGCCGCTGGGTCTGGCCGCAGAGCATATCGAAACCGAGCAGATGCTGGCCGACTCTGGTATCGCTTACGCCCTGCTGCGTAACGGCTGGTATACCGAAAACTATCTGGCCAGCGCGCCGCCGGCGCTGGAGCATGGCGTGTTTATCGGCGCCGCCGGCGAGGGTAAAATCGCCTCCGCCACCCGCGCGGATTATGCCGCCGCTGCCGCCCGCGTTATCGCCAGTGAGGGTCATGAAGGCAAAATTTACGAACTGGCGGGTGATAACGCCTGGACGCTGAGCGACCTGGCTGCCGAGCTGAGCAAGCAAAGCGGGAAAAACGTGGTCTACCAGAACCTCAGCGAAGCCGATTTCGCCGCCGCGCTGAAAAGCGTCGGCCTGCCGGCCGGGCTTGCCGATATGCTGGCGGATTCCGATGTCGGCGCGTCGAAAGGCGGACTGTTTGACGACAGCCGCACCCTGAGTACGCTGATCGGCCGCCCGACCACCTCCCTTGCTGAAAGCGTGAAAGGCATTCTGTAACCGCCCCTCTCAGCTTTTGCGGTTGCGTCCCGGCGGTTCCTCTCCCATATTGAAGGGATAACCGTCGGGAGGCAGGCATGCAGGGCGTACCACTCCAATTTAGTGATGAAAAAGACCGCGCGCGCTTTCGCCATCTCGAACAGTTGCCCGGGGTGGAGCTTTACCACGCCCATATATCCCGCTACGCCTTTGAACCCCATACCCACGAAGCCTTCGGCATCGGCGTGATTGAGCAAGGCGCGGAGCGCTTTCGCTACCGCGGCAGTCAGCATATTGCCGCCGCAAACTCCATAGTCACCATGAATCCCGACGAGCTGCACACCGGCGAAGCGGAAACCGCCGACGGCTGGCGCTACCGGATGATTTATCTGGAGCCGGACCGTCTTGAAGCCATCACCGGGGTGCGAGACTGGTGGTTCAGCGAGGTGGTCCGCGAGGATCCCCTGCGTTCCCGACAAATTGGCCAGCTGATTTATGGCCTGTGGCATAGCGACGATCCGCTGCCCCAGCAGGGACTGCTGCTCGACCTCATCGACGCCTTCCGCCCTCTGGCCCACCATGCCTCTGCGCAAGGTGAGGCCGGGCATCGCTTTGACCGCGTGCGCGACTACCTGCACGATAACTATATGCGTCCCATCACCCTCGACGAGCTGGCGCAGGTGGCGGCGCTGAGCCCGTACCACTTTCAGCGCCAGTTTAAAGCCCACTATCACGTAACGCCCCATCAGATGCTGATGGCCATCCGTCTGTGGCGCGCCAAAGCGTTCCTCACCCACGGCATGCCCGCCGCCGAAGTGGCGATAGCCGTCGGCCTCACCGACCAGTCCCACCTGACCCGCGCCTTCACCCAGCGTTACGGCATTACGCCGGTGCGCTATCAGAAGCAGGTCGCCAGGCGCTAATTCGCAATCTCATACAATATTCCTGCCCGACCCCCTTCTACACTGCAGACAACGGTAATGACAACGGATGCAATGATGATTAGTGGTGTGTTATACGCCCTGCTGGCGGGGCTGATGTGGGGTTTAATTTTCGTCGGGCCTTTGCTGGTGCCAGAGTATCCGGCGATGCTGCAGTCGATGGGACGCTATCTGGCGCTGGGCCTGATCGCCCTGCCGCTGGCGTGGCTCGGGCGCGCGCGACTGCGCCAGTTGAGCCGGCACGACTGGTGGACCGCGCTGGGCCTGACAATGATGGGGAACCTTATCTATTACGTCTGCCTGGCCAGCGCCATTCAGCGCACCGGGGCGCCGGTTTCCACCATGATTATCGGCACGCTGCCGGTGGTACTGCCGGTGTTCGCCAATCTGCTCTACAGCCAGCGCGACGGGAAGCTGCCGTGGCGGCGCCTGTTTCCGGCGCTGATCTGCATCGCTGTGGGCCTGATCTGCGTTAACGTCGCGGAGCTGCGTCAGGGGCTGCCGAATTTTAGCCCGTGGCGCTACGGCTCCGGCATTGCGCTGGCGCTGGGATCGGTGGTCTGCTGGGCCTGGTATGCTCTGCGCAACGCCCGCTGGCTGCGGGAGAACCCGCATCAACCGCCAATGATGTGGGCTACCGCTCAGGCGCTGGTGACGCTTCCGGTTTCGCTGGCCGGCTATCTCGCCGCCTGCGCCTGGCTGCACGGTCAGCAGGCCGGGTTTCCCCTGCCCTTCGGCCCGCGTCCGGCGGTGTTTATTACGCTGATGCTGGCCATCGCGGTGCTCTGCTCATGGGTCGGCGCGCTATGCTGGAATATTGCCAGCCAGCGGCTGCCGACGGTGATCCTCGGCCCGCTTATCGTCTTCGAAACCCTGGCCGGACTGCTGTATACCTTCCTGCTGCGGCAAAGCTTACCGCCGCTGCTGACCCTGAGCGGCATCCTGCTGCTGGTGCTCGGCGTGGTCTCCGCCGTACGCGCCAGACCGGAAAAACCGATGCTGCAGCCGCTGGCGGACGAAAAAAAGTAGCCTCGCCTCCTTAAGGGGTATTCCCTCGCCAAAAAGATGCATTTAAAATACATCTTATATTCCTGATGACGAGGTAACTGCTATGGCTTTCCGTGACCAACCTTTAGGCGAGCTGGCGCTGACCATCCCGCGCGCCTCCGCCCTGTTCCGTCAATACGATATGGATTACTGCTGCGGCGGCAAACAGACCCTGGCGCGCGCCGCGTCGCGCAAAGCGCTGGATGTCGCGGTGATTGAAGCCGAGCTGGCGAAACTGGCCGAACAGCCTCTCTCCCGCGACTGGCGCGCGGCGCCCCTCGCGGAGATTATCGACCATATCATCGTTCGCTATCACGACCGGCACCGTGAACAGCTGCCGGAGCTGATCCTGCAGGCCACCAAGGTTGAACGCGTCCATGCCGATAAACCGAACGTACCGAAAGGACTGACTAAGTACCTGACCATGCTGCATCAGGAGCTTTCCAGCCACATGATGAAAGAGGAACAGATCCTGTTCCCGATGATCAAACAGGGAATGGGCGCCCAGGCCGGGGGGCCGATCAGCGTGATGGAAAGCGAGCATGATGAAGCGGGTGAACTGCTGGAAGTCATTAAGCACATCACCCACAACGTGACGCCGCCGCCGGAAGCCTGTACCACCTGGAAGGCGATGTATAACGGTATCAACGAGATGATCGACGATCTGATGGAACACATCAGCCTGGAAAATAATGTGCTGTTCCCGCGCGCCCTCGGCGGAAAGTAAAGAAAAAGGCGCCCGCGGGCGCCCTCGACATTGTCCGTCTTATTTGGCCACTCCGGGTGGCCTTTTTTATGACGGGCCGTTGCAAGCAACGTTAAAATTTTCGTTTATTTCGCCAGCCGTTTTTTGCCGGCAAACAGCCAGCCCGCGCCCAGCAGCACAAACCACAGCGGGGTGACCATCAGCGCTTCACGGGTATCGTCTTCCAGGGTCAACAGCACCAGCACAAAGACGAAGAAGGCCATGCACACCCAGCACATGACTTTACCCAGCGGCATCTTGTAGCTTGACTTCTCATGCAGCTGAGGGCGGTTTTTGCGATACGCCAGGTAAGAGCAAAGGATGATGGTCCAGACGAACATAAACAGGATCGCCGACACCGTGGTGATCATGGTGAAGGCGGCAATCACGCTCGGGTTGACCATCAGCATCACCACCCCGCCCAGCAGACACATGCAGGAGAAGGTTAAGCCCTTCGCCGGCACCGCACGCTTCGACAGCTTGGCGAACATCTTCGGCGCCTGACCATCCTGCGCCAGACCGAACAGCATACGGCTGGTAGAGAACACGCCGCTGTTGGCCGAGGAGGCCGCGGAGGTCAGCACCACGAAGTTGATCAGGCTCGCCGCCGCCGGCAGACCAACCAGCACGAACAGCTCAACGAACGGGCTCTTGCTCGGCACCACGGAGCTCCACGGCGTCACCGACATAATCACAATCAGCGCGAAGACGTAGAACATAATGATACGCAGCGGGATGGAGTTAATCGCTCGCGGCAGGGACTTTTCCGGGTCTTTGGTTTCGGCGGCGGTGGTACCCACCAGCTCAATCCCCACGAAGGCAAACACCGCAATCTGGAAGCCGGCGAAGAAGCCGCTCAGCCCTTTCGGGAACCAGCCGCCGTCATTCCACAGGTGGGCGAAAGAGGCTTCGACCCCGGTCGGCGATTTGAAATGCATCATCACCATTACCAGGCCGACCACGATCAGCGCCACGATGGCGACAATTTTGATCATCGCGAACCAGAACTCCATTTCGCCAAACATCTTGACGGTGGCCAGGTTCAGGCCCAGCAGCAGCAGGATCACCGCCAGCGAGGCGACCCAGTCGGAGAGTCCGGGAAACCAGAACTGCGCGTAGGCGGTGATGGCGACAACGTCCGCCATCCCGGTCACTACCCAGCAGAACCAGTAGGTCCAGCCGGTAAAGTAGCCCGCCCACGGCCCCAGCAGATCGGCCGCGAAGTCGCTAAAGGATTTATATTCGAGGTTCGACAGCAGTAATTCGCCCATGGCACGCATCACGAAAAACAGCATAAAACCGATAATCATATAAACAAAGATAATGGATGGTCCGGCAAGGCTGATGGTTTTGCCAGAACCCATAAATAACCCGGTGCCGATCGCTCCGCCAATCGCGATCAGCTGAATATGTCGGTTTGTGAGATTTCGCCGTAGCGATTGTTCAGTCGGCTCCTGCTCGACAGCAGCGACTTTAACCTGATCTACCATGTGATTTCTTCCTGTTGTACCTGTCTGTGTTGTTCAGGCTCTGATGGCCCGTCGTCTGTCATTAACCCCAGCAAGGGCTAGTCGATATTAGGTAAGAATCGGAGGGATGAATACTATGATTTAGATATAATGTTAATTTTATGTTTAAAGTGAGTGTTATATCACTCATCTAACGCGAAATAGCTCACAAAAATACACCCATACGTGATGAATGCAAAACATAATTCCAATTAATTTTTAACTTAAGGATTTTACGCTATTTTTATGGCTTCCCCTGCCGCGGGGAAGAGGAAGCCGCTGCTGTTTAGATAATGTCCAGCAGTTCAACTTCGAAGATCAGGGTGCTGAACGGAGGAATCGATGCGCCAGCGCCGCGCTCACCGTAGGCGAGGTTGTGCGGGATCGTCAGTTCCCATTTGGAACCTACCGGCATCAGAGTCAGCGCTTCAATCCAGCCGCCGATCACGCCGGTCACCGGGAATTCAGCCGGTTCACCGCGAGCGACGGAGCTGTCGAAGACGGTGCCGTCGATCAGTTTGCCAGTGTAGTGCACGCGAACGCGGTCAGTACGCGCCGGGATCGGGCCTTCGCCCTGGATCAGTACGCGGAACTGCAGACCAGACTCGGTGCTGTTCACACCTTCTTTCTCGCGGTTTTCATCAAGGTATTTTTGGCCGTCAGCGGCCATGGCCTGAAAACGCTCGCGACGCACAGCGTCAGCACGCTCGTGGATTTCACGCAGCGCGCGGTGAACGGCTTCCACCGGCACCTGCGGCTGGTTACCTTCCAGCGCATCGGCGATACCCGCCACCAGCGCTTCCGGCAGCAGCCCCTGCAGGCCGGATTCGCTCAGCTGTTGTCCAACCTGCAAGCCGATACCGTAACTTGCCTGCGCTTCGATAGTGTCAAAAGTTGGGGTTGCCATCGTTGTTCCTTTTTGGGTGATAAACATCAAGATAAAAGCGTGCGAAAGCATAACAGCCATAGCGAAATGGGTAAAACTTTGTCGGCGGATGATGACAAATCTCAGCGAAAAAGAAACAATAGGCGGCAGCAGGTTAACTTCACTTTGTTCCGGTCATCAGGACGTTAGCCATCTATACTCATGAGCAGGATATAAATATGCGGAGCAGGAGGAAAGCCATGCCCGGGCGCTTTGAACTGACATCTACCCTGGCGAAAATCTGGCACGCCCCGGATCATTTTCGCCTCCTGGACCCGCTGCCTCCGATGCACCGCCGGGGAATTATCGCTGGCTTCCTGTTGGTTATTATTGGTATTCTGCTTCCCTCCGATGATAGCCAAAGCCCGGCGTCGACCAGCCGTGAAGCGAACCTGAATCTACAGTCGCAGTCCCAGCCGCAAGCTGGCGGCAATCAGGCCGTTCCGCTGCCGCCGATCACTAATACGCCTACCGTGAGCGACGCCGATCAGATGGCGCCGGTCGCCCCGGAGCCGATTCAGGATGAGCAGCCGGATCAAGCGCAGACGCAGCAGCCCGCCGCCACCCAGCCTTATCAATCCTCATCACAGCAGTCCGCGCCGGGTATTGAGCAGCAATGGCGGACCTATCGCATCGAGTCAGGCAAAACCCTGGCGCAGCTGTTCCGCGATCATGGGCTGCCGGCCACTGACGTCTACGCCATGGCGCAGGTTGAAGGCGCTGGCAAGCCGCTAAGTACTTTGCAGAGCGGACAGACGGTGCAGATTCGGCAGAACGCCAACGGCGTGGTCACCGGGCTCACTATCGATACCGGCAACGGCCAGCAGGTGCTGTTTACCCGCCAGTCGAACGGCAGCTTTGTGCGTGCGCGATAGCAGAGAAGACGACAGCAAGCGTTACGCCGCCGCAAAATGAAAGGCGCTAAAAAGCAAAACGCCGGCACAAGGCCGGCGGTTTGTTGTTACCAGAACGTCAGAGGCCGATTACTCAGCAACCACGTTGATGATAACTTTAGCGAATACTTCGCTGTGAACCTGGAAGTTCACTTCGTGCTCGCCAACGTTACGCAGAACGCCGTTCGGCAGGCGAACTTCGCTCTTAGCAACTTTAACGCCTGCTGCAGTAACAGCGTCAGCGATGTCGCGAGTACCGATGGAACCGAACAGTTTACCTTCGTCGCCAGCTTTAGACGCGATGGTTACGGATTCCAGGGCGTTGATCTGCTCAGCACGAGCTTCAGCTGCTGCCAGAACGTCAGCCAGTTTGGCTTCCAGTTCAGCACGACGTGCTTCGAAGAATTCAACGTTTTTCTTGGTAGCAGGAACAGCTTTACCCTGCGGGACCAGGAAGTTACGAGCATAGCCCGCTTTAACGTTAACCTGATCACCCAGGCTACCCAGGTTTGCTACTTTATCAAGCAGAATAACTTGCATTACCTTATCCTCTCAAAGTCGTATTAATGGACCGTGACCGATTACTGATGACGATCAGTGTACGGCAGCAGGGACAGGTAGCGAGCGCGTTTGATAGCGCGAGCCAGCTGACGCTGGTATTTTGCACGGGTACCGGTGATACGGCTCGGGACAATCTTACCGCTTTCGGTGATGTAGTTTTTCAGCGTAGCGATATCTTTATAGTCGATCTCTTGAACGCCTTCCGCGGTGAAACGGCAGAACTTGCGACGACGGAAATAACGTGCCATATGGCTAGTCTCCAGAATCTATCAATTCAATCTGCTCGGCATGCAGAACCATTTTGCTCAAGCCGTTCTTTGCCTTATGGCAAGAGATGAACCCTCGAACGGTTACTGCGCTACCGACCGTTATACTGTGAGTAATGGCCTGGTTCTCATGACCGCTAATAATAACGGGCATCTGACACCATGCCTGCCGGTGAAAACCGGCTTCCTCCTGCACTGAACGATGCTCAAGCACGAACTGGCAGTGAGGAATTCCTGACGGGCTGACCTTACGAAGTGGAGTCCTGCAAATAATGCCGGACAGCTCCAGACGGTTGGTCATCAGGATTACTCTTCAGAATCCCCAGCTTCAGAATCATCTGCGGTTTCGTTGGCGAAATCTTCGCGACGCTCACGGCGCTCGTCTTTCGCTTTAACCATCGGAGATGCTTCGGTAACAGCGTGCTTAGTACGCATTACCATGCTGCGGATAACGGCGTCGTTGAAGCGGAAGTTAGTTTCCAGCTCATCGATCGCTTCCTGCGGCGCTTCAACGTTCATCAGAACGTAGTGAGCTTTGTGCAGTTTGTTGATCGGATAAGCCAGCTGACGGCGGCCCCAGTCTTCCAGACGGTGGATCGTACCTGCTGCTGCAGTAATTGCACCAGTGTAACGTTCGATCATGCCCGGAACCTGTTCGCTCTGGTCAGGATGGACCATAAAAACGATTTCGTAATGACGCATCGAATTGCTCCTTACGGATTATTCAGCCTCCTGTCTGGGTCAGCCGCGGCCCATGGAGGCAAGGAACGTGTTAAAGGGCGGCTGAAAAATTGACGCGTCATTCTAATGGCGGCCCCTCAGGAACACAAGCGCATTTGCACAAATAATTCGCACTAAGCGCCAAGCTGGGCTAAGTGGGTGATTTAAAATTAACCAATAAAGGAAGCGGCATTTTTTTGAACAACTGCATCAGAAAAGGTCGCCATGCGATGAACGCGCAGCGATTACACTTCTATCAAAGCCCAACGATCACAGGAGAGCCCCGAGTCAGCGTCAGGACTGTCAGTTAGGAGCGTAGTATATGAAACTGAAAATCATCGCCATGATGGCTGCGCTTTTCTTCAGCGCCAACGCGCTGGCAGCTATCCAAATCACCGAACGTCAGGCCCGCAACATGGACGACGTGCAGAGCCTCGGCGTTATCTATATCAATCACAATATGGCCACTGAGCACGAGGCCGAACAGGCCCTTAGCCAGATGAGCGATGCGCAGGGGGCGAAATACTTTCAGCCTATCCTGATGCACGAACCAGAAACCAACGGCCCGCTTCGCGCCAGCGCGGTGATATACCGCTAACGCCTGCCCGATTCTTCGCCTCTCCTCGCGAGGGGCGAAGCGAGGTCTGCGCCCAAACGCAATTGAGAATTATTTTACAAACCGACTTACCAGCGTCATCGCAACCTGATTTAATCAGCCACTCGCCATTTGATAATCAGGAGTGATTGATGGTTCCGCGTTTCGCCACCTTAGGCCGTATCCCCAAAGGCGTTTGGGTACTCGGCGGCGTCAGCCTGCTGATGGATGTCTCCTCCGAGATGATCCACAGCCTCTTACCGCTGTTTATGGCCACTACCCTCGGCGCCAGCGTGATAATTATCGGTCTTATCGAGGGACTGGCGGAAGCCACCGCCCTGATCCTGAAGGTCTTCTCCGGCGCGATCAGCGACTATGTCGGCAAGCGTAAAGGACTGGCGCTGCTGGGCTACGGCCTGGGCGCGCTCAGTAAGCCGCTGTTTGCCATCGCCCCTACCGCCGGGGTGGTGTTTAGCGCCCGCATGATTGACCGCGTAGGCAAAGGTATTCGCGGCGCGCCGCGCGATGCGCTGGTCGCCGACGTCACCCCGCCGGAGATCCGCGGCGCCGCCTACGGACTACGCCAGGCGCTGGATACCGTCGGCGCCTTTCTCGGCCCGCTGCTGGCGGTGCTGCTGATGTTTATCTGGGCCAACGATTTTCACGCTATTTTCTGGGTGGCGGTCATTCCCGCCGTGCTCTCCATTCTCCTGCTCGGATTCGGCCTACAGGAGCCAAAATCCGCCATCGCGCACAAACGCAGCAATCCGCTGAAGCGCGAAAACCTGAAAAAGCTCTCCGCCGCCTACTGGTGGGTGGTCGCGATCGGCAGCATTTTCACCCTCGCCCGCTTCAGCGAAGCCTTTCTGGTGCTGCGCGCCCAGCAGATGGAGATCCCGCTCTATACCATCCCGCTGGTGATGGTGGCGATGAACCTGGTCTACAGCCTCACGGCTTACCCGTTCGGTAAACTCTCAGACAGCATGAGCCACAGCAAACTGCTGCAGTGGGGGCTGCTGGTGCTGATCCTCGCCGATATCGTGCTGGCGCTCAGCGGCCACTGGAGCACGCTGCTGATCGGCGTCGCGCTGTGGGGGATTCATATGGGAATGACCCAGGGCCTGCTGGCGGCGATGGTCGCCCATACGGCGCCACCGGAGCTACGCGGCACGGCGTTCGGTATGTTTAATCTGATGAGTGGCCTGGCTCTGCTGCTGGCCAGCACCGGCGCGGGGGTACTGTGGGAAACCTTCGGCGCCGCCTCGACGTTTTACGCCGGGGCGATAATTTGCGTGGTCACGCTCATCGGCATGCGCGTGATGCCGTCGGCCTATCGTCAGGATTAAAAACGGCCCCGGGGCCAGACCAGTTGCTTCACCGTGAGGGGTGAAAGCCCCGGAGCGCGCTATCTACTTTTGCCCATAGTAGGCGTTTGGCCCATGCTTACGCTGAAAATGCTTATTCATCAGCCAGCTATCGATGGGCTGCAACTGCGGATTAATGCCGCGGGCAATCCACGCCATGCGCGCCACCTCTTCCATCACCACCGCGTTGTGTACCGCCTCGTGGGCGTCTTTGCCCCAGGCAAATGGCCCGTGCTGATAGACGACGATCCCCGGCGTATGCAGCGGATTGGCCTCACCCAGCGCTTCGATAATCACCTGCCCGGTGTTCAGCTCGTAGGCCTCGTCCACCTCCTGTGCGCTAAGCGCCCGGGTGCAGGGAATATCGCCGAAGAAGTAGTCCGCATGGGTGGTGCCGAGCGCCGGGATCGCCAGCCCCGCCTGCGCCCAGGCGGTGGCGTGCGTCGAATGGGTATGCACCACCCCACCAAGGTCGGGATAACGGCGATAGAGCGCCAGATGGGTGGCGGTATCAGAGGAGGGACGCCAGCGCCCTTCCACCACGTGCCCCTGCAGATCAACCACCGACATGTCATCGACGGTCATTGACTCGTAGGCGATGCCGCTGGGCTTAATCACCACCAGCCCACGCTGCCGATCAATGGCGCTAACGTTACCCCAGGTAAAGGTCACCAGGCCGTAGCGCGGCAGATCCATATTGGCCTCGAACACCTGCTGTTTCAGCTGTTGCATTATGCCGCCTCCATCAGGCCCGCGCGGGCCATCCGCGCCTTCACCCAGTCACGCGCCTTCGCCACCTCCGCCAGCGGGTCAGCGCTGGTTTCGCTCCACATCTCAATCAGGTACGGTCCGCAGTAGCCGGTCTGCTTGAGCGTTTCGAAGCAGCGTTCAAAATCGACCACCCCTTCGCCGAACGGCACGTTTTTAAAGACGCCGGGCTTCGTGTCTTTGACGTGTACCGCCACGATATGCCCGCTCCCCGCCTTCAGCTCCATCTGGACGTCGTTATCCCACGCCGACAGATTGCCGATATCCGGGTAAAGCTGGAACCACGGATTATTCAGGTAATGGGCATAGCCCAGCGCTTTACTGATCGAGTTCATCAGCGGGTAGTCCATGATCTCCATCGCCAGGGTTACCTGGGCTCGGCTGGCCATCTCGACGCTCTGTTTCAGGCCGTCGCGAAAGCGGCGGCGCGTCTCATCGTTCGCCTGCTGGTAATAGACGTCGTAGCCTGCCAGCTGGATCACCCGAATCCCCACATCCTGCGCCAGCTGAATAGCTTTACGCATAATTTCCAGCCCCTGATGCCGCACCGCGTCGTCTTCACTACCCAGCGGAAAACGGCGATGGGCGCTAAGGCACATCGACGGCACCCGGACGCCGGTTTCAGCCACCGCCTTGACCAGCGCCAGACGCTGCTCCGGGCTCCAGTCCAGCCGCGCAAGGCGGGCGTCCGTTTCATCGAGAGACATCTCAACGAAATCAAAGCCCAGCGCTTTTGCAAGCTTTAGCCGCTCCAGCCAGCACTCCCCGGCGGGGAGCGCTTTTTCATAGATGCCGAGCGGAATGGATTTCGCCAACATAGTCGCTCCTTAACCCCACAGCTGGGCGATAGAGCGTTTAAACTGGCGCGCCGCTTCCACCGGCGAGGCAGCATCGCGGATGCTGCGTCCGGCAATAAAGACGTGAACAGGGATCCCGGCAAACAGCGGCAGGTCTTCCAGCGCCAGCCCGCCGGTGACGGTCACTTTGAAGCCCATATCAGACAGACGCTTAATCGCGCTGATATCCGCCTCACTCCACGCCACGCCTGCCGCCTGCGCGTCGCGGCTGCGGTGATAGACCACCTGCTGAATACCCGCCTCGCGCCACGCCTGCGCCTGCTCCCAGGTCCAGAAGCCGGTCAGCTCTATTTGCACATCGCCGTTGAACTCTTTGGCGACATCCAGCGCCCCTTTGGCGGTGTTGATATCGGCGCAGCAGATCACCGTGACCCAGTCGGCGTTGGCTTCGAAGCACATCCGCGACAGGATCTTGCCGGCATCGGCAATTTTGGCGTCCGCCAGCACGATTTTATGCGGATACAGCGCTTTCAGATCGCGCACCGCGCGTACACCTTCACCAACGCAGAGGATAGTGCCGACTTCAATGATATCTACCTCTTCGGCGATCAGACGGGTTGTTTCATAAGCGCTGGCCAGCGTTTGGTTGTCCAGGGCGACCTGTAACATAGGTAATGACATGATAGTGTTCCTTTTAAACAGCCGCCGCGGTGGCGTTTTTGATTAAATCCAGCACTTCCTGCTCGCTGCGGCAGGCGCGTAAACGGTCGAAATTGGCTTCGTCATCAAACAGGTTAACGATCTGCATGATGCCCACTTCCTGGTGGGTGGTGGCGTCAACCGCCGCCATGGTGATCAGGATGTCGACCGGGTCGTTATCTTCGTGGTTGAAAATCAGCGGTTTCTTTAGCGTGACCAGCGCAAAGCCGGTTTTTTTGACGCCCTCTTCCGGCCGCCCGTGCGGCATGGCTAATCCCGGAGCGATCACAAAATAGGGGCCGTGCTGCGCGACGCCGTCGAGGATTGCCTGGTAGTAGCGCGGTTCCACCACGTCGGCGGCCACCAGCAGATCGACGCCGATTTTCACCGCCTCCTGCCAGGTTTCCGCTTCCGCCTGCAGGCGAATGGAGTGATTCTGCGCCAGTGATTCATGGAGTTTCATAGCCGCTCCTTATTTCACGTCCTGCGGGAAATGAGCTTTAATCACCTCCAGCAGCTTTGGCCCGAAATCCGCGGGGGAAAGCATATTACGCACCCCCACCACGTGTTTATTGCCGGAGACGGTAATCTCCCCCGCGATATGGGTTGAAGCGATGATGATATCCGCGCCGTTTAGTTCGCTTTTGTATTCACCCACCGCGCAGCTGTTCACCGTGTGGTCGATATTGGATTGCGTCAGGAACTCATCCACTTTCATTTTCATGATCATGGAACTGCCTTGCCCGTTACCACACACAGCCAGAATACGTACGGTCATAATCAGAACTCCTTATTGGGCAGAGGCCTCTGCCAGTTGTTTTTCCGCGTCTTCTTCGGCGCGCAGCGCGCGGCCAGCGAAGAACATATAAGCGAGAGCAATCAGGATGATGACGGCCATAAACGCCAGCCCGATGGAGGCGAAGCCCTGCATCATCGGCGGCGCCAGAATCGACCAGTCCGCCATTCCCATCCAGGCGCTCATACCGGTGAGCTTCACCGCCCACACGCAACCGAAAATTTCAACCATGCCCATCACCAGGCAGATCTTGAGCGCCGCGCGCCAGCCGCCGAAGTGGTTGGCAAAGACGCCAATCGTCGCGTTGGAGAAGAACATCGGGATAAAGCCCGGAATAATCAGAATTGAAGAGCCAATGCCAACCAGAATGCCGACGGCAATCAGCTGGCCGATGGTGCCCCACATAAAGCCCCACACCACCGCATTCGGCGCAAAGCTATAGATCGCGGCGCAGTCAATCGCCAGCACCGCGCCGGGGATCAGGCGTTGCGAGATACCGTTGAAGGCTTCGGACAGTTCGGCGACGAACATCCGCACGCCCTGGGTAATGATGAAAATGGCCACCGCGAAGGAGAAACCGGTCTGCAGGATATAGACCGTCCAGTGGGTTTTCCCCGCCATCGCCTGCACGACGTCAATACCAAAGGAAAGCAGGATCGCGCCAAAGAAAATGGTCATGACAATCGCGGTGGAAACGATGTTGTCGTGGAAGATATTGAGCCAGCCTGGCAGCTTGAGGTCTTCCACACTCTCCTCTTTTTTCCCCAGATACGGCGCCACTTTGTAGGCAATCCACGAGGCAAACTGCTGCTGGTGACCGATGGAGAAGCCGCAGCCGTCGGTGACCAGCTGAGTCGGCTTGAACATCATGTTGGAGGTGATACCCCAGTACAGGGAGACCAGCACGGCGGTACAGATGATGGTCGTCCACATTCCGTAACCAAAGATAAAGAACGAGACGGCGATCAGCCCCGCCTGCTGAAACATGATATGGCCAGTCAGCATGATGGTGCGGATGCCGGTTATCCGGCGCAGCAGGACGTAACAGATGTTGAGCGCCAGCGCCAGCAGCACCGCATAGCCCACCCAGCTATAGGCCTCGCCCATCCGGTCGATGGTCGCCATCATCGAGGCATAGGTGTCAGAGATCGCGCCGTTGATGCCGTACACCTCTGACATTTTCGCCACCACCGGTTTAAAAGTGCTGGTGAGGATGCCGGAGCCGGCCTGTAACAGCATGAAGCCGATAATGGTTTTGATCGTGCCTTTAATAATCACGCTGACGCTTTTGCGCAGCAGGATATAGCCCAGACAGGTGACGATACCCAGCAGCAGCGGGGCATTGGTCATCACCTGATTAAAGAAAACGGTAAAGATGTTGTAGAGGATTGCCATAACACACTCCCGATGGTGAAGGCGCTGAACGCGCCTTACGCTCAGCATTTCTCGCTGCCCACTCTAATAATCAAAAATAATCACAACAAGATTGAATTTGATTAAATGTGACGCGCGCCGCAATAATCCTCTATTTCATTGTGACTATTGCCGATCAGTAGCGCCGAAACATAATTAAACATTTTCAAATCATATAGATAAAACAAAGCACAACCTTTATGGATGCTGGACCCCCTGAGAGATGATGCGCATCTCTTCGTAAAATTGATGGAAAACAAGATTGCAATCTTGAAAATCCAGTGACAACATAAATCAAAACCAATCAAAATTTGATTACTATTGAAAATACGAGGAAGAGCACGATGAGTAAAGTACAGACCATCACCCGTGAATCATGGATCCTGAACACCTTTCCGGAATGGGGCAGCTGGCTGAATGAAGAGATTGAGCAGGAGCAGGTTGCGCCCGGCACCTTCGCCATGTGGTGGCTCGGCTGTACCGGTATCTGGTTAAAATCCGAAGGCGGGGCTAACGTCTGCGTCGATTTCTGGTGCGGCACTGGCAAACAGAGCCACGGCAATCCGCTGATGAAAACCGGCCACCAGATGCAGCGGATGGCAGGTGTGAAAAAATTACAGCCGAACCTGCGCACCACGCCGTTCGTGCTGGATCCGTTCGCCATTCGCCAGATTGACGCGGTCCTCGCGACCCACGATCACAACGATCATATTGACGTCAACGTCGCCGCCGCCGTCATGCAGAACTGCCCGGCCGATGTGCCGTTTATCGGCCCGAAAACCTGCGTCGACCTGTGGATCGGTTGGGGCGTGCCGAAAGCGCGCTGTATCGTCATGAAACCTGGCGATGTCGTGAAGATCAAAGACATTGAGATCCATGCGCTCGATGCGTTCGATCGCACCGCGCTGATCACCCTCCCGGCGGACCAAAAAGCCGCTGGCGTACTGCCGGACGGCATGGACCAGCGCGCGGTCAACTACCTGTTTAAAACACCGGGCGGCAACCTGTACCACAGCGGCGATTCCCACTACTCCAACTACTACGCGAAGCATGGCAACGAGCATCGGATTGACGTCGCCCTCGGCTCGTATGGCGAGAACCCGCGCGGGATCACCGACAAAATGACCAGCGCCGATATCCTGCGCATGGCAGAGTCGCTCAACGCCAAAGTTGTGATCCCGTTCCACCATGATATCTGGTCAAACTTTCAGGCCGATCCGCAGGAGATCCGCGTTCTGTGGGAGATGAAAAAGGATCGTCTGAAGTACGGCTTCAAGCCGTTTATCTGGCAGGTCGGCGGCAAATTTACCTGGCCGCTGGATAAAGACAATTTCGAATATCACTACCCGCGCGGTTTCGACGACTGCTTTACCATTGAGCCGGATCTGCCTTTCAAATCCTTCCTGTAAGTCGCCGCCGGCAGGCCCTGCCTGCCGGAAATACCCCGCCGCAGGGTTAGTATTTTCACATGATTTCAAATATCATCTTTGCCGTTCACTTTTAATCGGATTCGCTCATGACGGAAGCGCAAAGGCACCAAATTCTGCTGGATCTGCTCGCCCAAACGGGGTTTGTTACCGTGGAGCAGGTGATGTCGCGGCTCGGGATCTCACCCGCTACCGCCCGACGTGATATCAACAAGCTGGATGAAAGCGGCAAACTGAAAAAGGTTCGTAATGGCGCGGAAGCCATTAGCGAACAGCGCCCCCGCTGGACGCCGATGAACATCCACCAGGCGCAAAATCTGGATGAAAAAGTGCGTATTGCACGCGCCGCTTCGCAACTGATCGCGCCGGGTGAGAGCATCGTCATTAACTGCGGCTCCACCGCCTTTCTGTTGGGTCGGGAACTGTGCGGCAAACCGGTGCAGATCATCACCAACTATCTGCCGCTGGCTAACTACCTGATCGACCAGGAGCATGACAGCGTGATTATCATGGGCGGCCAGTACAACCGCAGCCACGCCATCACCCTCAGCCCCCACGGTAGCGAGAACAGCCTCTATGCCGGACACTGGATGTTTACCAGCGGCAAAGGGCTCACCGCCGAAGGCCTCTACAAAACGGATATGTTGACCGCCATGGCCGAGCAAAAAATGCTTAACGTGGTCGGCAAACTGGCGGTGCTGGTCGACAGCAGCAAGATCGGCGAGCGCGCCGGGATGCTATTCAGCCAGGCCGGACAAATAGACGTGGTGATCACCGGCAAACAGGCCGATGCCGCGATCCTCAAACAGCTTGAGGATCAGGGCGTCAGCGTAATCCGCGTTTAAAGGTGCTGCTGAAAAAAGGCGACCGTGGTAGCCAGCGCCTCTGGCGTAATGCGATGGCGGACGCCTTTCTGCCAGACACAGGTCAGCCTGGCGGCAAGATCGCCTTGCCGCAGCGCCTGCTCAAGACGGAAGGTCTCTTCCGGCGGCACCACGTCATCGGCATCGCCATGCCAGAGCAGCAGCGGTCGCCGGGCAAGGGACGCCAGCTGATGGCTGACATCCCATTCGTTGAGGCTATCGACATCAAAATCAGGCGAGGGGAACAGGGTTTGCGACAGGGAACGAAAATAGCCCGACCCCATCAGACAGGCGACGCTGTTCAGCTCGGGGTGATGCGTCATGATGCCCAACGCCGTCATTCCCCCCATCGAAGCGCCCGCCACCGCCAGCCGCTCCCCTTCCAGCCATCCTTCAGCGATTATCGCCTCGCGCAGCGCAGGAAACTCCCTGAAATTCTGCTGCAGAATCGGCCAGAAGCGCTGCATCCGCCCGGCCTCATCGCCCTGATAGCGCGCCCCATGCTCCGGCGCGTCCGGCATGATCACCCGGAATCCGGCCTCGGCCAGCGCCACCGCAAAGTAGCTGTAGACCAGCTTCGACGAGGTAAAGCCATGATAAAAGACGATACAGGGCAAGGGCTTATCCAGACTCTCCTGCGGACAGGCATGTAAAATTTCACCACCGCCGAGGTTGCGCATTTCTAGTGCAATCATTTATCGTCTTCCTTCTCTATCGTGGTTAGGCGTCATGGGAAAATTCATTCACCAGGCAACCCAGTTTGCTACGATTCATAATGTTGAGAACCCGGTTACGCTTTCACAACATTTTCATTCGAAAATCGCGTCAGAGATAACAGTTCGGGAACATTCCCCGGCAATCCTGTTAAGGCTACCACTACACTATCACTATCAGGAAACGAGATATGGTTATGCGCAGGTTTTCACCGTGGTTACTGGCTATCGTCCTCAGCGGGTGTAGCGCCCTGCAGGGAACGCCGGAAGCCCCGCCGCCCGCCACCGACCATCCGCAGGAGATCCAGCGCTACCAGACGGCTGGCCTGCAGAAAATGGCCACGGTAAGCGTACTGATGTACGGTTCGCCGATGGATGTCGAAGCGGCGCTGAAGGCTAAAGCAGAAGCGGCCAAAGCCGATTACTACGTCATCATCATGATCGATGACACCATGGTACCCGGCCAGTGGTATTCGCAGGCGATCCTCTATCGTCGATAACGAGGCGGCGTCTTTAAATCTGCTTTACACAGCTTTGCGTCCATTCACGTTCTCCTGTGCATAATAACGTTCGGCCAGCCACCTGGCAGGACGTTAGCAACGGACTGCCCTTGGGACTACGTGAAATGGAGCTGACGATGAAACGATCTTTTACCCTATCCAGCCTGCTGTTAACCGCTGCGACGGCCAATACGTCCGCGCAGTCAGCCGAATTCGCCAGCGCGGATTGCGTCACTGGCCTGAATGAAATCGGTCTGATCTCCGTCACTAATCTTTCCGGTAGCCAACAGGATGTAGAGCACGCCATTGCCCGCAAAGCAGACGAGCAAGGCGCCTCCTGGTATCGCATTATTCAGATGTACGAGGAACAACAGCCGGACAGCTGGCGCGTGCAGGCCATTCTCTACGCCTGAGGCGCCTGGCGCCCGCGCCCCATAGCCCGCAGCAGCAGGTCGTCGAGGGTCGGCGCGTCAAGACGTATGCCGCCGCGGGTGTCGAGCATCATCCGGCACCAGGCTTCGGCCAGCGGCGGCGAAGCATGGCGCAGCATCTGCGCCCCCGCGCCAAGACGATAGACCAGCCGGGCAATCTCTCTCCCCTGCTCTTCGGCGGGTCGTTTCAGCAGTTGCTGCAGCTGACGCCATGCGCGGTCGAGATGGCGGTTCTGTCCTTTCACCTCCGCACACTCCGCGGCCAGCAGCTCCATCGCCGCCGGCTGCTTGCTCAGCACCCGCATCACATCGAGGCACATAATATTGCCGGAGCCTTCCCAGATGCTGTTGACCGGCATCTCACGGTAGAGGCGCGGGAGTTCGCTCTCCTCGCAATAGCCGATGCCGCCCAGCACTTCCATCGCCTCGGCGACAAACGGGATACCGGCCTTACAGATGGCAAACTTGGCCGCAGGCGTAAACAGGCGCGCCCAGGCGCTTTCCCGGGCATCATCCCGACGGTCCCAGGCCCGCGCCAGGCGAAACAGAAACGCGGTCTGCCCCTCCAGACGGAGCGCCATTTGCCCCAGCAGCTGGCGCATCATCGGCTGTTCGACCAGGTTTTTGCCAAACGCCTGACGCTGTAGCGCGTGATACAGCGCCACCGAGAAGGCGCGACGCATCAGGGCATGGCTGCCCAGCGCGCAGTCAAAGCGGGTCAGGCCGCCCATCCTGAGGATCTGCCGCACGCCGTCGCCTTCGTCGCCCACCAGCCAGCCGCAGGCCTCATAAAACTCCACTTCGCTACTGGCGTTGGAGCGGTTGCCGAGCTTCTCTTTTAAGCGTTCAAGACGCACGCCGTTACGCTGCCCGTCGGGCAGCAGACGCGGCACAAAGAAGCATGAGAGCCCCGCCGGAGCCTGAGCCAGCACCAGGTGAGCATCGCTCTGCGGCACCGAGAAGAACCACTTGTGTCCCACCAGTCGGTAAAACCCTTCCGCCGTTTTCTCCGCGCGAGTGGTATTGCTCAGCACATCAGACCCCCCTTGCTTCTCGGTCATCCCCATGCCGATCAGCAGGCCGCGCTTCTGGCCGCCAGGCGCAAGGTGCGGATCGTAACGGTCGCTCAGCAGCGGCGACAGCCAGTCGCGAAAGGGCGCGGGCAGGGCGTGCTGCAGCAGGGGCGTCGCGGCGAAGGTCATGGTAATCGGGCACAACGTCCCGGCCTCCACCTGGGCATGGAGCAGAAAGCGGGCGGCGCGGGCGACAAACGCGCCTTCGCGGGCATCCTCCTGCCAGGCGAGGTTATGTACCCGATTCGCGCACAGCCCCTGCATCAGCAGGTGCCAGGCGGGATGGAAGCGCACGTCGTCCAGCCGGGCGCCGGTGGCGTCATAGCGCAGCAGCTCCGGCGGATTGCTGTTGGCCAGGCGTCCCAGCTCCAGCGATTCGGCTGTCCCCAGCTGCTGGCCAATGCTGGCGAGCAGATCGCCATCCCAGCCGGCGCCTTCGCGGACCACTGCTTCACGCAGAGCGGTATCGGACAGAAACAGATTGCTGTTATTCAGCGGGGTGGGTTGATTAAAAACGGTGTGCGTTTGCCAGTGCATCGTGTCTCCCTCCATCAATGGCGATAGCCATAAGTATGGTTATCCGGAGGGATACTCGCCCGCGAGAGCGGTCACAAAAAAGCCATCCCGGAGGATGGCTTTTTTTGATTCGTCGATGGTTCAGCTTAGCTGCGCTGACGTACTGCTTCAAACAGACAGATGCCGGTAGCCACCGAGACGTTCAGCGAGGAGACGCTGCCCGCCATCGGGATGCTGATCAGCTCATCGCAGTGTTCGCGGGTCAGACGACGCATGCCTTCGCCTTCCGCGCCCATCACCAGCGCCATCGGGCCGGTCATTTTGCTCTGGAACAGCGTATGGTCGGCTTCCCCTGCGGTTCCGACGATCCAGACGTTCTCTTCCTGCAGCAGACGCATGGTGCGCGCCAGGTTGGTGACGCGGATCAGCGGGACGTTCTCCGCCGCGCCGCAGGCCACTTTCTTCGCCGTCGCATTCAACTGAGCGGAACGATCTTTTGGCACGATCACCGCATGCACGCCGGCGGCGTCAGCGCTACGCAGGCAGGCGCCGAGGTTGTGCGGATCGGTTACGCCGTCGAGGATCAGCAGGAACGGTTGATCGAGCTGCGCCAGCAGATCCGGCAGATCGTTCTCCTGATACTGACGCCCCGGCTTCACGCGGGCAATGATCCCCTGGTGCACAGCGCCTTCGCTCTTCTCATCAAGAAACTGACGGTTGGCCAGCTGAATCACCACGCCCTGCGCTTCCAGGGCATGGATCAGCGGCAGCAAGCGCTTATCCTCACGGCCTTTCAGAATATAAACTTCCTGAAAACGCTCAGGTGCGCGCTCCAGCAGTGCCTGCACCGCATGGATGCCGTAAATCATTTCACTCATTGATGTACTCGTTTTAGGTTCTGTTATCTGCCCCCTTCACCCCATCCTGCGTCAGCAGACTTCAGGGTGAAGGGAGGTCAATCACTCGGCGATCTTCTTCTTTGCCGCGCGCTTGGCTTTCGTCGCGGCGGCGATTTTCTGTGTTTTCGCCGACGGTTTTTTCGCTTTTTTCTCTTTCTTCGGTCGGGCGGTCTCTTTCTCTTTACGGAAAGCGCTGTCCGGCTCGAAGTTTACCTGCTTACCCACCTGGCGGCGACGGCCGCCCGGCTTGCCAGAGGTACTCTTTTTCGCTTTCTCACGGGCGGTCTTGCCGACATTACGCGGCGCACGCTCGCTGGAGATCAGGGTAAAGTCGATTTTCCGCTCGTCCATGTTGACCGCTTCCACACGGACTTCCACGCGGTCGCCCAGGCGATAGGTCTGGCCGCCGGACTCACCAATGAGACGCTGCCCCACCTGGTCGAAACGATAATAGTCGTTATCCAGGCTGGAAACATGCACCAGACCGTCGATAAACAGATCGTTCAGGCGGACGAAGAAGCCAAAGCCGGTCACGCTGGCGATCACGCCGGAGAAGATGTTGCCCACCTGATCCTGCATGAAGTCGCACTTCAGCCAGTCAGACACTTCGCGCGTCGCTTCGTCGGCGCGGCGCTCGGTCATCGAACAGTGCTGACCCAGCTGGAGCATCTCTTCCATACTGTAGTGCCAGCCGCCGGTCTCGGTGCTGTTGCCTTTATGTCCCTGCTCTTTGGCCAGCAGATACTTGATAGCGCGGTGCAGCGACAGGTCCGGGTAACGACGAATCGGCGAGGTGAAGTGGGCGTATGACTGCAGCGCCAGGCCAAAGTGACCGCGGTTTTCCGGATCGTAGACCGCCTGCTTCATGGAGCGCAGGAGCATCGTCTGCAGCATTTCCGCATCCGGGCGATCGGCGATGGAGGTTAGCAGCTCTGCGTAATCACGCGGCTCCGGCTTGTTGCCGCCAGGCAGCTCCAGTCCCAGCTCAGCCAGCACGGTACGGAAGGAGGTAATCGCTTCGGTGGTTGGCTTATCATGGATACGGAACAGCGCCGGCTCCTGCGCCTTCTCAACGAAGCGCGCGGCGGAGATGTTCGCCAGGATCATGCACTCTTCAATCAGCTTATGCGCATCGTTACGCTGAGTCTGTTCGATACGCTCAATACGGCGTTCGGCATTGAAGATGAATTTAGCTTCTTCACTTTCAAATGAGATACCACCGCGCTCTTCGCGGGCGCTCTCCAGCACTTTGTAGAGGTTATGCAGCTCTTCAATGTGCTTCACCAGCGGCGCGTAGTGTTCGCGCAGTTCCTGGTCACCCTGCAGCATATGCCACACTTTGGTGTAGGTCAGGCGAGCATGTGAACTCATCACCGCTTCATAGAATTTATAACCGGTCAGACGGCCTTTTGACGAAATCGTCATCTCGCACACCATACACAGGCGATCAACCTGCGGGTTCAGCGAGCATAGACCGTTAGACAGCACTTCCGGCAGCATCGGCACTACCTGCGACGGGAAGTAGACCGAGGTGCCACGACTGCGCGCTTCCGCATCCAGCGGCGTCCCCGGGCGCACGTAGTAGCTGACGTCGGCAATGGCGACCCACAGGCGCCAGCCGCCGCCGCGTTTCTTCTCGCAGTACACCGCGTCATCGAAGTCGCGGGCATCTTCGCCGTCAATGGTAACCAGCGGCAGCGAGCGTAAATCGACGCGTCCGGCCTTCGCCTCTTCCGGCACCTGTTCTTTGAGACCGGAAACCTGTTTTTCCACCGCCGGCGGCCAGACATACGGAATTTCATGGGTACGCAGCGCCATATCGACGGCCATGCCGGTGCCCATGTTGTCGCCCAGCACTTCGACGATCTTACCCACCGCTTTGGTGCGGCGGGTTGGTCGCTGGGTCAGCTCGACCACGACCACGTAGCCCATCCGCGCGCCCATTATCTCTTCCGGCGGGATCAGGATATCGAAGCTCAGGCGGCTGTCGTCCGGGACGACAAAGCCGACGCCAGCGTCGGTGAAGTAACGGCCAACTATCTGGCTGGTTTTCGGCACGAGGACGCGGACGATGCGCGCTTCGCGGCGGCCCTTACGGTCCGCGCCCAGCGGCTGAGCCAGCACCTGGTCGCCGTGAATACAGGTTTTCATCTGCTCTGACGACAGGTACAGATCGTCTTTGCGCCCTTCAACGCGCAGGAAACCATAGCCATCGCGGTGGCCAATAACGGTTCCTTTGAGGAGATCGAGGCGTTCCGGCAGGGCATAGCACTGGCGGCGGGTGAAGACCAGCTGACCGTCGCGCTCCATCGCGCGCAGGCGGCGGCGCAGCGCTTCGGTTTGCTCTTCGCCCTCGATATTTAACTCGATGGCCAACTCATCGCGGCTGGCAGGCTTTTCCCGTTTAGTTAAATGTTCGAGGATAAATTCCCGGCTCGGGATAGGGTTCGCGTACTTCTCAGCTTCGCGTTCCTGGAATGGATCTTGTGACATATCGGTTCCTCCGTTGTCATCTCCGGCAGAGTGGCGTCACTCCACCAGCAATAATTTATAAAGCGGTTGATTCTTCTCAACCAAATCAGCCAGCGTATAGTTATCCAGTTCCTTGAGAAAACTCTGCGCGGCTTCAGCTAGTGCCTGTTTCAGACGACAGGCTGGTGTAATGTGGCAAAACTCGCTGCTGCAGTTGACCAGCGATAAGGGTTCAAGGTCACGCACCACGTCACCGACGCGGATCTGTCCTGCTGGTTTGCCGAGGCGAATGCCCCCGTTCTTCCCCCGCACGGCAGTCACGTAGCCCATGCGACTTAACTGATTGATTATTTTAACCATATGATTACGGGAGACGCCATAGACCTCGGTCACTTCCGAGATACTGGTCATTCGTCCTTCCGGCAGCGACGCCATATAAATCAGCGCGCGTAGTCCGTAATCGGTGAAACTCGTTAACTGCACATAAACCTCAGGGAAAAGAAAACAGGGTATGTCGAGCGACATCATTATTATTGATGATAAACCAGCCAGCGCTCAGGCCGCTAATTTATTTGAAATGGGGCGGGCGAACAGCAAAAACAAGGGCGCCCGAACGGCGCCCCTTGAGAGTGATTACGCGTCGAACGGATCGCGCAGAATCATAGTCTCGGTACGGTCTGGACCGGTAGAGATGATATCCACCGGCACGCCGGTCAGCTCTTCAATACGCTGGATGTAGTTCAGGGCTGCCTGCGGCAGGCCGCTGCGCTCTTTCACGCCGAAGGTGGTTTCGGACCAGCCCGGCATGGTTTCGTAGATAGGCTCGATACCTTCCCAGTTATCGGCAGCCAGCGGAGTGGTGGTCACTTCGCGGCCATCCGGCATACGGTAGCCAACGCAGATTTTCACTTCTTTCAGGCCGTCGAGGACGTCCAGTTTAGTCAGGCAGAAGCCGGACAGGGAGTTAATCTGCACCGCGCGACGGACTGCGACCGCATCCAGCCAGCCGGTACGACGACGACGGCCGGTGGTGGCGCCGAATTCGTTACCCTGCTTGCAGAGGAACTCGCCAGTTTCATCAAACAGCTCGGTCGGGAACGGACCTGCACCGACGCGAGTTGAGTACGCTTTAATGATACCGAGAACGTAATCCACATAACGCGGGCCCAGGCCGGAGCCGGTCGCCACGCCACCTGCGGTGGTGTTAGAGGACGTAACGTACGGGTAGGTACCGTGGTCGATATCCAGCAGCGTACCCTGCGCGCCTTCGAACATCACGAAGTCGCCGCGCTGACGCGCCTGATCCAGCAGGTCGGATACGTCCACCACCATGCTGGTCAGGATGTCGGCAATCGCCATCACATCGTCCAGCACTTTCTGGTAGTCAACCGCTTCTGCTTTGTAGAAGTTCACCAGCTGGAAGTTGTGATATTCCATCACTTCTTTCAGTTTATCGGCGAAGGTTGCTTTATCGAACAGATCGCCAACGCGCAGACCGCGACGAGCGACTTTATCTTCGTAAGCCGGGCCAATGCCGCGACCGGTAGTGCCGATCGCTTTCGCGCCACGCGCTTTTTCACGCGCCACGTCCAGCGCCACGTGATAGTCAAGGATAAGCGGGCAGGCTTCAGAGAGCAGCAGACGCTCGCGAACCGGGATACCACGGTCTTCCAGGCCCTTCATCTCTTTCATCAGCGCGGCCGGAGACAGCACGACGCCGTTACCGATGATGCTGGTGACGTTTTCACGCAGAATGCCTGATGGAATAAGATGGAGAACGGTTTTTTCACCGTTGATTACGAGAGTATGGCCGGCGTTGTGACCACCCTGGTAGCGCACAACATATTTAGCCCGTTCAGTCAGGAGATCGACGATCTTCCCTTTACCTTCGTCACCCCATTGGGTGCCCAGTACGACGACGTTGTTACCCATTTTTCAAAATCACCGTTTGCTTAAAAATGGATTCTACCATCGCTTTTTCAGAGTTACAGCACTTTTTGCATCCAAAATAAGGCAAATCCGACCACTTTTTGATCAGCCAATCGATTTCCTCAACATGTAGTAGATCACAATCCCGGCAACCACAAGTCCGCCGCCAAAACGACGCAATAAATTATCCGGTAGCTGGCTCAGGCTAGCGACCATCTTGCGCCAGGCGCGCGGATAAAGCAGCGGGCCAAGCCCTTCAAGTACTAAAACCAGCGCCAGCGCCAGCCAAATGGTGGAGTTCATCGTCAACCCTAATTGAAAAGTATCATTGCCGCCCTCGCGGGCGTCTCGGCCAGCATGGTGAATTCATTCCCTCATTTCACATTGTCCCGTATTTCAGCTTCATTATGAACCGGAAAGGTGAAACAAAATTCACAACTAATTGTATTGCTGGATATTTTTTAAATTGTAACTATGCCATCGCGTACTACAACCCGGTACGTCTACTTAATCAGGAAGATTATGATGAGAGAATTAACCGCATTTGAAATCGAAAATGTGAGCGGCGCAGGCTGGCTACAGGATGGTCTGGCGGCCTTAGGCAGCAAGGTCGGCGCAGCCGCATGGACGATGGGCACTGATGCCCTGAGCATTAACCTGCCACTGCTTGGCACCCTCAATCTGGCCGACCTGGCGCCGGACCTGGGCAAAACCCTGGGCGAAAGCGTTGGGTCGACTATCGGCGGCACCATCGAAAGTGCGCTGGCAGGCCTGCCGGTGATCGGCGGCCTGCTGAACAAGCTACTCGGCAATTAATTCCCGCCCTCGCAGCATGAAAAAAGGCGCCTGTTTCAGGCGCCTTTTCGCATTATTACTTCAGGTTTACACCTTCTCCGGCTTATTTACGCGCCGAATCCGGTGAACGCATATAGCGGAAGAAATCGCTGTCCGGACTCAGGACCATCACATCCTGATTGCTCTGGAAGCTCTTCTCATAGGCACGCAGGCTACGGATAAAGGAGTAGAAGCCTGGATCCTGGCTGAACGCGTCGGCAAACAGTTTCGCTGATTCCGCATCACCTTCACCACGCAGGATACGGCCCTGGCGCTCGGCTTCCGCCAGCGTCTTGGTGACTTCATAGTCCGCAGTCGCGCGCAGTTTTTCCGCCTCTTCCTGACCCTGTGAACGATGGCGACGAGCAACCGCTTCACGCTCCGCGCGCATACGGTTATAAATCGCTTCCGACACTTCTGCCGGCAGGTTGATCTGTTTGATACGTACGTCGACAACTTCGATACCCAGCGCCGCCATACTGTTCGGGTTGATCACCTGCACTTTACCGTTGGTTTCGGCTTCCACACGCTCTGCCGCTTTAGCAATCGCGTCGTCAGCCGCCGGGGTGCTAACCTCATCTTCCGTACCGGCCGAACCCGAGTTCAGCGCATCGCGCACTTCCAGGGTCAGGCGACCACGGGAGTCGGTGACGATATCTTTCACATCCAGACGACCAATTTCAGAACGCAGACGGTCAGAGAATTTACGCTTCAGCAGTACCTCGGCCTGGGAGACGTCGCCGCCGCCGGTTGCCAGGTAGTAACGGCTGAAGTCGCTGATGCGCCACTTGATATAGGAGTCGACGATCAGGTCTTTCTTCTCTTTAGTAACGAAACGGTCAGCCTGGTTGTCCATGGTCTGAATACGCGCATCCAGCATCTTCACCGATTCGATAAACGGGATCTTGAAGTGCAGGCCTGGCGCATACACCAGCGGCTTGTTTTCGTCGTCGCGCAGAACTTTACCGAAACGCAGCGTGATACCGCGCTCGCCTTCCTTTACGACAAAGACAGACATGTAGAGCACTACCAGCACGATGACAATGATCGCGATAACAGATTTACGCATCGTTATTCCCCCTGACGCTGGTAGTCGTTACGCTGCGCGTTAGCGCGGCGTTGGTCCATAATGCTACCCCCGGTTGAGCTCGAGGTTGATGAGGTGCTGGCGCTGCTTGAGCTGGATGCTGGCGGCAGGCGCAGCAGATCGCTGGCGTCACTACTATCGCTCTTTGCTGCCGGCGCAGCGGCGCCTTTCAGCATCTGATCCAGCGGCAGAACCATCAGATTGCCGTTTTTGCTGTCATTGACCAGCACTTTACGGGTGTGGCTCAGCACTTTTTCCATGGTTTCGATATACAGACGCTCGCGGGTAATTTCCGGCGCGGCTTTGTATTCCGGCAGGATCTTCGCAAAGCGAGCCACTTCACCCTGGGCTTCCAGAACGGTCTGGGTCTTATAGGCGCGTGCCTCTTCGAGGATACGCTGCGCCTGACCATTCGCCCGCGGCTGGACTTCGTTGGTATACGCTTCCGCTTCACGAATGTACTGCTGCTCGTTCTCACGCGCGGCAATGGCATCGTCAAACGCGGCCTTCACCTCTTCCGGCGGACGCGCCGTCTGGAAGTTGACGTCCAGCAGAGTGATACCCATGTTGTACGGGCGAATCGTCTCTTCCAGCTCACGCTGGGTATCGCTACGGATCACGGTACGACCTTCGGTCAGAATGCGATCCATGGTGTATTTGCCGATCACGCCGCGCAGCGCGCTGTCGGTGGCCTGACGCAGACTGTCGTCCGCGCTGGTCACGCTAAACAGATAGCGCTCCGGATCGGTGACGCGGTACTGCACGTTCATCTCAACGCGCACCACGTTTTCGTCAGAGGTCAGCATGACGCCGGAAGCCGCAAGTTCGCGCACCGACTCCACGTTCACCGCCTGAACGTTATCGATAAAGGTCGGTTTCCAGTTCAGGCCAGGCTCAACCAGATGGCTGAACTTACCAAAACGGGTGACCACGCCGCGCTCGGCCTCTTTAATGGTATAGAAACCGCTGGCCGCCCAGATAATCACTGCCGCCGCGGCAACGATGCCGACAATACGCCCGCCCATCGGTCCGCGAGGCCCCTGCGCGCTATTGCCGCCGCCCAGTCCGCCCTTGCCGCCGCCGAGCCCGCCAAGTTTTTTACTTAACTTGCGGAAGATATCATCCAGATCCGGTGGCCCCTGCTCGCGACCGCCTTTATTGCCATTTCCCTCAGAGTTGCCGCCAGGTTTGCTGCTCCCCCACGGGTCGCGGTCCTGTCCGTTATTACCGGGCTGATTCCACGCCATGTATATGCTCCATATTTGTTTTTGATATCCCCACAGGGGTCAATATCTTCAGGCAAGCTGCAAGGTTAAACCACATAGTCAACAAGCGTTGGCTCTTGCTTACAGAGGCGCCGCCAGTCAACGATCGGCATGCGCACCTGCAGACTCACGCTGCCGTCATCCTCCATCCACTCTTTTTCTATCGCCTGAAGCTGATAGAAACGGCTTCTCAGTCGCCCTTCTTTCGGCGGTAAGCGCAGCGTATGCTGGGCCACTTCACCGGAAAGACGCTCCGTTAATGCCTGAAAAAGCAGTGGTACGCCAACCCCGGTCTGGGCTGAAAGCCAGACCCGAATCGGTTTATTTTCATCGTCGCGATCGATGCGCGGTTCAAAATCGTCAAGCATGTCGATTTTGTTCATCACCAGCAGCGCCGGGATCTCATCGGCCTCAATTTCAGCGAGAACCGTATTTACCGCATCAATGTTTTCCTGCACGCGGACATCCGCCGCATCAATCACATGCAGCAGCAGCGTCGCCTGACGCGTCTCCTGCAACGTCGCTTTAAACGCGGCTACCAGATCGTGCGGCAGGTGGCGAATAAAGCCGACGGTATCGGCCAGCACCGTTTCGCCGACGTCAGGGACGTCAATGCGGCGCAGCGTCGGGTCCAGGGTGGCGAACAGCTGGTTCGCGGCATAGACCTCGGCGGCAGTGATCTGGTTAAAGAGCGTTGATTTTCCGGCGTTGGTATAGCCCACCAGCGACACGGTAGGAATATCGGCTTTCGCACGCGACCGCCGCCCCTGCTCGCGCTGTTTCTCGACTTTTTCCAGCCGCGACAGGATCTGCATGATACGGTTACGCAATAAACGGCGGTCGGTTTCGAGCTGGGTTTCACCCGGGCCACGCAAACCAATCCCGCCCTTCTGTCTTTCAAGGTGGGTCCAACCGCGGACAAGGCGAGTCGCCATATGGCGCAGCTGCGCCAGCTCGACCTGCAATTTCCCTTCATGGGTGCGCGCGCGCTGGGCGAAAATATCTAAAATAAGACCGGTGCGATCGATAACCCGGCATTCGCACAGGCGTTCCAGGTTACGTTCTTGCGCCGGACTCAGGGCATGATCGAAGAGCACGACCGAAGCGCCGGTCGCTTTAACGGCTTCCGCAATTTCGACTGCCTTACCTTCACCAACAAAATACTTCGGGTGCGGTGCTTTACGGCTACCGGTAATCACCTGCATTGCTTCGACACCGGCGGAAGAGGCCAGAGTTTCAAACTCCTGGAGATCTTCCATATCTTTGTCTTGCGAAAAATAGATGTGTACCAGTACCGCCTGCTCACCGGCGTCATAACGGTCAAACAAGCGTAAACCCCTTATAAAATACCAGCGGGGAACGCAGAAAACCTGGCTCCCCGGCGTGGAAAAACAGCACTGGCCTTATTCGGCGTCGTCGCTGTCTTGTTGCGGCGCAGAAGAACCCTGCGCGCTACCACCGTGGTGATAGTTACTGGAACCGCCGCCAGCATTGTTGCTGTGGTGAGACACCGGGCGAGACGGGACAACAGTAGAAATTGCGTGCTTATAGACCATCTGGCTGACCGTGTTCTTCAACAGGATCACGAACTGATCGAAAGACTCAATTTGCCCTTGCAGCTTGATACCATTCACCAAATAAATAGAAACCGGAACGCGTTCCCGACGCAAAGCGTTCAGGAACGGATCTTGTAAAGATTGCCCCTTAGCCATTCTCTCTTTTCCTTATATGTATGCTTGTTTTGTACTCAGAACCTTACGATTCTCAAAAAAAATTACGCACGATACCGTTTAATTGTACACGTTCAGTTCTGGCTCGCACCAACAACCTGTAATACTTTGTTGAGCGCTTGTTCAGGTTGTTCACTGTCTAACCAGTGCACACCTTCCCAACCGCGCAGCCAGGTGACCTGACGTTTGGCTAACTGTCTCGTGGCGCAAACACCTCGATAAACCATCTCATCATACGGGATCTCGCCATTGAGATATGACCACATCTGGCGGTATCCGACACAACGGATGGAAGGCATGTCCGTATGCAAATCTCCGCGGGCAAAAAGCGCCCGTACTTCTGCTTCAAAACCTGAAGCTAACATCTGATGAAAACGCTGTTCTATGCGTTGATGGAGCAGTTCACGGCTCGCCGGGGCGATGGCGAACTGATGCACCTGATATGGCAGAGCGTCTCCTGACGTTTGCGTCAGTTCCGTTAAAGTTTTACCCGAAATGAAAAAAACTTCCAGTGCCCGGGAAAGCCTTTGCGGATCATTTGGATGAATACGCGCAGCAGCCACGGGATCGATCTCCTGTAATTGCTGATGTAACGCATTCCACCCCTGCTCTGCGGCCTGCTGCTCAATCCGCGCTCTGACCTCTGGGTCAGCCGACGGTAAGGGCGACAATCCTTCCAGCAACGCTTTGAAATACAACATCGTTCCGCCGACTAACAGCGGAATTCGCCCGGCGGCGACAATATCCGCCATCGCCGCCAGCGCATCGCGGCGAAAATCCGCCGCGGAATAGGCCTCCGCAGGATCCAAAATATCCAGCAGCCGATGCGGCGCAGCGCTAAGCTCCGCAGCATCCGGTTTGGCGGTGCCAATATCCATTCCCCGATAAATGAGGGCGGAATCAACGCTAATCAACTCTACTGGCAAAACTTTACGTAAGGCTATCGCCAGCGCGGTTTTGCCGGAGGCCGTCGGGCCCATTAAAAAAATTGCCTTGGGCAGGCTCGCCTCGGTTACATCATTCATCTTTCAGGGCATTCATCGCCGAATGGAGATCTACAGGTTGTAACAGGCCACCCGGCGGCGTTCTCACCAGCTGCGGGCAAAGACGCTCAACGTCCGCCAGCAGCGCAATCGCCTGCGCCATATTCCATGACGTCTGTTCTCTCGTCAGATTACGCGCCATCCATTGGGCGATATTGCCGACGTCGAATGCGTTTTGCTGCGCCAGGTAGCCTATCAGTTCAGGAATCAAGATTTGTAAATTTTGTTGTCTTAAGGGTAAAGGGACCGCGCGCACCGTCACGTGCAGGGCATCGGTATGCACATCGATCCCTAGCTGCGCCAGCGCCGGCTGAGCGGCGGCCAGCGCCTGCTTTTCCCCTTCCGTAACTTTTAACCGCAGCGGGATCAGCAGCGGCTGAGCACATACCGCCTCCGCTCCCGGGGTCAACTGCGCCTGGCGCAGCCAGCGCTCGGCAACGGTCAACGACAGCAGCGCCAGACCGCCCTCGCGCTCCAGCAGCGCGCAGTCGCCGCCAACAATCGTCAGCACTCTGCCAAAGCTCTGACTGTGACCGGCCAACTCTGCCGCCGCCGGAGGCTGCAACGCTGGCTTTGGCGCCGTTGGCGTGTCGAGCAGTTGACGATAAAGCGCTCCCTGCTGCTTCTGGTAACCCGGCTGCGCATGCGGCCAGCTCGCGCCGCCCGGTTTGCCGCTGGAGGCCGCAGGCTCACGCGATGGCGTGATGCTGAAGCGGGTCGCAGGTTCCCGCGCTTCCGCTGGCCGCGCAAACTGGTTGCCTCCCGCGGCGATGCGGTTCTCCGGCATCGGGCGCGGCGCCGGCGGGTCGTCTTTTTCCGCCAGCGGCGCGTCAAGCTGCTGCTGCAGTACGCTCAGTACGCCCTGGTAGATAAAGTCGTGCACCAGGCGCGACTGATGGAAACGCACCTCATGCTTGGCCGGGTGGACGTTTACATCCACCTGATGGGGATCGATCTCCAGATACAGCACAAACGCCGGTTGCTGATCGGCCCCTAGCTTGTCTTCACAGGCCTGGCGGATAGCATGGTTGATCAGCCGATCGCGCATCATCCGCCCGTTAACGTAGCAATACTGAATTTCCGCCAGCGCCGGGGTGGTATGCAGCGGATCGGCGACCCAGCCGCGCAGGGTCAGATCGCCATGCTGCCACTCGATCGCCAGCGCATGTTCGAGAAAAGCGGCGCCGCAAATTGTCCCCAGCCGGCGCTCGCGCTGGCCATCCTGAGCGACGGCCCGATACTGGCGCATCACCTTGCCGTTATGGCTGAGGTTGATAGTGACGTCGAAGCGCGCCAGCGCAATGCGGCGCACCACCTCGTCAATGTGGCCGAACTCGGTCTTTTCGGTGCGCATAAATTTGCGCCGCGCCGGGGTGTTATAGAACAGATCGAGGACTTCCAGAGTGGTACCGACCGGGTGCGCCGCCGGCTTCACCGTCACCGCCTGATCGCGGCCTTCAGCATACGCCTGCCAGGCTTCCTGCTGCTCCGCCGTGCGCGAAGTCAGCGTTAAGCGCGCTACCGAACTGATACTGGCCAGCGCTTCGCCGCGAAAGCCGAGGCTAATAATGGCCTCCAGATCGTCAAGCGAGGCGATCTTGCTGGTCGCATGACGAGCCAGGGCCAGCGCCAGCTCGTCTTTTTTGATGCCGCTGCCGTTATCGCGGATGCGAATGAGCTTCGCGCCGCCGCGTTCGATATCAATGTCAATCCGCGTAGCGCCCGCATCAAGACTGTTCTCAACCAGCTCTTTCACCACCGACGCGGGCCGCTCCACCACCTCGCCGGCGGCAATCTGGTTGGCGAGCTGCGGCGGCAGAACCTGAATCGGCATCCCCTGCTCCTTAGTTAATCAACATCCCGCCCGGCGCCGCGGCGCTGGCGGTCTGCGCCGCCTCGCCGCGAGGCGCCGACTGCAGCGGATGCTGCATAAAGTAGTTGCGTAAGCCGTTATAAATCGCCTCCGCAATCTGCTCCTGGTAATCATCGCTACCCAGCAGCCGCTCTTCGCCGTTGTTACTGATAAAGCCCGTTTCCACGAGGATCGACGGGATGTCCGGCGAGCGCAGCACGCCAAGGCTGGCATGCTCCGGGCGGCGTTTGTGCAGGTTGCCAATACGCTGCAGCTGGCTCAGCACGTTGGTCGCCACATCGTAGCCGACGCGCTGGGAATGACCAAACTGCAGATCCAGCACCGCCTGGCTCAGGTAGGGGTCGGCCTGGCTGTTTGCCAGCACATCGCCCGCACCGCCGAGCAGTTCAGACTGTTTCTCATGCTGCTCGAGCCAACCGGCCATTTCGCTGTTGGCGCGACGGTTCGAGAGCACCCACACCGAGGCGCCAGTGGCATCGCGGTTTGGCGCGGCGTCAGCATGGATAGAGACGAGGAAATTGGCGTTTTGCTTACGCGCCACGTCAGAGCGGCCCATCACCGAAATAAAGTAATCCCCGTCGCGGGTCAGCACCGGCTTAAACTGCGGATCGGCGTTCAGTAACGCCCGCAGCTTGCGCGCGATAGCGATAGTCACGTTTTTCTCTTTGGTGCCGTTCGGGCCAATCGCGCCAGGATCCTGGCCGCCGTGCCCGGCATCAATGGCGATAATGACTTTATCATCCGCCGACACCGTGCGGGCCGCCGGGCGAGTCACGGTCTGATTGTTGGTCATCGCCGGCTGAGAGGAGGTCATCACCGTCTGCCGTTCATGACCCGACGAGCTGAACGGGTTACGCCCTGACGTCGTCGTCCGGGAAGGCATCACCGGCGGCGGGTCGGCCCGTTTCACCACCACGGGCGGCGGAGGCGGCGGCGGCGGCGCGTCGGCGTTGATGGTAAAGACCACCGTGTAATTCGCCCCGTTCTGTTGCTTCACCGCCCGGGTTTTGCCATCTTCCGTCAGATCCACCAGCAGACGCAGCGTCTGCGTATCCTGCGGCGTGCCGGCGCGAATACTCTTTACCAGGTTGCTGCCGCTAAACTGCAGCGGTAGTCCCTGCAATACGCCGGTCTGCTTGATATCCAGCGCCACCAGACGTTTACCCTGTGGGGTAAAGGAGTACTCCGGCTCACCGACAAAGCTTAGGGTAATACGGGCCTGCTGGTCTCCGTTAGAGACCTGGATATCGGATAAACTCGCCGCAGTGGCGTGAAGACTCGACAGCATCAGCGCAGCGGCAAGCCAGGTGGTTATGCGATACTTCATCCCGTTATCCTTCAGGCTAAAAGGCTAAACGCGCCAGTAAAGATTCACCCCGTGAGGAGATCGCGGTAATACGCGCCTCACGCCCTTGTGCCTGGTAATCAAGGTGAATTTCAACATCCGGGTCAGGCAGGACACCTGCGCCTTGCTGCGGCCATTCCACTAGGCAGATGGCATCGTCGGCAAAATAATCACGGATCCCCATAAATTCGAGTTCCTCAGGATCCGCCAGACGGTAGAGATCGAAGTGATACACCATCAGGTTCTCGAGGGTATAGGGCTCCACCAGGGTATAAGTTGGGCTTTTGACATTGCCGCGGTGACCGAGCGCCTGCAAAAAGCCGCGGCTGAAGGTCGTTTTCCCCGCGCCTAAATCACCATACAGATAAATCACGGTGGCGCCGGTACAGGCCTGCGCGATGCGGTCGCCAAGGGCCAGCGTGGCCTGCTCATCGGGTAAAGGAATCACTCGGTTAATCATGGTCTACGTCAATCACATCCGGGTTAACAACACGCCTGAGCGTGGAAAAGAGATCGGTCGCCAGCATGCCGCGGGTGCCCTCGCGGGCGGCCAGTCGGTCGGCGGCATCGCCATGAGCGACGCACCCGGCACAGGCAGCATCATACGGCGTCAGGTGCTGTCCTAACAACGCGGCGATGATGCCGGTGAGCACATCGCCCATCCCGCCGCTGGCCATCCCGGCATTGCCGGCATCGATAATGCCCATCGCCCCGCTTTCACTGGCCACCACCGTGCCCGCGCCTTTCAGCACAACCACGCCGCCATACCGTTTTACCAGACGCTGCGCAGAAAGTAAGCGATCGCTTTCAATTTCTGCCACGCTGACGTTCAGCAGACGGGCCGCTTCGCCGGGGTGCGGCGTTAGCACGCGATTGTGACGTTTATCGGGATTGAATGCCAGCAGGTTCAGCGCGTCGGCGTCCCAGACCATCGGTTTGTTAAAACTTTCCCCCGTGCGCAGGGCGCTGCGTCCCCATTCGCGCTGCCCCAGGCCAGGGCCAATCGCCACCACGTCCGCCCACTCCAGCGCGGATTTCAGAGTCTGCGGCGTCAGCTCATCTACCATTAATTCCGGCCGCACGGTGACAATGGGCGCCACGTTCTCCGGGTGAGTAAGCACTCG
Source organism: Klebsiella sp. 10 (assembly GCF_018223925.1). Taxonomy (NCBI): domain Bacteria; kingdom Pseudomonadati; phylum Pseudomonadota; class Gammaproteobacteria; order Enterobacterales; family Enterobacteriaceae; genus Klebsiella; species Klebsiella sp. 10. The sequence continues at coordinate 125,763 of NZ_JAGRRB010000018.1, forward strand.
CACCAGTCCCGCGCCGCTGCGTAGGGCCGCTTCACCGCACATACGGATAGCGCCTGCCGTGCCGCGATCGCCGCCGACAATCACCAGCTTGCCGTGATCGCCTTTATGGGAGGTGGCCCGCCGCGGCGGCAGCCAGTCGGCGAGGTGGGCGGCGCAAAACCGCGTCAGAGGAGTGCTTTGTCCGGCGAGCCAGCGTTCGAGCCCCAGCGCATGATGGTGGAGTTGCCCGACGACATCCCGCGCCTTGCCGGTCAGCAGCCCCGGCTTGAGGGCGATAAAGGTCAGCGTATGGTCGGCCTGTACCACTGCACCTGGCGTCGCGCCCGTCTGCGCATTCAGGCCGGAAGGGATATCCAGCGCCACCACCGGCGCCGGGTGGTGGTTCGCCTGGTGGATGAGCGCCGCGACGGGATCGCGCGGCGCACTGCGCAGACCGGTGCCGAGCAGGCCATCAATAATCAGTGAGATATCGTCGGGCCATGGGATGGTCGCCGCATGGATCACGCCGCCGGCGTTAAGCCACGCCTCCCGCGCCGCCTGCGCCTCTTCCGGCAGCGGGCTGTCACTCTCCACCGCCAGCAGCGTCACCCGCCGCCCCGCGGCCTGTGCCAGACGCGCAACGACATATCCGTCGCCGCCGTTGTTGCCATGTCCGCAGAGGATCAGCCAGTGCGCGCTGGCAGGATAAGCACAGCTGGCCAGCTGGAACGCCGCCTCGCCCGCGCGCTGCATGAGTTCGAACAGCGTCAGCCCCAGGCTGTCCGCCGCCTCTCGTTCGGCCAGGCGCAGCGCCTCCGCAGGCCAAATGTTGTATGGTATACTGTCAGGGTTTTTCGTCATTGTATGGTCCATCATGTCACAGCCCCTCGATCTCGTTCAGTTAGCGCAACAAATCAAACAATGGGGCACAGAGCTTGGGTTCCAGCAGGTGGGGATCGCCGATACCGACCTCAGCGCCAGTGAACCCAAACTGCAGGCATGGCTGGATAAACAATACCACGGCGAAATGGAATGGATGGCCCGTCACGGTATGATGCGCGCCCGTCCCCACGAACTGCTACCCGGTACGTTACGCGTCATCAGCGTGCGGATGAACTATCTGCCCGCTAACGCCGCCTTTGCCCGCACCCTGAAAGATCCCACGCTGGGTTACGTCAGCCGTTATGCCCTCGGGCGTGATTATCATAAGCTGCTACGTAATCGCCTGAAAAAGCTGGGGGAGAAGATTCAGGAACAGTGTGCTTCGCTCAATTTTAGACCTTTTGTCGATTCCGCGCCTATCCTGGAACGGCCAATCGCAGAAAAAGCGGGCCTAGGCTGGACAGGTAAGCACTCACTTATCTTAAGCCGCGACGCCGGATCGTTCTTTTTCCTCGGCGAACTGCTGATTGATCTGCCCCTGCCGGTCGACAGCCCGGTCGCGGAGGAGTGTGGGCGCTGCGTCGCCTGCATGACCATCTGTCCCACCGGGGCCATCGTTGAGCCCTATACCGTCGACGCCCGGCGCTGCATCTCCTATCTCACCATTGAACTGGAAGGTGCAATCCCCGAGGAGTTCCGTCCACTAATCGGCAACCGTATTTACGGTTGTGATGATTGTCAGCTTATCTGCCCGTGGAACCGTTTCTCACAGCTCACCGATGAAGAGGATTTCAGCCCACGCAAAGCGCTGCATGCCCCGCCGCTGGTGGAGCTGTTCGCCTGGAGCGAAGCGTGGTTTCTGAAGGTGACCGAAGGGTCGGCGATTCGTCGCATTGGCCACCTGCGCTGGCTGCGCAATATCGCCGTCGCGTTGGGCAATGCGCCCTGGGATGAAGCCCATCTTCGCGCCCTGGAGAGCCGCCGGGGCGAGCACCCGCTTCTCGACGAACACATTGAGTGGGCGATTGCCCAGCAACTGAAAAAGCGGAACGCCGACGCCGTTGAAGTACAGTTGCCGAAAAAATTACGTCTGGTCAGAGTGGTAGAGAAAGGCTTGCCGCGCGACGCCTGATTCATTCACAGGCTGTGAATAAAATCTAAAACACATTGCGTTTCAAGGCGCAGACCAAGGTCAAGTGATCGGATTAACATTTTAAAATGAAATTTATTTGTTAAATTCCAATCACATACAAAGATACTGTTTATAAAGCGAAGCATTTTCGCCGCCAGTGACGGAATGACAACCTGTGGATAACTCTGTTCACAGTATTTCTGCGGACCAAACGAAAATCATCCCCGGCGCTGGATTGCACTGTGGATAAATAAGAGATGGAAGAAAATTTGGAGCGGGAAACGAGACTCGAACTCGCGACCCCGACCTTGGCAAGGTCGTGCTCTACCAACTGAGCTATTCCCGCTTAATCATCGTCATTCAAGCTACCGTCTAGCAACCTGAAAACTGCGACTGGTGTGGTGTGTCTTTCAAATTTTGGAGCGGGAAACGAGACTCGAACTCGCGACCCCGACCTTGGCAAGGTCGTGCTCTACCAACTGAGCTATTCCCGCTTAATCTTCGGCTTTCGCCCCGCATCTGCGAGATGAAATCCTTTGATCAGGATGGTGCTTTCAAATTTTGGAGCGGGAAACGAGACTCGAACTCGCGACCCCGACCTTGGCAAGGTCGTGCTCTACCAACTGAGCTATTCCCGCGTTACTGCATTTTTTGCCATATTTCGATGGCGTCGTAATCTGCATTTCTGCGTCGTTACGGGAGGCGCATTATACGAGAATTCGATGCCCCTGCAACCCCCTGACGATCACTTTTTTGCGTTTTTTGTTTAAATGGACATTTTCTCGCCATCTACGCCGCTGAATTGTATAAATAAGCGTCATAACGGGCAAAATCGCTTTTTCCGCCCGGCTGAATGACGCAAAATCGCTCGCATCATACAGCGGTGGCGCGACGTATAACGAGGCCACCCCGACGCCAAACAGGGAATTAGCATGAGAAAAGTCCTCACCGTCCTGCTGCTGAGCACGCTGGCCATCGGAACCGCGTCAGCCGAGACGCTCCATTTTGGCACCACCACGGCCAATCCACCGTTTGTCACCGCCAACGGCAAAAATCAGCCCGTTGGCTTCGATATCGATCTCGCGCACGCCCTGTGCCAGCAGATGCAGGCGCAGTGCCAGTTCACGGCGCAGCGTTTCGATACCCTGATCCCGGCTTTACGCTTTAAGAAATTTGACGCGGTGATTGCCGGCATGGAAGTGATCCCGATGCGTGAGAAGCAGGTCGCCTTCAGCCGACCCTATCGCCAGGCGCTCTCCGGGGTAGTGATCGTCAACAAAGATGTCGCCCATACCTTTGCCGATCTGAAGGCTAAAAAAGTCGGCGTGGTGAAAGGCACGCTGCATCAGCGCTACCTGCGTGATAAACAGAAAGCCGTACAGGCTGTCCCTTACGACGATGTCGCCAGCGCCCTGGCCGCGCTGAAAGCCGGGCAAATAACCGGCGTCATGGGCGACTTCGCCACCCTCGACGCCTGGCAGCAGGAGAACCCTGACTACGCCATCATGGATGAACGGGCCACCGACCCGGCTTATTACGGTAAGCAGTATGCGATTGCGGTGCGCAAAGACGATCCGGAGCTGCTGAACGCCATCAACGATGCCCTGGCCGCGGTCATGGCGACACCTGACTTCCAGCAGATGCAGCAGAAGTGGTTTAAATAACGCAGAAAAGTGTACCGGGCCGCGCACAGGGCCCGGTCGCGGTTTACAGTTTAATGAAGTGTTCGCGGTAGTAAGCCAGCTCGGCGACCGACTCGCGGATATCGTCCATCGCCTGATGAGTGCCCTGCTTTTTAAAGCCGTCGAGAATTTCCGGCTTCCAGCGGCGCGCCAGCTCTTTCAGCGTGCTAACGTCCAGATAGCGATAGTGGAAATAGGCTTCCAGTTGCGGCATGTACTTAAACAGGAAGCGACGATCCTGGCCGATACTGTTGCCGCAGATCGGCGACTTGCCCGCCGGCACCCACTGCTTAAGAAAGTCAATGGTCGCCAGTTCGGCATCGTGCTCGCTGACGGTGCTGGCCTTTACGCGATCCACCAGACCGCTGCCGGTATGCGTCCGCACATTCCACTCGTCCATTAATGCCAGCTGAGCGTCCGACTGATGCACCGCGATGGTCGGGCCCTCAGCCAGAATGTTCAGGTTGGCATCGGTCACCAGGGTGGCGATTTCGATAATGCGATCGCGCTCCGGATCCAGCCCTGTCATCTCAAGATCGATCCAAATGAGGTTGTTTTCATTTGCACTCATGCTATTTTCCACCCTTCTCGCGTGACTATATTCATCTAAAATAGCGTGTATCATAGAGGTTTTGCCCCATCAGGGCGACCAGGAGCCAGTTCGATTGAGTAAAAATAAACTCTCCAAAGGCCAGCAGCGCCGCGTCAAAGCCAACCACCAGCGCCGTCTGAAAACCACTGCGGAGAAGGCCGACTACGATGACAACCTGTTTGGCGAAACGTCGGAAGGCATTGTCATCAGTCGCTTTGGTATGCATGCCGACGTCGAATCCGCTGACGGCAGCGTGCATCGCTGCAATATCCGCCGGACGATCCGCTCGCTGGTCACCGGCGACCGCGTGGTCTGGCGGCCGGGTAAAGACGCCGCCGACGGCGTAAGCGTCAAAGGGATCGTCGAGGCGGTGCACGATCGCGCCTCCGTCCTGACGCGTCCGGATTTTTACGACGGCGTGAAGCCTATCGCCGCCAATATCGACCAGATCGTGGTGGTTTCCGCGATCCTGCCTGAGCTGTCGCTGAATATTATCGATCGCTATCTGGTGGCCTGCGAAGCGCAGGATATCGAGCCGCTCATTGTGCTGAATAAAATCGATCTGCTGGATGATGATGGTCTGCGCTTCGTCAATGAGCAAATGGATATCTACCGCAACATCGGTTACCGCGTGCTGCTGGTTTCCAGTCGGACTCAGGACGGCCTTAAGCCGCTGGAAGCGGCCCTGACCGACCGCATCAGTATCTTCGCCGGGCAGTCCGGGGTCGGTAAATCGAGCCTGCTGAACGCCCTGCTCGGGTTGAGCGAGGATCAGATCCTCACCAATGATGTCTCGGACGTTTCCGGCTTAGGTCAACACACCACCACCGCGGCACGCCTCTACCACTTCCCGCACGGCGGCGATGTGATTGATTCACCGGGGGTACGTGAGTTCGGCCTGTGGCATCTGGAAGCGGAACAAATCACCAACGGCTTTGTCGAATTCCATGATTATTTAGGCCGTTGCAAATATCGCGACTGTAAACACGATACCGATCCTGGCTGTGCGCTTCGCGAAGCGGTAGAGAACGGCAAGATCGCCGAAAGCCGTTTTGAGAACTACCACCGCATCCTGGAAAGCATGGCGCAGGTACAGGTAAAAACGCGTAAAAACTTTTCCTCGTCCGATGACTGATCATTAAGCTGAGCATCACGTCAGGCGCTGCCGGGCAGCGATGATGACGCAGCTTACGCGGATGCCATTTGGCGAGTTTTACGTATAGAATCGTCCCCTTTTTTCAGGTCCCCGCCCGCAGGCGGGGTCAGGAACGACATATCATGGCCTGGAGGCTACTTTGTTAAACGATCTTAAACTTTCACTGCAATACATTCTGCCTAAACTGTGGCTCACCCGCCTCGCAGGCTGGGGTGCGAGCAAACGCGCAGGTTGGCTGACGAAGCTGGTCATCGATCTGTTCGTGAAATACTACAAGGTCGATATGAAAGAGGCGCAGAAGCCGGATACCGCAGCTTATCGCACCTTCAACGATTTCTTCGTGCGCCCGCTGCGCGACGACGTTCGCCCGCTGAATACCGATCCAAACGTGCTGGTGATGCCGGCCGATGGCGTGATCAGCCAGCTTGGCGCCATTGAGAACGATAAAATCCTGCAGGCTAAAGGTCATGACTACAGTCTGGAAGCCTTGCTGGCCGGCAACTATCAGATGGCCGACCTGTTCCGTAACGGCAGCTTCGCCACCACCTACCTGTCGCCGCGCGACTATCACCGCGTACACATGCCGTGCAACGGCATCCTGCGCGAAATGATCTACGTTCCTGGCGACCTGTTCTCTGTTAACCACTTGACGGCGCAGAACGTCCCGAACCTGTTCGCCCGTAACGAGCGCGTCATCTGCCTGTTTGATACTGAGTTTGGCCCGATGGCGCAAATTCTGGTGGGCGCAACTATCGTCGGCAGCATCGAGACCGTGTGGTCCGGCACCGTGACCCCGCCGCGCGAAGGCATTATTAAACGCTGGACCTGGCCCGCTGGCGACAACGAAGGCTCCATCGCCTTGCTGAAAGGCCAGGAGATGGGCCGCTTCAAACTGGGTTCCACCGTGATCAACCTGTTTGCCCCGGGCCAGGTGAAGCTGGTCGACACGCTGCAAAGCCTGTCCGTGACCAAGATCGGCCAACCGCTGGCGACATCAGTGGAAGCGACCGCCGCCGCTGAACCCGCGCCGTTACCGGAAGAAGAGATCCGCGCCGAACACCGCGCCAGCCCGCTGGTTGACGATAAACAAGACCAAGGTTAATTCTTCAGCAAAAGGGTTATGCCGTGCGCCTGATATACACTTTCCTGTTGGCCTTGAGCCTCAGTTTCGGGGCGTACGCTGCGACAGCCCCGGATGCTAAACAGATAACCCAGGAACTGGAACAGGCGAAGGCGGCAAAGCCCGCCCAGCCTGAAACCGTTGAAGTTCTGCAGTCCGCGCTGAACGCGCTTGAGGAGCGAAAATCATCCCTCGAGCGCGCCCGTCAGTATCAGGACGTTATCGACAATTTCCCCAAACTGTTTCAAAGCCTGCGTGCCCAGCTCAATAATCTGAGCGAAGAGCCGCGCCAGGTGCCAACCGGCCTGACCGCCGATGCGCTGAACCAGGAGATCCTGCAGGTCAGCAGCCAGCTGCTGGAATCGAGCCGCCAGGCGCAGCAGGAGCAGGATCGCGCGCGTGAAATCGCCGACTCCCTGAACCAGCTGCCGCAGCAGCAAACCGATGCCCGTCGTCAGCTCAATGAGGTCGAGCGCCGCATCGGCACGCAAACCGGCAACAATGCTCTCGCCCAGGCGCAAAATCTTGCTCTGCAGGCGGAATCAGCGCGTCTGAAGGCGCTGGTGGATGAACTCGACCTCGCCCAGCTCTCCGCCAACAACCGCCAGGAGCTGTCGCGCGCCCGTTCCGAGCTGGCGCAAAAGCAGAGCGAGCAGCTGGATGCCTATCTGCAGGCGCTGCGCAATCTGCAAAACAGCCAGCGCCAGCGGGAGGCGGAAAAGGCGCTGGAGAGTACCGAACTGCTGGCGGAGAACAGTGAAAACCTGCCGCCGGACATCACCGCCCAGTTTAAGGTCAACCGTGAACTCTCCCAGGCGCTGAACCAGCAGGCGCAGCGCATGGATCTGGTGGCGTCCCAGCAGCGGCAGGCGACGAATCAAACGCTGCAGGTGCGCCAGGCGTTAAACACTCTGCGCGAGCAGTCGCAGTGGCTGGGCTCCTCCAATCTGCTGGGCGAAGCCCTGCGCGCCCAGGTGGCGCGGCTGCCGGAGCGCCCTCGCCCGCAGCAGCTGGATACGGAAATGGCGCAGCTGCGCGTGCAGCGTCTGCGCTTTGAAGATTTGCTGAGTAAGCAGCCGCAGCTGCGGCAGATCCGCCAGGCCGACGGCGAACCGCTGACCAGCGAGCAGAACAAGATCCTGCAGGCGCAGCTGCGCACGCAGAACGAGCTGCTGAACTCGCTGCTGCGCGGCGGCGACACCCTGATGCTGGAGCTCACCAAGCTGAAGGTCGCCAACGGCCAGCTGGAAGACGCGCTGAAAGAGATCAACGAAGCCACCCACCGCTATCTGTTCTGGACTTCGGACGTCAGCCCCATCGGCTTCTCATGGCCGCTGGAGATCGTCCAGGATCTGCGGCGCCTGATCTCCCTGGATACCATCAGCGAACTGGGCAAAGCCAGCGCGATGATGCTTACCAGCAAAGAGACCCTGCTGCCGCTGTTTGCCGCCCTGCTGCTGGTTGGCTTTAGCATCAGCTCGCGGCGCCATTTCACCCGCTTTCTCGAGCGCTCCAGCGCCCGGGTGGGGAAAGTCACCCAGGATCACTTCTGGCTGACGCTGCGCACGGTCTTCTGGTCGATACTGGTGGCCTCGCCGCTGCCGGTGCTGTGGATGACGCTCGGCTATGGTCTGCAGTCCGCCTGGCCGTTCCCGCTGGCGGTGGCGATTGGCGATGGAGTCACCGCGACGGTGCCTCTGCTGTGGGTGGTGATGATCTGCGCCACCTTCGCCCGGCCAAACGGGCTGTTTATCGCCCACTTCGGCTGGCCGCGTAGCCGCGTGGCGAAGGCGATGCGCTACTACCTGATGAGCATCGGGCTGATTGTGCCGCTGATTATGGCGCTGATCATGTTCGATAATCTTAACGACCGCGAATTCTCCGCTTCGCTGGGCCGACTGTGCTTCCTGCTGATCTGCGGCGCGCTGGCGGTGGTCACCCTGAGCCTTAAGCACGCCGGTATTCCACTCTATCTGGATAAAGAGGGGAATGGCGACAATATGGTGAACCGCCTGCTGTGGAACCTGATGCTTGGCGCCCCGCTGGTGGCCATGCTGGCGGCCGCCGTCGGCTACCTCGCCACCGCCCAGGCGCTGCTTGCGCGTCTGGAAACCTCGGTCGCCATCTGGTTCCTGCTGCTGGTGGTCTATCACATCATCCGCCGCTGGATGCTGATCCAGCGCCGCCGGCTGGCCTTCGACCGGGCCCGCCATCGTCGCGCGGAAATTCTCGCTCAGCGCGCCCGCGGCGAAGATGAGCCCGTTCACGTCAGCAGCCCGGAAGGGTCGGTGGAGACGGAGGTCAGCGAGGTCGACCTCGATGCCATCAGTACCCAGTCGCTGCGGCTTGTGCGCTCCCTGCTGATGCTGATCGCGCTGCTATCGGTCATCGTGCTGTGGTCGGAAATTCACTCGGCGTTTGGCTTCCTTGAGAATATCTCGCTGTGGGACGTGACCTCGACGGTACAAGGGGTGGAAAGCCTTGAGCCTATTACGCTTGGCGCGGTGTTGATTGCCATTCTGGTGCTGATCATCACCACTCAGCTGGTACGCAACCTGCCCGCGCTGCTGGAACTGGCGATCCTCCAGCATCTCGATTTAACCCCCGGCACCGGCTACGCCATCACCACCATCACTAAGTATCTGCTGATGCTGGTCGGCGGGCTGGTGGGCTTCTCAATGATCGGTATTGAGTGGTCGAAGCTGCAGTGGCTGGTCGCCGCGCTGGGTGTGGGTCTCGGGTTTGGCCTGCAGGAGATCTTCGCCAACTTTATCTCCGGCCTGATTATCCTGTTTGAGAAGCCGATCCGCATCGGCGATACGGTCACCATTCGCGACCTGACGGGTAGCGTCACCCGCATTAATACCCGTGCGACCACCATCAGCGACTGGGACCGGAAAGAGATTATCGTGCCGAACAAGGCGTTCATTACCGAACAGTTTATCAACTGGTCGCTGTCGGACTCGGTTACCCGCGTGGTGCTGACGGTGCCGGCGCCTGTGGACGCCGATACCGAAGAGGTGACGAAAATTCTCATCGCCGCGGCGCATCGCTGCTCGCTGGTCATCGATACCCCGGCGCCGGAGGCGTTTCTCGTCGACCTGCAGCAGGGGATCCAGATTTTCGAGCTACGTATTTTTGCCGCGGAGATGGGGCACCGCATGCCGCTGCGCCATGAGATGCATCAGCTGATCCTGGCGGGCTTCCGCGAGCATGGCATTGATATGCCGTTCCCTCCGTTCCAGATGCGTCTGGAAAGTATTGACGGCAGGCAAAGCAGTAAAACCATGACCTCGGCCGGAAAAACCAGCCGCCGTACGGCTGGTAGCCTGTAAACCATCCCCTGCCCGGCGGCACCGCCGGGCAGGCTCTTTAACTCTCCATCACCAGCGCGCCGGACGCCATGCGCCGACGGTAGCTTTCGTAGATCCCCAGCGCCAGCAGTGAGAAGAAGATCGGCCCACCGACCATCCACAGGGTGCTGTTCCAGTCCCCGCTGTCGATGACGGGTTGGATAATGGTGAAGATATTGGCGAAGGTCACCACCAGCAGCACCACGCCGGTCGCCAGCAGCGTCGACGGACGGTTTTTGAAGATCACGAACGGCCGGTCAAGATGGGTTTTCGCCTTGAAGAACGGGAAGGCGATGGTCAGGAACAGATAAGGCAAGGTCATAGAGACATTGGCCATCAGCGTCAGCTTGTTATAAAACGCGGAAGCGCTATCCCCACCGAACGATACCAGTACGATAAACACCCCGACCAGCAGACACTGCAGCCACATCGCCGCGGCGGGCATTCCGTTGACGTTGAGACGGGTCATCACCGACGGCCAGAGCGCTTTTGGCGTGCCCTGGATAATCGCTTTCAGGGGAGAATAGCTGAGGGTGAAGAACGCGCCGGTGTAAGCGAGAAACATCGACAGGCCGGTAATACGGGCGAACCAGACCCCGGTCAGGGCTGACGCCGCAGGGGTCAGGTGCAGGGCCTGGCCCAGCGTCGCCCCGAGGCTGGTCATCAGCACATAGGTGATGTTGCCGAGGTTGGTCGAACGCGCGCCAAGCACCTGCTGCCAGTTGGCGCTCACGCCCCACAGCACAATCGCCAGCGAGTAACCGATCGAGATAACGATCGCCGCGATGATAATACCTTTGGCAAAGTTCTTTTCCGGCTTATCGGTCTTATCCACTAAGCCGCCAACCGCCTCAATTCCGCCATAGGCAAAGATGGCAAATACCACAAACGACAGCATCGCCATGCCCGACTGATACCCGGGATTAGGCGAAAGGGTGAAGTTTAACGGCTGGGCGAAATGACCGCCGTTAAGCAGAAGGATCGCCCCGCTCACCAGCAGCAGCACCAGGTTAAGCCCCATCACCGCGATACCGCCGACGGCGGTAATTTTAGCGATTTTATTGATCCCTTTGACGGCAATAAAGGTCACCACGACCATCCAGCAGGCCGCCAGAATACCGACCGTCTGCGTCGGCGTCAGGCTACCCAGCGCCCAGGTCTGGGTTTTGTCCGCGCCAAACAAAAAAGTAGAGAGCGGGACCCAGATCTTAGCGGCGGTACTCACCATCCACACTACGTACGAGGCAAACCACATAAAGGTACCAATGAAGGCAAAGCGCGGCCCGACGCTGTGGTTCATCCAGGAATAGATCCCGCCCTCTTCGCGACGATAAGCTGAGCCCATCTCCGCCATCATCAGCGCGAACGGGATAAAGAAAAAGAGGGCGGAAAAAAGGTAAAACGGCATCGCGCTATAGCCCATCAGATAAAACGCCGATGGGCTGTTGGCAAAGCCAAACACCGAGGTGAAGATCATCAGAATCAGCCCGATCAGGCTCATCTTCTTGAGTTGTTGATGCATAAATCTATCCAAACGTGGGCATCGCCCGACGAGCGACGCCTGGCCTCATAAAAAGAGCGCGGATAGTAGCAAAATCACGGAGGGAAATTGTGGGTATTCGGGCTAAAGCCGGGGCGAGGGTGTCAGGTTCAGAGTCGTCTTTCACCTCCCCCACCCGGCGGCGGAGGGAGGTGAAAAAGCGATCAGGCGCGGTCTACCGTAAAGGCGATCACTTCGCCGATGCTTTCAGCGCCCAGCGCCAGCATGACCACGCGGTCAACGCCCAGCGCCACGCCGGAGCAGTCCGGCAGACCCGCCTCCAGCGCCGCCAGCAGGTTGTTATCGATGGGCTGCTGCGGAAGGCCGCGTGCGGCGCGTTTGCGGTTATCCTGCTCAAACCGCAGGCGCTGTTCATGGGCGTCGGTCAGCTCGTGGAAACCGTTCGCCAGCTCAATACCTTTGTAATAGACCTCGAAGCGCTCAGCGACCCGATGATCTTCCGGGCTGATCTGCGCTAACGAGGCCTGAGTCGCCGGGAAATGATAAATGAACGTTGGTCGATCTTTGCCGATGTGCGGCTCCACGCCCATGGTGAACAGCAGCTGCAGCAGGGTATCGCGATCTTCTTCAGTATCGGCGATATTGCTCAGATCCAGCTTCGCTGCGACTTCACGCAGCTGAGCTTTATCGGCAGAGAGGGGGTCAATTTCCAGATGGCGCTGAAACGCCTGCTGATAGGAGAGACTTTCCGCCGGTTGGCACTCCAGCACCTGCTGCAGCAGATCGTCCACCTCATTGATCAGGCGATACATGTCATAGCATGGACGATACCACTCCAGCATGGTGAATTCCGGATTGTGATGACGCCCCATCTCTTCATTACGGAAGCTGCGGCACAGCTGGAAGACCGGGCCGCAACCGGCCGCCAGCAGGCGCTTCATGTGGTATTCCGGACTGGTCATCAGGTACAGGTTAAGCCCCTGAGAATGGCCCGGGCCGACGAAACGGGTTTCGAACGGGAACAAATGAATATCCGTTACCGTCGCCTGACTCATGCAAGGCGTCTCCACCTCCAGCACGCCGCGATCGGTAAAGAAACGGCGGATTTCCGCCATCACCGCCGCGCGCTTCAACAGATTGGGAATGGGTGCGCTCGGCTGCCAGGTTGCCGTCTCGCTCATGGTACTTTCTCCGATTGCAAATTAAGGGCACGAAGTCTACTCGCAACCGGCGAGTGAAACAAATTTTGTGCAATCTCCGGCAGACTACATGCCATTAATCTATCGTTAACCCTGACGCATAAATACCACTGATAAATAACCGCACATATCGATAAAAAAATCGAACACGTCAATTTTCCATACTGACCCTAAGGCTATACTCCTGTACCTATAAAGGAGCAGTGATACTTTTTCGCCAGCCCGGCGGCGAAATACACTAAAACTGGAGGAATGTCGTGCAAACTTTTCAAGCCGATCTCGCCGTAATTGGCGCCGGCGGGGCAGGCCTTCGTGCCGCTATCGCCGCCGCTCAGGCCAACCCCAACGCTAAAATCGCCCTGATTTCTAAAGTCTATCCGATGCGCAGCCATACGGTCGCTGCAGAAGGGGGATCCGCAGCCGTTGCCCAGGATCACGATAGCTTTGAGTACCATTTTCACGACACCGTCGCGGGAGGCGACTGGCTGTGCGAGCAGGATGTCGTCGACTATTTTGTTCATCACTGCCCGACGGAAATGACCCAGCTGGAGCAGTGGGGATGCCCATGGAGCCGCCGCCCCGACGGCAGCGTCAACGTCCGGCGCTTCGGTGGCATGAAAATCGAACGCACCTGGTTTGCCGCCGACAAAACCGGCTTCCACATGCTGCATACCCTCTTCCAGACCTCCCTTCAGTTTCCCCAAATTCAGCGCTTTGACGAACATTTCGTCCTTGACCTGCTGGTCGATGACGGGCAGGCCCGCGGCCTGGTGGCGATGAATATGATGGAAGGCACCCTGGTGCAGATCCGCGCTAACGCCGTGGTGCTGGCTACCGGCGGCGCCGGGCGCGTCTACCGCTACAACACCAACGGCGGCATCGTCACCGGTGACGGGATGGGGATGGCCCTGGGCCATGGCGTGCCGCTGCGCGACATGGAATTCGTTCAGTATCACCCGACCGGCCTGCCGGGCTCCGGGATCCTGATGACCGAAGGCTGCCGCGGCGAAGGCGGGATTCTGGTCAACAAAAACGGCTACCGCTATCTGCAGGATTACGGCATGGGCCCGGAAACCCCGCTCGGCGAACCGAAAAATAAATATATGGAGCTGGGCCCACGCGACAAAGTGTCCCAGGCCTTCTGGCACGAGTGGCGGAAAGGGAACACCATCCCGACGCCGCGCGGCGACGTGGTCTACCTCGATCTCCGCCACCTCGGCGAGAAAAAACTGCTGGAGCGTCTGCCGTTTATCTGTGAACTGGCGAAAGCCTACGTCGGCGTCGATCCGGTGAAAGAGCCGATCCCGGTGCGCCCGACCGCGCACTACACCATGGGCGGTATTGAAACCGATCAGCAGTGCGAAACCCGAATCAAAGGGCTGTTTGCCGTGGGCGAATGCTCGTCCGTTGGCTTACATGGCGCCAACCGTCTGGGCTCCAACTCGCTGGCCGAGCTGGTGGTCTTCGGCCGCCTGGCCGGGGAGCAGGCCATGCAGCGCGCCGCTCAGGCGGGCGAGGCAAACGGCGCCGCCCTCGATGCGCAGGCTGCCGATGTGAAGCAGCGCCTGAAAGATCTCGTCAACCAGGAAGGTAACGAAAACTGGGCGAAAATTCGCGATGAAATGGGGCTGTCGATGGAGGAAGGCTGCGGCATCTACCGCACGCCGGAGCTGATGCAGAAAACGATCGACAAGCTGGCTGAACTGCAGGAACGCTTTAAGCGCGTGCGCATTACTGATAACTCCAGCGTGTTCAATACCGATCTGCTTTACACCATTGAGCTGGGGCACGGTTTAAACGTTGCCGAATGTATGGCGCACTCGGCCATCGCCCGTAAAGAATCGCGCGGGGCGCACCAGCGTTTGGATGAAGGCTGTACCGAACGCGACGACGTCAACTTCCTCAAGCACACTCTCGCCTTCCGCGAGGCCGATGGCACTACCCGTCTGGAATATGGCGATGTGAAGATCACCACGCTGCCGCCGGCAAAACGTGTCTATGGCGCAGAAGCGGACGCGGCTGAGAAGAAGGAGACCACCCATGGCTGAGATGAAAAACCTGAAAGTCGAAGTGGTGCGCTACAATCCGGAGGTCGACACCGCACCGCACAGCGCATTCTATGACGTGCCTTACGATGAACAGACCTCGCTGCTGGACGCGCTGGGCTACATCAAAGACAACCTGGCGCCAGACCTGAGCTACCGCTGGTCCTGCCGAATGGCAATCTGCGGTTCCTGCGGCATGATGGTCAACAAGGTGCCGAAGCTGGCCTGCAAAACCTTCCTGCGCGATTACACCAAAGGCATCAAGGTGGAGGCATTGGCCAACTTCCCGATCGAGCGCGATCTGGTGGTGGACATGACCCACTTTATCGAAAGCCTGGAAGCCATTAAGCCGTATATCATCGGCAATAACCGCACGCCTGACCAGGGGCCAAACAAGCAGACCCCGGCCCAGATGGCGAAATACCATCAGTTTTCCGGCTGCATCAACTGCGGGCTGTGCTATGCCGCCTGTCCACAGTTCGGCCTGAACCCGGAATTTATCGGCCCGGCGGCGATCACCCTCGCCCACCGCTATAACGAAGACAGCCGCGACCACGGTAAAAAGGAACGCATGGCGCAGCTTAACGGCCAGAATGGCGTCTGGACCTGCACTTTCGTGGGCTACTGCTCGGAAGTGTGTCCGAAGCACGTCGACCCGGCGGCCGCGATCCAGCAGGGCAAGGTGGAAAGCTCGAAAGACTTTCTTATCGCCACCCTGAAACCACGCTAAGGAGTGCATTATGACGACGAAACGCAAACCCTACGTGCGGCCAATGACCTCCACCTGGTGGAAAAAGCTGCCGTTTTATCGCTTCTACATGGTACGGGAAGGCACGGCGGTACCGACGGTATGGTTTAGCATTGTGCTGATTTATGGGCTATTTGCCCTCAAGCACGGCGCCGAGAGCTGGGCGGGATATATCGGATTCCTGCAAAACCCGGTGGTGGTGATCCTCAACCTGATTACCCTGGCGGCGGCGCTGCTGCACACCAAAACCTGGTTTGAGCTGGCGCCGAAAGCAGCCAACGTCATCATCAAAGGCGAAAAAATGGGGCCAGAGCCGGTCATTAAAGGGCTCTGGGTGGTGACGGCAGTGGTCACCGTGGTGATCCTGTTTGTCGCCCTGTTCTTGTAAGGAGGCTGAGATGATTAATCCCAATCCGAAACGTTCCGATGAACCCGTATTTTGGGGGCTGTTTGGCGCAGGCGGCATGTGGGGCGCGATCGTCGCGCCGGTGATGGTGCTGCTGGTCGGCATCCTGCTGCCGCTTGGGCTCGCCCCGGCCGACGCCTTCAACTATGAGCGTGTGCTGGCCTTTGCCCAAAGCTTTATCGGCCGCGCGTTCATCTTTCTGATGATTGTCCTGCCGCTGTGGTGTGGGTTGCATCGTATTCACCACGCCATGCACGATCTGAAAATCCATGTGCCAAACGGTAAATGGGTCTTCTACGGCCTGGCGGCAATCCTCAGCGTCATCACCCTCGTTGGCGTACTGTTTATCTGATCCTGCAAGAGCCCGGTCGCATTTCTGCTACCGGGCTCGCTTCATAGAAAAATCTTGCCGCCTTTTCCCTGCTGGACTCTACACTTAGCTTAAAAGCCAGCAAGGAGCATGCCATGCGTATCCTGCCGATAATCACCGCGATTGCCGTCTCGTTCCTGTCTGTCGCCTGCAGCACGCCCGCCCCGCCGCCGGGCGTCACCGTGGTCAGTCCCTTCGACGTTCAGCGCTATCTGGGTACCTGGTATGAAATCGCCCGCTTTGACCACCCTTTTGAAAGCGGTCTGGAAAAGGTCACGATCGCCTGGCACCCACGTGATGACGGCGGTCTGGATGTGGTGAATAAAGGTTATAACCCCGACCGCGGCATGTGGCAGAAAACGGACGGGGTAGCGTACTTTACCGGGGAGCCCAGCCGCGCCGCGCTGAAGATTTCCTTCTTCGGCCCTTTCTACGGCAGCTATAACGTCATTGCTCTGGATAAGGAGTATCGTTACGCGCTGGTCTGCGGCCCCGATCGCGACTATCTCTGGCTGCTGGCCCGGGCGCCGACCATCGCCCCGGAGGTCAGGCAGCAGATGCTGGACATTGCCACCCGACAGGGCTTTGATGTCGGCAAACTGGTCTGGGTCAATCAGCGCTATGATTAGTGCGCGCTGATCTTCAGGCCAATGATGCCGATCACGATACAAACAAGGCTGGCGATACGCATGGCGCTGGCGGATTCCCCTAACAGCACAATACCGGTCACGGCGGCGCCCACGGCGCCGATCCCGGTCCAGACGGCGTAGGCGGTACCTACCGGTAGGGTTTTCATCGCCCATGAGAGCAGCGCCATGCTGGCCACCATCGCCACGATGGTGATAACGCTGGGAACCAGGCGGCTAAAGCCATGGGTATATTTCAGGCCGACGGCCCACACCACTTCCAGCAGGCCAGCGATAAACAATACTATCCAGGACATAAGGCTCCTTTGCTGGGGCCGTCCCCGGATGAGAAACGCTTACGGGTCGTCCCGTAAGGTGGATGAAAAGTCGTGGTGAGTATATCCAACGGAATGAGAGAAGTGAAGAACGGTACGGCGCTAAACCGTACCGTTGACGGCGTTTATTGCTGAGCTTTGGTTGCCGCGCCAGAGATTGCGTTACCGCCGTCTGAAATATCCTCACCGACACCGCGCGTGGTGTTACAAGCGGTCAGTGCTGAAGAGAGGACCAAAACCGTAAAGAACGCTGCAATCGTTTTTTTCACCATAATGTCATCCTTAGTGTCAGTTTTGTTTTCATGCCCTATAAGCATAGACAAACCGTCCAAAGATGAAGGGATCTTTGCGATTTTTAAGAGAAAAGGAGTATGCGTGGAGGAGGCTGACATACCGGGAGGCAAGCGCCATCAACGAAACGGCAGGGAAATTCAGCTCACAGCGTGAGAGATAGCGTGGCCCAGGCCCTGAATATCTTCACCCACACCGCGGGCGGTATTGCAGCCAGCCAACAGCGCGCTGCTCAGAAAGAGTAACACCAGGAGTTTAACGCTGCGCTTCATGTATCGTGCTCGTTGTGACTGTACGAAAAGAGCGGCGCAGCACGGAGGCTACGCCGGTCATCATGACGCGAAATTACTTCACGCGGGATACATATTCGCCAGAGCGAGTATCCACTTTGATCACTTCGCCAATCTGAACGAACAGCGGAACTTTAACCACCGCGCCAGTAGACAGGGTCGCCGGTTTACCGCCGGTACCCGCGGTGTCGCCTTTCAGGCCTGGATCGGTTTCAATGATTTCCAGCTCAACGAAGTTCGGCGGGGTGACCGCGATCGGCTGGCCGTTCCACAGGGTCACGATGCACTCAGCCTGATCCAGCAGCCATTTAGCGTTGTCACCGATCGCTTTCGCGTCAGCAGACAGCTGCTCGAAGGTTTCGTTGTTCATGAAGTGCCAGAACTCACCGTCGTTGTACAGGTAAGTCAGGTTCATATCGACAACGTCCGCGCCTTCTGCGGAATCGGTAGATTTGAAGGTTTTCTCAACGCGGGTACCGGTCAGCAGACGGCGCAGCTTAACGCGCGCAAACGCCTGGCCTTTACCTGGTTTAACGAATTCGCTGGCTTCTACCGCATAAGGTTCGCCATCTAACATGATTTTAAGACCAGCACGAAAATCGTTGCTATAGTAAGTCGCCATAAGGCCCTCTGAAATTGTTTAACTGGTAGCTAAGCCACAAAATGGCGCATATTGTAACCCTAAATACCCCATCCAGAGAAGATTGGATAACGCAACTTGCCAATGTTGTGACCAGTCCTGATGAACTGCTGCGTCTTTTAAATGTAGACGCTGATGAAAAACTGCTGGCCGGACGCGAGGCCAGACGCCTGTTCCCGCTGCGCGTCCCGCGCGCGTTTATCGCCCGCATGGAGAAAGGCAACCCTAACGATCCGCTGCTTCGTCAGGTACTTACCGCCGAGGAAGAGTTTATCGTCGCCCCCGGCTACTCCACCGATCCGCTGGAAGAACAGCACAGCGTGGTGCCCGGTCTGTTGCACAAGTATCGCAACCGGGCCCTGCTGCTGGTGAAAGGCGGTTGTGCGGTAAATTGTCGTTACTGCTTCCGCCGCCACTTCCCATACGCCGAAAATCAGGGCACCAGGCGCAACTGGCAGACGGCGATGGACTACATCGCGGCGCATCCGCAGCTTGATGAAATCATCTTCTCCGGCGGCGACCCCCTGATGGCGAAGGATCATGAGCTTGACTGGCTAATGACCCAGCTGGAAGCTATTCCGCACGTTAAGCGCCTGCGTATTCACAGCCGCCTGCCGATTGTGATCCCGGCGCGCATCACCGAGACGCTGGCCAGTCGCTTCCAGCGTTCGTCGCTGCAGGTAATCCTGGTTAACCACGTCAATCACGCGAATGAAATTGACGGTGAGTTTCGCGCGGCGATGGCCATGCTGCGTCAGGCGGGCGTCACGTTGCTCAACCAGAGCGTGCTGCTGCGCGGGGTGAACGACAACGCGCAAACCCTGGCCGACCTCAGTAATGCGCTGTTCGACGCCGGGGTAATGCCCTACTACCTGCACGTGCTGGATCGGGTGCAGGGAGCGGCGCACTTCATGGTCAGCGATGATGAAGCCCGTGAAATCATGCGCGAACTATTGACCCTCATCTCCGGCTATATGGTGCCGAAGCTGGCGCGCGAGATTGGCGGGGAACCCAGCAAGACGCCGCTGGATTTAGGGCTGAAGCAGCGTTAATAAACTGAAGGTCTGCCAGGACGTTCTGGCAGACCTTCGGATAGGAAGATTTCGACAGACGGGTGTTAAGGTGACCAGCAAATGACTATCGCACCGCGCTATAACCCCTGGCTGTGACGAGCTACCGGTTTAGCACGACCAACACAATAATATTAATTACAATCATCACGACAATTAGCGCGATTAACCATACGGGTATTTTAAAAGTAACATGCAACCGCTCAGATGCTTTTTCACCTTCTTCCGGTTTATTTGCCATCAAATCACTGCCATGCTTTGATGAGTTTTCTATTAGTGGAAGATTTAAATGAGTGTCAGGCTTTTCCTTTTCTTCAGAAATAAAGTCGACAACTTTATTATTCTGATAATGCGTTAATGTCACCCGATTCATATTCTTGCACTCTTCATCAGAGAGAGGAATGACCAATGTATTCGGAGCGACGCTAAAGCCTTTTTGCCGGACGGTGATAATGATATCCTCAGATAGCCCAGCTTTTACCAGCGATTTTCGCAGCAAAGAGATATTTTGATAGAACGTATTTTGCGAAACGACCACCCCCCGTGTTTCCCATACAGCCGCCAGGAACTCATCCCGTGAAATGACTTTGCCGCAATTCTGCAAAAGCAGCAGCAAGCATCTGGCGGTTGGCGCATTGAGGCTGATGCACTCCCCGTCCCCGGCAAGCGGCCGCAGCTCATTCATATTGGCATTAAATATAATCTCCTGATTAATTATACACCCATTAAATAATACTGCGTCATCCATATCCTTGCCCCACGTAACCCTATTATCCATAATAAAATCAAATGATTTCAACCAAACGATTATGTGAACATTCTTGTTTCAGATGAAAACAGGTACATTTCACATTGAAGTTCAGCCCACAGGATACCGCAGATAAAAAAACAAGCGATAGCTAACTTGCTTAATGGTCAGATTTTCAGATTAAATTAATCTCAACTGGAATCCACATCTCATCAGAGAGGGGGGCAGCATTAAATTCACAGGTGCTTCATCAACAATTCACAAGCATTTTTTGCACCAGACTTTTAAATTACTCCCGCTTCTCCATGGTTCGCTATGGCAAGCGATATGGTAGCGTTGTTCAACAGGATGATTTGTCTCAGCACTATATAAAGGAATGCTGGCGCTTATTTTCAATATCAATGCGAATGCATACTCCATTCCCTTGATAACTGTTATCAACTCTACACAGGACTAAGTATCTATATATGGATTAATTAAATGAAAAAGACAATCGTAGCTGTAATGGTCGCTGCATCTGCAGTGCTGAGTGCTCAGGCAATGGCAACCAACACCGCTCAGGTAACTGTACTGGGTGAAGTCTCTGATGCAGCTAACTCTTGCGTCGTGACTCCGACTGGTACCCTGAACAACGGTATCGTTCAGCTGATCACTGTGACCACTGCGGAAGCAAATGCTGAAGCTGCAGGTACTCTGTTCAAAACTCAGGACTTCGGTTTTAAAGTTACTGACTGCGCACAGGGCAGCGCTAACCCGGTTACCGGCCTGACTGTAAACGTTGCCGGTGTCACCTCCAGCGATAAAACCATCCTGGACAACACCGCAGCTGGCGGCGCTACCGGTATCGGTATCGGTATCCAGCGTCTCAGCGATTCACATCGCGTAGCCTTCGACGGTTCTGACACCATGACCGAAAGCTACTCTGCTACTACCGGTACTCAGCTGAAGTACACCACTGGTTATGTAAAAGTGAACTCTGCTACTCCGGTCACCGAAGGCCCGGTTAAAGGTGTTGCGACCTTTACTATCGATTACACCATCTAATTTTTCCCCAAAGGGCCCCGCTTCACGGCGGGCCCTTTTTTGCATTCAGAGAAAAAACATGTTCAGGACTTTATTAACTTTCACCGCTTCCTGTGCATTACTCCTCAGCAGTATTGCCCATGCCGGTATTGTAGTGGGATCCACCCGCTATCTGTATAAAGAAGGCGCACGTGAAATCACCGCGCAAATAGAAAATAAAGATGATATTCCCTATCTGATTAAATCCTGGGTTGAAGCGCCGGCAGGAAAAGCGCCCTCTTTTATGGCCACGCCGCCGCTGTTCCGCCTTGAAGGGAAACAACAGAATACGGTTCGTCTGTTTTCTAACGGAAACGTTAATGCGCCGACCGACCGGGAATCCATGTACTATTTTAACGTGATGGCGATTCCTCCGGCAGATGATGCCAAAGCGAATAACAACACCATTCAACTAGCAGTCCGTCACCGTATGCGTCTGGTCTATCGTCCTAAAGCACTTTTCGACCTCTCCCCTAATACGGAAGCGAAAAAGCTCGAATGGCGAAAGTCTGGCACTAAGCTGACGATCAAAAATCCAACGCCCTTTTTCTTCTATTTCCATAGCATCCAGATTGGCAGCAAAGAAGTGAAGCCGGAAGTCAACTCGGTCGCCCCGATGACGACTAAAGAAGTGACGTTAAAAGAAAATATTAATGCCTCCAGCATTACCTGGAAAGTTGTCAATGATTATGGCGGAGCTGGGTCGCTCTACTCCTCATCGCTGTAATAAGAAATTTATTTTATCATTATAGGGATGTGTCTATGCCAAATAAGAATAATGGATTATTCAAACCATCCACCATCTTCTTTGCAATGCTTCCGGCATTGCTTTCTGGTTTGAATAATAAAGCGCAAGCACGTGACTTTTTCGATCCCTCATTCATTAGCTCATTGAATGGTAGCGATCCATCAACCACTCCTGACTTATCCGTATTTCAGACCCAGAACGCGCAGGCGCCGGGGGATTATCGGGTCGATATCATGTTTAATGGCCGCTACCTGGATACCAGGACGATAAAGTTTGTCGCCAACAATCGCGCCAGCAGCGATAACCGCGAACCCGCTCTGGTTCCCTGCCTGAGTCTAAAAGCTCTCGCGGAATATGGCGTAAGGATAAAATCCTTTCCAGAGTTAGCCGAGGATCAAAACGGCTGTGCAAACTTTTCTGTCATTCCGGACACCAAAGCGGATTTTGACTTTACCGCCCAGCGCTTAAATATTTCTATTCCGCAGGCGGCCTTATCCACCACCGCGCAGGGATATATCCCACCGGATCAGTTTGATGATGGCATCAACGCCCTGCTGGTGAACTACCAGTTCAGCGGCTCGAACGACATGCAGGCCAATGATGAATACTACAGCTTGAACCTGCAGTCTGGCCTCAACGTTGGCCCATGGCGTATCCGCAACCTCAGCACATGGAATAAAAACAATAGCGATGCCGGGGACTGGGACTCCGCCTATCTCTATATGCAGCGAAGTATTCGCTCGATCAACAGTAACCTGGTGATGGGCGAAAGTTCATCGCTCTCAACCATCTTCGACAGCGTGCCGTTTACCGGTATTCAGCTGGCCACCGATACCACGATGTTGCCGGAAAGTATGCGCGGCTATGCGCCGATTATTCGCGGTATCGCCAAAACCAACGCCCGCGTCGTCATTAAACAGAACGGCTACCAGGTTTACCAGACCTACGTGGCACCCGGGGCATTTGAAATCACCGATATGTACCCGAGCGGCGGTAGCGGCGACCTTTACGTCAGCGTGGAAGAGTCCGACGGATCCAAGCAAGAATTTGTTGTGCCGTTCGCCACCCTACCGGTCATGGTGCGTGAAAATCAACTGGAGTATGAGATTACTTCCGGTAAATATCGTCCTTACGATGGTGGAGTCGATGAAACGCCATTTACTCAGGCCACCGCGACCTATGGCGTCTCCAGCAGCCTGACGCTTTATGGCGGTATGCAGGCGGCCTCGCGCTACCAGGCGCTGTCGACGGGCCTCGGCTATAACCTGGGCGAGCTTGGCGCCGCCTCGGCAGACGTCACCCAGGCATGGTCGAAAAAGAAAGACGATGAAAAGACCTCAGGACAGTCCTGGCGGGTCCGTTATGGTAAAAACATTGTCGAAACTGGCACCAATGTCACCATCGCGGGCTACCGCTATTCCACCCGCGGCTTTAATACCCTCTCGGAGGTGCTGGATAGCTACTCTAATGACGGTAATTATACCTCTCGCTCACTGCGCAATCGCACCAACCTGACGGTTAACCAAAGCCTGGGTAAAGGCCTCGGTAGCCTGTCGATAAGCGGGTTGATTGAAGATTACTGGGACGATAAGCGAACCAACAAGTCAATTAGCGTAGGTTACAACGGCGGTTTCCGTAATGTGAACTACTATCTGGGCTACAGCTATAACCGCTACACCTGGAGCGGAAATAACTCAGGTAAGGATGCCCAGGACGATCAGCGCATCACCCTGACGGTGACGCTACCGCTGAGCAACTGGCTGCCGGGTACCTATACCAGCTATCAATTAACCAACAGCAATCCGGGATCTACCGATCAGTCGGTCTCCATTGGTGGCGTCGGGCTAGATAACGACAGCCTGGAATGGAGCCTGCAGCAAGGGTACAGCAACCGGGAATATTACAGCGGCGATATGCGTGGGACCTATAACGGTGCCCGCGGCAGCCTTAATGCCGGCTATAGCTATGACAATAACAGCCAACGTATTGACTACGGCGCCAACGGCAGCATCGTCGCTCATGCCGATGGCATTACACTTGGCCAGGACATCACTGACGCCGCCGTGCTGGTTAAAGCGCCGGGCCTGGATAACGTCAAGTTGACCAACGATAACACCATCTCCACCGACTATCGCGGTTACGCTATCGTCCCGTACGTTACACCTTACCGTCGTACCGACATCACCCTTGACAGCACTTCACTGGGTGAAGATATGGAGCTTCCAGAAACTACGCAAAGCGTCGTGCCGACCCGTGGTGCCATCGTGCGTGCTAATTATGACGGCAATATCGGCCAGCGGGCCTTTGTGCATCTGAAAACCGCCAGCGGCCAGGACGTGCCTTATGGCGCAATGGTTCTGCTCGCCGGCGACAGCAAATCGCAGCCAAGTATCGTCAGCGACGCCGGGATGGTCTATATGTCCGGCCTGCAAGAGACCGGGATCCTTAACGTCCAGTGGGGCAAAAGCGCAGCGCAGCAATGTAACGCTTCATTTACTTTACCAGCCAGGGAAGGCAAAGCGTCTGGCATCAGTCAAATCGAAACGGTTTGTCGCTAATATTGACCAAGGAACAATAAAGAATGAGAAAAATACTTCTTTTTTTATCCCTACTATGCTGTTGTAGCGAGGTAATTGCCAAATGCGATTATTCTGGTTCCGCTGGACAAGCAATGTTTAACATAAGTCCTAAAATCGCAACAGACCCAACAATTCCGGTGGGTACAGTCCTCTATACTAAAAAAGTCGGTACCGGACATTATAAAACATTTGAGTGCAGCAAAATAATGGGAGACCAGTATATTGTTGAATCAACAGCACCGGAAGTTACCGGCGTCACGGGTATAAGGGGCAAACCAGTCTATGAAACCGGCATAGATGGAATTGGCTTTCAGTTTTCAGATCTTCTGAGCAGCAAAAATGGTTCTATTAATCCTGCTGTTGCTCAATCTACAATCGTACCTATTTTAGAATCGAATGAAGATTATAAATTTATGACGGTATGGTTAATTAAAACAAAGCAGGTCATCGATACATCCGGCACCAGTACAAACCCGGTATTTAAATTCTCAGCAGGTAACTTAAGCACCAACCCAAGGGCAGCTGACCGCCTTTTGTTAACAGCAACCCTGAAGTTCAAGACTATTTCATATAAAGATACCTCTTGCGATATTTCAGTATCAGGGCCTAGCCAAATCACCCTGAATAAAATTGAAAAAAACACATTAATGTCCATTTCTCGAGGAGGTACAACTCCATCACAAAAAACTATCAAAATGGATGTGACTTGCCCACAAGGTTCAGTTGGCAACAAGCTTTACTACTGGTTTAACCCTGTTAATGGCACCAGTTCTGCCGGGGATGGGATCATCGATAACATGATAACTGGAACCGAAGCCGCAAATAACGTTGGCGTTATCTTCAAAATTGACAACAAGCCTATAATATTTTACGACGCCGAAAGTTATAGCTTCGCCAAGGCACAGGCATCACAAAACTTTACCTTCACCGCCGACTATTATCGCATGAGTGACAATAGCGCTGAAGTCTCTTCCGGTCATGTAAAAGCTATGCTTGAAGTTGTCATACAGGAAGAGTAAAAGTATAACCTCCATACCCCTACAAAAGGTGGATAATGACATCCACCTTTTTTATTTTTATGTCAACAACCAAAAAAATGTCATATATGAATGCAAGAATAAATCAATATATCTGCAGCACATCGATAATAGCTGCGTGCCACCACCTGCTGAATTAGTTACTGTTTTATGAACCTATAAATAGTTTAGATTTGATTCACTATTAACCTCTAATTTCATCAACAATTCATATTTAGTTGAGTTGATTCATACTACAGCAACGACTATCTTTTCTGCGGACCAAATTCTGGTCTGGAATGAATATATAATTTTAATTTTAGTTAAAGGACTAATCATGCACCAATTAACTGTATTTGAAATGGAAGAAATTTCTGGCGGTGCGCTGACCGATACTCTTACCGATATCGTCACCTGGGCCGCAAAAGAAGTTGGCGCTATCGCACTGGGCGCCTCTCTGGGCGCTATTTTTGGTACAGCGTACGCCGGACGTTGGGGTGGCGTAAGTGGCGGTATCTTCGGTATCGGCTCAATCGGCCAGGGTGTAGGGATGATCGCCGGGGTTATTCTCGGTGGCGTTTGCTTTGGTATTGCAGCGGGTATCGTTGGCTGGGATATGACTCTGGATTATGCTCAGGGCGTAATGGATGCTATTTATGACGGCACCCTGAACTTCTGGAGCAACTAAGTTTACGCGCCAATGATTAGCTCAACAGTTTGTTGACAAGCATTCATTAGTAATTAAGGCCTGACGTATCGGGCCTTTTCATTTTATAATTTAAGCGATAACTATGTTAAAAAAAATCTATCGCAAGGAAGCGATTGAGTATAAAAAGCATCACTGGAAAGGAAAGGCACTGCTGCTCGCAGGGCTTCCAGCATGGCTTGTTGCATTACTCTCTTTTGCTTTTCTTGCGATCCTGATAGCCACCACAGTATTTTGCTCCTTTACCCAGAGAATCGACGTTCAGGGAGAGGTCATTACTCTACCTCACTCTGTCAACGTTTATGCCCCGCAGCAAGGCTTTGTTATCTCCCAATATGTAAAAGTCGGCGATATTGTGACCAAAGGCCAGCCGTTATATGAGATCGACATTTCCCGGAACACCACAACGGGTAATGTTAGTGCGGTACAAATAGAGGTCATTAATGAAAAGATCGCAAATGCTGAAGATATCATTTCAAAACTGAATCATAATAAAGAAGAAACAACCATTTCTTTAGAGAAGCAGTTAAAAACAATCAATGATTCGTTAAAAGAAACTAATCGCATGTTGGCTAACGCCCAGGCTGGATTAAAGAAAATGCATGAAAATCTATCCAGCTATGATAAGTATTTAAGTGACGGACTGATTACCAAAGACCAATATAACTATCAACACTCTTTGTATTTTCAACAACAAAGCACTTACCAGTCTCTGGTGAGTCAGAAAATGCAACTGGAATCGCAGGTCACTCAGCTCAATAGTGATAAAATTACAAAAATAGCTGATTTTGACAATCAAATCTCGTCACAAGAAAACCAGATTAATGATTATAAAAATCAACTGGTTGAATCAAACGCAAACGGTAACATTATTATTAAAGCAACGACTGAAGGCCGTATTGAATCATTGACCGTCACTAAAGGCCAAATGGTTGATAAAGGCAGCAGTCTAGCACAGATAAAACCTACCGGTGATATAGAGTATTATCTTATTTTATGGTTACCTAACAATAGTATACCTTATGTAAAACCTGGGGATGAAATTAACATTCGTTATGCTGCATTCCCATCAGATAAATTTGGTCAATTCCCGGGAAAAATACTTTCAATATCTTCTGTTCCCACATCTCGACAAGAAATGTCTGAGTATACCAATGTTACGAACGGCACAAACCAGCAGGAACTGGCGCTCTATAAGACCATTGTGAAAATTGAAAACAAAACCTTTGAATATAATGGTAAAACGCTTTCGCTTTCAAATGGCCTCAAGGCTCAAGCTGTTGTATTCCTGGAAGAGCGTCCGCTCTATATGTGGATGTTTACCCCTGTGTATAAGATAACTCAAAGCATTACTGGGCCGATCCATGACTAACGAACTTTTCAAAACTGTTGTTGCAAAGTTAAATTTTTCTCTTGTTAACAAAACGCCCGTTATTCTTCAGTCAGAATCATCAGAATGTGGAATTGCCTGTCTGGCAATGGTCTGTGGTTTTTATGGGTTGAATATCGATCTGTTTAATTTCCGTCAGCGGTTTGGTAGCCCCTCCCAGGGCTCCTCACTAATGTCTCTAAGCAAAACTGCAAAGCATGCCGGCTTAAAAAGCCGGGCGTTAGCTCTTGACCTTGATGAAATAAAGCAGCTTAAACTCCCCTGCATCATCCACTGGGGGATGAACCACTACGTTGTTCTTACAAAGGTAAGGAAAAACGGATTTGTTATTCACGATCCGGCGTTGGGTAAAAGAATCATTGGCATCAATGAGATGTCAAACAATTTTACCGGTGTAGCGCTTGAACTTTGGCCCGATCATAACTTCCAGCAAGAAGAAGCAAAATCCCGATTACGATTGCTGGATTTAATGCATAAAATTGTTGGTTTAAAATCAGCACTGATTAAGATCTTTGCTTACTCTGTAGTGGTAGAAGCTATCGGACTCCTGTTACCGATTGGTACACAGCTAGTCACTGACCATGTGATTATGGCTCACGACCAAAGCTTACTGTCTGTTATCTGTATCGGGTTGATATTTTTTACCCTATTCCGCACGTTTATTAGCATGCTACGTGCATGGACGTCGTTAACGTTAAATACCCTGACAAATATTCAGTGGAAAACGACGTTATTCGATCATCTGACAAGTTTGCCATTATCCTTTTTTGAGAAAAGGCATTTAGGTGATATTCAGTCTCGCTTCTCGTCTTTGGATACGATTCGCTCAATATTTACCAATAGTATCGTTACCGGCATCATCGACTCGATAATGACAATCGGTTTATTGGTGATGCTGACCTTATATGGTGGTTGGTTAGTCTGGGTCGTCATCGGCTTTACCATTTGCTATGCGATTATGCGCTTTGCTACCTATAGCTTTTATCGTCGCGTAACGGAAGAACAGGTCGTCAAAGGCGCACGTGCTAACTCCCACTTTATGGAGTCACTTTATGGCATTTCTACGATCAAAGCACTGAATTTAAAAGAACGTCGCTCACAGCATTGGCTGAATCTTAACGTTGACGCCAGCAATGCAGGTATAAAGCAAACTCGATTCGATATGATGTTTGGTGGCATTAATACCTTTATCACCTCAATCGATCAGGTAGTGGTACTGTGGTTGGGTGCCATTATGGTAATTGATAATGAGATGACGCTCGGTATGTTTATGGCATTTAACGCCTATCGGGGTCAGTTTTCTCAACGTGCATCGAATCTCATTGATTTGGTGATGCAACTTCGTATGCTCTCACTGCACAACGAACGTCTATCAGAAATAGCATTTAGTGAACCAGAAAAAGAACTTCCATCGCGGCGTGTTTTTACGGAAAACACTGGCGTAAAACTTGAAGTGAGAAATCTTAGTTATCAATACGATCCTTTTTCACAACCCATCTTTACAAATTTGAACATAACCGTTGCTCCTGGAGAATCAGTTGCGTTAATTGGCCCATCTGGCGTAGGGAAAACCACACTATTAAAAGTTATGTGCGGACTGCTCTCGCCGGATTCCGGCGAAATACTGGCGGATAATCTGGAGATTAAAAAGATTGGTTTGAATAACTATCGTCTTGGTATCGCCTGCGTACTCCAGGAAGACCGTCTCTTTTCCGGCTCCCTTATTGATAATATAAGTGGCTTCGATGATAGCGCCGATCTTGATTTTGTGATGGAGTGTGCCAGACGGTGCAACATTCATGATGAAATTATGAAGATGGCTATGGGATACGAAACCATTGTCGGCGAACTTGGGCTGGGTATTTCAGGTGGGCAAAAGCAGCGTATCCTGATCGCCCGCGCACTGTATCGCAAACCGAGTATTTTATTCATGGATGAGGCTACCAGCCATCTTGACCTCAGAAATGAGTCGGTTATCAATCAGTCTATTTCAGCGCTAAGTATCACCCGCATTATCGTCGCGCATCGACCATCGACCATTGCATCCGCCGATCGTGTTATCGATCTCTCACAATCGAAGTCGGTGACTACTGCTTAATAAAGGAGAAGAATATGCAAGGAACGTTTATAGGTTTTAATACCGCAGGAATTACCTTTGAAGAGCGATTTTTAGCGTTGCTGCTGAAAGTTAAGAAGGAAAATGGCTTTTGCGAGATTTACTATCTTCAGGCACCGGTGCTAGCTGATCTGCTCCTGATACTGCAGAGCAGAATGGCTGTGATTTTCCAGCGGCTTGAAAACCAGGGAGAGGCCTATAAAGATGAGCTTATCACGTATAATGAGGCACTTGTTGCCAATATTCCTCAGGTTGAGACGGCTGAAATACAGCAACCATCCCCTGAGCGGCGAATCATGTCCATTACGCTCAAACCTGGCGAAACACAGTCAACGTTAATTCTTGTATTTCAGGATGAACAAATTAGTACTTTATGTATTGACGATCTGCAAATCGAAGCATTAATTATCGGTATTCAACAAGCATTAAAAACAGTCGGCGACCAGGAACTGGTTCAGTATTTAAGTTCAAATATGGATTTTTTAATGTGCTATACCGTCGACTTAACCACTCAGCCCAATATCGATTACCAGCAATACTCACACGAAGACTGGAAGCTAAACCTGTTTTCCCATTATCTGGGCGTGCTGTACTGCTGCGAGACAGACGAAGGCAAGAAAATTGTCTCCGGAGCGGTGGTCAAAACCAGCGCGCCGCATTTATCAGAACTGGAAAATAACGTTGTGACGCGGATTATCGAGAAAAGCCCCAAGCTCAAGGCGATGCACGCGGAGCTGGCGCCATGCCAGATCTTCAGTACTGTCATCCCTTCCCAGCCGGGAAGAATGCTCAGTCTGGAAGAGTGCCTGCGTCCTCTGCACGCCTTCTATCTGGAGAAGAAAGCGGAGCTTAACGCCTGATCCTCATCTAACGACCACGCCTCTCTCTGCGCTCGCAGAGAGAGGCGTCACGCATCAGTTCGGGCACTTATAAACCTGGCCGTTCATTTCGCTGTCGGTAGGTA
This sequence comes from Klebsiella sp. 10, assembly GCF_018223925.1. NCBI lineage: Bacteria > Pseudomonadati > Pseudomonadota > Gammaproteobacteria > Enterobacterales > Enterobacteriaceae > Klebsiella > Klebsiella sp. 10. The sequence goes on from NZ_JAGRRB010000018.1 coordinate 156,509, forward strand.
CAAAGCTCGACAACAGGTTTTGTGTCGGGCTGCTGACGCCGTAAATCACGTTGCCACCCATTGCTGCTGCCTGGTTACGCAAGGCGTTCGCCGCACCGCGCATGGAACCGCCCTCATCGCCATTCTGGCCGGAGAGCCAGTTGCTCTGTTTACCCGTCGCGGTCCCTAACAGCTGACATTCTGCGCCCGGCTTCTCCTGCACGAAACGCACATTCTGGCCGGCAGAGGTTAATTCATTGCTGGAACTGCAACCTGCCAACAGTAAGGCTGCGCCGACAATCCCTGCTAAATATTTTACCTGCATGTTATTCCCCATGATCGATGAGCTGGACGCACTGGCCCGGATGTAAATCTGTCATCCTTCAAACTGCGTCGGCATGAGCCGCGTTCATTCCCTCCCCGGCTGCGCTTACCAGGTCGCTACCGAAACGGAGGTGCTTGCCGCTCTGATGCAGCTTAAATGATTTTTATGTATAAGCCTTATACTAAAAAGCGCGCCAAAAGAAAAACCCCCAGCCATTGCTGGCCAGGGGTTTCTGCTTTTTTATGCCGTAGAGCGCACGATTACATCATGCCGCCCATACCGCCCATGCCGCCCATGCCGCCAGCAGCACCTAAGTCAGGCGCGTCGCCTTTCGGCAGGTCGGTCACCATGCACTCGGTGGTAATCATCAGGCCAGCCACGGAAGCCGCGTACTGCAGTGCAGAACGGGTGACTTTGGTTGGGTCCAGGATACCGAAGTCGATCATGTTGCCGTATTCTTCAGTTGCTGCGTTGTAACCGTAGTTACCGTCGCCTGCTTTCACGTTGTTTGCCACAACAGACGGCTCTTCACCGGCGTTGGAAACGATCTGACGCAGCGGCGCTTCCATTGCGCGCAGCGCAACTTTGATACCGACGTTCTGATCTTCGTTCTGACCGGTCAGGCCAGCGAGTTTCGCCGCAACGCGAACCAGCGCTACGCCGCCGCCAGCCACCACGCCTTCTTCAACCGCAGCACGGGTTGCGTGCAGGGCGTCGTCGACGCGTGCTTTTTTCTCTTTCATTTCAACTTCGGTAGCCGCACCGACTTTGATTACTGCCACGCCGCCAGCCAGTTTAGCGACACGTTCCTGCAGTTTTTCACGATCGTAGTCGGAGGTCGCTTCTTCGATCTGCTTACGGATCTGAGCTACGCGGCCCTGGATTGCGGATTCTTCGCCAACGCCATCGATGATGGTGGTGGTGTCTTTGTTGATAACCACGCGTTTCGCCTGGCCCAGGTCTTCCAGAGTCGCTTTTTCCAGCTCCATACCGATCTCTTCAGAGATAACGGTACCGCCAGTCAGAGTAGCGATGTCCTGCAGCATAGCTTTACGACGGTCGCCGAAGCCCGGTGCTTTCACCGCAGCCACTTTAACGATGCCGCGCATGGTGTTAACCACCAGGGTCGCCAGCGCTTCGCCTTCAACGTCTTCAGCGATGATGACCAGCGGTTTGCCAGCTTTCGCTACGGCTTCCAGAACCGGCAGCATTTCGCGGATGTTGGAGATTTTTTTGTCAGCCAGCAGGATGAACGGGCTTTCCAGCTCAACGGCACCGGTGTCCGGCTTGTTGATGAAGTACGGAGACAGGTAGCCGCGGTCGAACTGCATACCTTCAACTACGTCCAGTTCGTCTTCCAGACCGGTACCGTCTTCAACGGTGATCACGCCTTCTTTACCAACTTTATCCATCGCTTCCGCGATCAGTTTACCGACGGTTTCGTCGGAGTTAGCGGAGATGGTACCTACCTGAGCGATAGCTTTGGAGTCAGAGCACGGAACGGACAGCGCTTTCAGCTCTTCTACTGCAGCCAGTACCGCTTTGTCGATACCGCGTTTCAGATCCATCGGGTTCATGCCTGCTGCAACAGCTTTCAGGCCTTCGTTCACGATAGCCTGAGCGAGTACGGTTGCGGTGGTGGTACCGTCGCCTGCCGCGTCGTTCGCTTTAGAGGCAACTTCTTTCACCATCTGCGCGCCCATGTTTTCGAACTTGTCTTCCAGTTCGATTTCACGTGCAACGGAAACACCATCTTTGGTGATGGTCGGCGCGCCGAAGGATTTGTCCAGAACCACGTTACGGCCTTTCGGGCCTAGGGTCACTTTAACTGCATCTGCCAGTACGTTTACGCCGCGCAGCATTTTTACACGAGCGTCGTTACCGAATTTTACGTCTTTTGCTGCCATTTCTTTTATTCCTCAAATTCGTTCAGGGTCGTGCGAATTAAGCTTCAACAATTGCCAGGATGTCGCTTTCGGACATGATCAGTACTTCTTCGTTGTCGATCTTTTCAGTCTTCACGCCGTAGCCATCGTTGAAAATCACGATGTCACCAACTTTAACGTCCAGCGGCTGCACGGTCCCGTTTTCCAGGATGCGACCTTTACCGACAGCGATGATTTCGCCACGAGTTGACTTAGCTGCTGCAGAACCGGTCAGAACGATGCCGCCCGCAGATTTGGTTTCAACTTCTTTACGTTTGACGATCACACGATCATGTAACGGACGAATACTCATTGATAGCTCTCCTTCGAGAAAGTCATTATCAGTTATGGGTGACGCCGGGCCGAACGCGGTTTACCGGCTAGTGCAGAGAGAGATGGGGATGGCCATTTACGGCTTCAAGGGCAAAATTAAAAAAAATTTTTACCTTTGCGCTGGCGCACAAAAAGCGGCCATGTCAGGCAATCGGTCATAAGGAAAAGCGATTGTGATACTCTCTTTTTTTTCACTGGCGCAGGATTGAATCATGAGTGGTTTAAAACAGGAGTTAGGGCTGGGACAGGGAGTTGGGTTGCTTTCCACCTCATTGCTGGGTACCGGCGTCTTCGCCGTCCCGGCGCTGGCGGCGCTGGTCGCTGGCGATAACAGCCTGTGGGCATGGCCGCTGCTCATTCTCCTTGTTTTCCCGATTGCCATCGTCTTCGCCCTGCTCGGCCGCCATTTTCCCAGCGCGGGCGGCGTGGCCCACTTTGTCGATATGGCCTTTGGGCCACGTCTGGCCAGCGTCACCGGCTGGCTGTTTTTATCGGTTATCCCGGTCGGACTCCCCGCCGCCCTGCACATCGCCACCGGTTTTGGCCAGGCGCTGTTCGGCTGGCATGATGCGCAGCTGCTGCTGGCGGAGCTGGGCACCCTGGCCATCGTCTGGTGGGTCGGTTCGCGTGGCGCCAGCTCCAGCGCCAACCTGCAGACGTTGGTTGCCGTACTGATTGTGGCGCTGATCGTCGTAGTCTGGTGGCGCGGCGGGATAAGCCCGGCGCAGATCCCCTTCCCGGCCCCGGCGGAGATTGACCGCGGGCAGCTCTTTTCGGCGCTGTCGGTGATGTTCTGGTGCTTTGTCGGTCTGGAAGCCTTCGCGCATCTCGCCTCGGAGTTTAAACATCCCGAGCGTGATTTCCCCAGGGCGCTGATGATAGGCCTGCTGCTTGCCGGCTCGGTCTACTGGGCCTGCACCGTACTGGTGCTGCACTTCCACGCCTTTGGCGAGGAGATGGCGGCGGCGGCGTCATTACCGAATATCGTGGTCCGTCTGTTCGGCGTCGAAGCGCTGTGGGTAGCCTGCGTCATCGGCTATCTCGCCTGTTTCGCCAGCCTCAACATCTATATTCAAAGCTTTGCCCGCCTGGTCTGGTCGCAAGCGCAGCATAAGCCACACAGCTACCTCGCAAGGCTGTCGCCACGGCAGATCCCGCGCAACGCCCTCAACGCCGTGCTGGGATCCTGCGTAGTTAGCACCCTTGGCATCTATCTGCTCGATATCAATCTGGACGCGCTGATCGTTTACGCCAATGGCATTTTCATCATGATCTATCTGCTGTGCATGCTGGCGGGTTGTCGTTTGCTTCGCGGTCGCTATCGGCTATTGGCGGTGGTGGGCAGCATTCTCTGTCTGCTGCTGCTGGCGATGGTCGGCTGGAAAAGCCTGTACGCGCTGGTGATGCTGGCGGGGCTGTGGCTGTTTTTACCCAGGCGCAAGCTGGCGACGGGAAGCGTGTAGGCCTGCAAAGAAAGCGGCCCGGTCGCATCTGCTGACCGGGCCGGGGGAATGTTAATCGCGGCGATCGTCCTTATGGTCCAGACGGTCGCGCTGCTCATCTTTGCGCTGGAATTCCCCTTCGAAGGTCTCTCCGCCGCCAGTTCCGGCGCTAAAGCCGCCGCCCGGCATCCGGCTGAAGCGCAGGTGCGGCATCAGCTTCATCGTCAAATGCTTTTGCACCGGCGGCAGCAATAGCAGCAGGCCGAGGAAGTCGGTAAAGAACCCCGGGAGCAACAGCAGCAAACCAGCGATAATCAGCGATACGCTCTTGATCATCTCCGCCGCCGGGCTCTCGCCTGCGGCCATCTTCTGCTGCATCAGCAGGAAGTTTTTGAAGCCCTGGTTACGCACCAGCGACATCCCTACCACCGAGCTAAAGATCACCAGGATCAGGGTCATAAAGACGCCCAGCACGTGCGCAACCTGGATAAAGATCGATATCTCAATGTAAACGTAAAGAAAAAAGGCAATAAACGGAATCCAACGCACCGGCGTCTCCTTCATCAACGGGCGCTGCGTTCAGCGCCCGTAATCATCAATTTGCTGATCGCATCCCACTAACATGGGGATGCTGAGCGGCTTTTCAATCAGCGGAAAGGCTTATTTTTCTCAGGAATAAGAAAGCGGTGACCCATTTCACAGATTAATAAATCTTCTCATACCCGCAATGTAATAAGTGATCAAGCTTACTGATATTCGCTATCATCAGCATATGATCTTGGGCACCGGGCCGGTTAAGGAAATAATCGTCGGCCAGAAAATATACTGAATACTGGATATTCTGTGTGTTTGGTGAATTCATTGGCAGCTTGAAAAGAAGGTTCACATGTTAAACAACATTCGTATCGAAGAAGATCTGTTGGGCACCAGGGAAGTTCCCGCGGACGCTTACTACGGCGTTCATACTCTGCGAGCGATTGAAAACTTCTACATTAGCAACAGCAAAATCAGCGACATACCAGAATTCGTGCGCGGCATGGTCATGGTTAAGAAAGCCGCCGCGCTGGCGAACAAGGAGCTGCAGACCATTCCCAAAAGCGCGGCAAATGCGATTATCGCCGCCTGTGACGAAGTCCTGAATAACGGCAAATGCATGGACCAGTTCCCGGTCGATGTCTTCCAGGGCGGGGCCGGTACCTCCGTAAACATGAACACCAACGAAGTCCTGGCGAACATTGGCCTTGAGCTGATGGGCCACCAGAAAGGCGAATACCAGTACCTGAACCCAAACGATCACGTCAACAAATGCCAGTCCACCAACGATGCTTACCCCACCGGGTTCCGCATTGCGGTGTATGCCTCCATCCTTAAGTTAATCGATGCGATTAAACAGCTGGGCGAAGGCTTCCAGGCGAAAGCCGTGGAGTTCCAGGACATCCTCAAAATGGGCCGCACCCAGCTGCAGGACGCGGTGCCGATGACCCTCGGCCAGGAGTTCCATGCCTTCAATGTGCTGCTTAATGAAGAGACCAAAAGCATTCTGCGCACTGCGGAGCTGCTGCTGGAGGTGAACCTCGGCGCCACCGCCATTGGTACTCGCCTCAACACCCCGGACGGCTATCAACAGCTGGCAGTGCAGAAGCTGGCTGAAGTAAGCAACTTACCTGTCGTCCCGGCGGAAGATCTGATTGAAGCCACCTCGGACTGCGGGGCGTACGTTATGGTTCACAGCTCGCTGAAACGCCTGGCGGTGAAACTGTCCAAGATCTGTAACGACCTGCGCCTGCTCTCTTCCGGTCCGCGCGCAGGCCTCAACGAAATCAACCTGCCTGAGCTGCAGGCTGGCTCTTCAATCATGCCGGCGAAGGTTAACCCGGTGGTGCCGGAGGTGGTCAACCAGGTCTGCTTCAAAGTTATCGGCAACGATACCACTGTGACCATGGCCTCCGAAGCCGGTCAGCTGCAGCTGAACGTGATGGAGCCGGTGATCGGCCAGGCGATGTTCGAGTCGATTCATATTCTGACCAACGCCTGCTACAACCTGCTGGAGAAATGCGTTAACGGCATCACCGCCAATAAAGCGGTATGTGAAGGCTACGTCTACAACTCCATCGGCATCGTTACCTACCTCAACCCGTTTATCGGCCACCACAATGGCGATATCGTCGGCAAGATCTGTGCCGAAACCGGCAAGAGCGTACGGGAAGTGGTGCTGGAGCGCGGACTGCTGACGGCGGCGGAGTTGGATGATATTTTCTCTGCGCAAAACCTGATGCATCCCGCTTATAAAGCAAAGCGTTATACCGATGAAAGCGAACAGTAATCTTTCAGGTTAGTCATTCAAAGGCATGTCAGCGATGACATGCCTTTTTTGCTTTTTGGTTTTACTAAAATACAACAATTCAATATCAACTTGTTAAAAAACAAGGAAGGCATATATGTTTGGTGCAGAACTGGTTATTGTCCTGCTGGCGATTTATCTCGGCGCCCGGCTCGGCGGCATCGGTATCGGCTTTGCCGGTGGCCTTGGCGTCCTTGTCCTGACGCTTATTTTTCAAATTAAACCGGGTGCGATCCCCTTCGACGTTATTGAAATCATTATGGCGGTGATTGCCGCTATCGCCGCCATGCAGGTCGCCGGCGGGATGGATTACCTGGTCAGCCTCGCCGAACGGATGCTGCGCCGCCACCCGAAGTACATCACCTTCCTTGCCCCGCTGGTGACCTGGTTTATGACCGTGCTCGCTGGCACCGGCCATACCGCCTTCTCCACGCTGCCGGTGATCACCGAAGTTGCCAAAGAGCAAGGCATTCGTCCGTCTCGTCCACTGTCGATTGCGGTGGTGGCCTCCCAGATAGCGATCACCGCCTCGCCCATTTCCGCCGCAGTGGTCTTTTTCGCAGGTATCCTTGAACCGCTGGGCGTTAGCTATTTGACGCTGCTGGCCATCTGTATTCCAGTCACGCTGCTGGGAGTGATGCTCACCGCTATCGTCTGCAACTTCCTCGGCTGCGAACTGAAAGACGATCCGGTTTACCAGGAGCGGCTGGCCAAGGGGGAAGTCAGACTGCGCGGCAGCCAGGTATTTGAGCTGCAGCCGCACGCCAAACGCTCTGTCCTGCTGTTTTTGATCGGCATCGTGGCGGTGATGTTCTACGCCACGGCCATCAGCGATACCGTCGGCCTGATTAAGAACCCGGTGCTGCCGCGTAACGAGGCGATCGTGGTATTTATGCTGACCATCGCCACCCTGATTAGCATCACCTGTAAAATCGACACCGGCGAAGTGCTCAACGCCAGCACCTTTAAGTCCGGGATGAGCGCCTGCGTCTGCGTCCTCGGCGTCGCCTGGCTGGGAGATACCTTCGTTAAAGCGCATATCAGCGACATCCAGGCCGTGGCCGGCGATCTGCTGCATAATTACCCATGGCTGCTGGCGGTGGTACTGTTTTTCGCCGCCACGCTGCTCTACTCGCAGGCAGCCACTACCAAGGCGTTGATGCCTGCCGCGCTGCTGCTGGGCGTCAGCCCGCTGACGGCTATCGCCTCGTTTGCCGCGGTCTCGGCGCTGTTCGTTCTACCGACCTACCCAACCCTGCTGGCGGCGGTAGAGATGGACGACACCGGCTCAACCCGCATTGGTAAATATGTCTTTAACCACGCCTTCCTGATCCCCGGCGTTATCGCTATCACGCTGTGCGTGATCCTCGGCTTTATCTTTGGCGGGATTATGCTGTAAATACCGCTGGCGGCGGGCCCACTACGGGCCCGCCTTCCGTTGCCCTCACTTTCCCCGCTCGTTACGCTAATATCCCCGCATCTTGCGTGTTATAGTGCCTCTTTTCGCTGATACGAGGTTCATGATGACTACGCCTGATGCTGTTGTTGTGCTCTGTACCGCGCCGGACGAAGCGACCGCCCAGGATCTGGCGGCAAAAGCGCTGGCGGAAAAGGTGGCAGCCTGCGCTACGCTGCTGCCGGGAGCCACCTCTCTGTATTACTGGGAAGGGAAACTCGAGCAGGAGTATGAAGTGCAGATGCTACTCAAAACTGACCTTGCTCATCAGCAGGCGCTGCTGGACTGCCTGAAGTCACACCATCCGTATCAAACCCCAGAACTGCTGGTTCTACCCGTCACGCATGGAGACAACGATTACCTCTCATGGCTTACCGCATCATTACGCTGATCCTGCTGCTGTGCAGCACATCAGCCACCGCCGGGTTATTCGACGCGCCGGGGCGCTCGAACTTCGTGCCTGCTGATCAAGCTTTCGCCTTTGACTTTCAGCAGCAACAGCATGACGTCAACCTGAGCTGGCAAATCAAGGATGGTTATTATCTTTATCGTCAACAGTTTACCTTCAGCGCCGCCGGGGCGACGATCGACGAACCGGCGCTGCCGGCGGGAGAGTGGCATGAAGATGAGTTTTACGGCAAAAGCGAGATCTTTCGCCAACGCCTGACCGTGCCGGTGACGGCGAAGGAGGCGGACAAAGAGGCTACTCTCACCGTCACCTGGCAGGGCTGCGCCGATGCCGGATTCTGTTATCCGCCGGAGACTAAAGTGATCCCGCTGAGCGCCGTGCAGGCGGCCTCAAACGACGCTCAGCCAACCGCCGCCGCGCCCGTGTCGTCGCTGAACCATCGCCCGGCCTTCAATCCGCCGCTGCCAGTTGAACCGCGCCCGATGGAGGAGAACGCCGTGCCGCAGGCGCCTGCCATGGCGCCGCCAGCAGACGTCCCCGCTAGTCTGCCCTTCACCGCCCTGTGGGCGCTGCTGATTGGCATTGGTATCGCCTTCACCCCCTGCGTGCTGCCGATGTACCCGCTGATTTCGGGCATCGTGCTGGGCGGAAAACAGCGGCTTTCCACCGCGCGCGCCCTGCTGCTGGCCTTTATTTACGTCCAGGGGATGGCCCTGACCTATACCGCGCTGGGGTTGGTGGTAGCCGCCGCCGGGCTGCAGTTCCAGGCGGCCCTGCAGCACCCATATGTCCTGGTCGGCCTGTCGGCGGTGTTTATACTGCTGGCGCTCTCCATGTTCGGCCTGTTCACGCTGCAGCTGCCGTCGTCGCTGCAGACCCGGCTGACGCTGCTCAGCAATAAGCGCCAGGGCGGCTCGCCCGGCGGGGTCTTTGCGATGGGCGCTATTGCCGGGCTGATCTGCTCCCCCTGCACTACCGCGCCGCTAAGCGCCATTCTGTTGTATATCGCCCAGAGCGGTAATCTGTGGCTGGGCGGCGGCACGCTATACCTTTACGCGCTGGGCATGGGTCTGCCGTTGATCCTTGTGACCGTGTTTGGCAATCGCCTGCTGCCGAAAAGCGGCCCGTGGATGAGCCATGTGAAAACCGCCTTCGGGTTTGTGATCCTTGCCCTGCCCGTCTTCCTGCTGGAACGCATACTCGGCGACCAGTGGGGGTTACGGCTGTGGTCAATGCTCGGTGTCGCCTTCTTCAGCTGGGCGTTTATCACCTCGCTGGGCGCTACCCGGCCGTGGATGCGGCTGGTACAGATCATTCTGCTTGCCGCCGCGCTGGTCAGCGCGCGGCCTCTGCAGGACTGGGCGTTTGGCGCCCCGGCGGTCGAGCAGCAGGCGCACCTGGCTTTCACCCGCGTCAGCTCGGTGGCCGAGCTTGACCAGGCGCTGGCGCAGGCGAAAGGTCAACCGGTGATGCTCGATCTTTACGCCGACTGGTGCGTGGCCTGCAAAGAGTTTGAAAAATACACCTTTAGTTCACCTGACGTGCAGCAGGCGCTGAAAGGCACCGTGTTATTACAGGTTGATGTGACGAAGAACAGCCCGCAAGACGTCGCGCTGCTGAAACACCTGCAGGTGCTGGGTCTGCCGACGATCCTGTTCTTCAACGCTGAGGGTCAGGAACAGCCTGAGCGGCGAGTCACCGGCTTTATGGATGCCGCGGCATTCAGCGCCCATTTGCGCGATTGGCAAGCGTGAGCGACACTTTAGGAGGAAAGATGGAGGAGAACACCGTGCTACGTGAAGACGTCCTGGCAGAAGCCATTAAGATTCTTGAAATTGAAGGTATCGCCAACACGTCGCTGGAGATGGTCGCTGAGCGCGTGTCCTGTCCGACAAGCGACCTGAAACGCTTCTGGCCTGACCGCGAAGCGCTGCTGTACGACGCGCTTCGCTATCTGAGCCAGCAGGTGGATGCCTGGCGTCGTCAGCTCCTGCTGGACGAGACCTTAAGCGCAGAGCAAAAGCTGCTGGCACGCTATGCCGCACTCACCACCTGCGTAAGCAACCAGCGGTACCCGGGCTGCCTGTTTATCGCCGCCTGCACCTTCTACCCGGATCCTCAGCACCCCATTCACCAGCTGGCGGAACAGCAGAAGCAGGCTTCGCTGGCCTACACTCACGAGCTGCTGACTCAGCTGGAGGTGGATGACCCGGAAATGGTCGCCAAGCAGATGGAGCTGATTGTCGAGGGCTGTCTGAGCCGTCTGCTGGTCAAACGTAGCCAGACGGATGTGGATACCGCCCGGCGGCTGGCTGAAGATATTCTACGCTTCGCCCAGTGCCGTATGGGCGGCGCCTTGACCTGATTCTGATATCCTAACCGCCACGTCGCGCCTATAATTTCCCCCTCACTGATTGCTGACAGGGATTGATATGCGCGCGTTCTTCTGGGCTGCCTGGCTGGGCCTCTGCTCTACGCCCCTGCTGGCGGCTCCCCTGCAAGGTTTTTCCTTTGCACAAAAAGACTGGGAGCTCGCCTGCGATAATACCGGCGCCTGCCGGGCGGCGGGTTACGGCGTCCGCATGGGTGAGGTCAGCGTGCTGTTGACCCGCAACGCGGGCAGCGAACAGCACCTCACCGCCACGGTAACCTTTGCGCAAATCGAGCACGATATCCCCGCCGACTCCACCGCCAGCCTGCTGATCGACGACCGGGATTTTGGCGCGCTGGACGCTCTCGACGACAGCCACTTTCGCCTCGACAGCGATCAGACCACCGCCCTGCTACAGGCGTTAACGAATCAGCGCAAAATCGAATTCACCCTTAACGGCCAGCACCTGCCGCTTTCCAGCGCCGGCAGCCGCGAGGTGCTGGGTAAAATGGATGCGTTTCAGCGACGCACCGGCACCGCCGATGCGCTGCTGGATAAAGGCGATGCCGGCGACGATGCCATTTTGCCAGCCACTCCCGCCCCGGAAATTATCGCCGCCCCGGTTCTCCATAACGCGCAGCCAGTGCCGTTGAGTATGCTTCAGCGCCAGAAACTGCTGCCCATCCTGACGCCGCTGCTGAACCAGCGCTGCGACGACTGGCAGAATCAGGCCATTCCGGCGGCAGATCGCCAGATCACGCTGACCGCGCTGGATAAAACCCATTCTCTGGCGCAGGCGCTCTGCTGGCGAGCGCCCTATAACGACGGTTACGCTCTGTGGCTGGTCGATAACGCCCAGTTGAGCAAACCGCGGCTGCTCACTACCGAGGCCTCCAGCTACGCCGACGGCGCTATCGTCTTTTTGCACAAAGAACGGGGCATGGCCGACTGCGTCACCGGCGAGACGCGCGTTTGGGATGGTAAAACCTTTACCCCCAGCCTGAAGTACAGCACCGGTATGTGTCGGGAAATCACCCCGGGTGGCACCTGGATGCTGCCGACCTTTGTCAGCCAGGTGATCCCCAGGCAGCAGAAAGAGGCGGATAACCTGGCTCTGCGCACGTTGTATAACACAGTGTTGAAAGCGCAAAAAAGCGATCCAGAATTGTCGCTGAATAAGATCGCCGAGCAGTTTCCGTTAACCGGCCATATTACCGACTTCACGCTCACTTACGCCGACGATACGCTGATCACGACCAGTAAACCGTCCCCGGATATCAGCGATGATGAGTGGCAGGCGTTTCTGCGCTCCTCGATTAGCGCGGATTCAGAAAACGGCAAAGTCAGCTTTACCCTTATCGACCTCGACGGCGACGGCAAACGCGACCTGATCATCGACAGCTACGTGGGCGGCACCGGGCTCTTCAGCTACACCGGGGTGCTCAAGCGAGGTGATGATGATTTTGCCGCCGTCAACGGCAGCGACAGTGATAATGGTGATGATTTCGATGCCGGGGTGCCCGGCGCCCTCTTTTCCATTAATGGCCGCGGGGCTAACCAGTGGAACCACTGGGTCAAAATCAACGGCCAGGTGTATGCCCTGTGGTACAACGGCCAGTTTGGCGAAGATAACCTCTACCTGCTACGCCCGTTCAGCACCACCAGCCAGACGCCCGCGGTGACGGTTCGCTATCGCTATACGCTGAACAGCATCCGCTCCCCGGAGAAAGACCAGCCGCTGACCCCCAGCCTGAGCGACGGCGATAAAGCGGACCTGCTGCGCTCGCTGGAGGTAATGCAGGGCAGCCTGCTGAAAGACAGACCCGCCAGCGACAACGACGCGCCGATCTGCCCCATCCCGCCGGGCACCTCCGCTGACGAGGCGGATAACTACTACAGCGGCGTCGCCGTTAACTATATCTATGAGACGGTGGCCTATATTCCGGTCTGGCTGAACGGGAAGTGTTATATCGGCACCATTTTCAGCCATCATGGCGCCTATCGCCACGGCGTGGATGCGGAAATTACCCTGAGCTCGCCGCGTGAGGACGAGGAGGTCATTGGCGATTATCTCATCTCCGGACTACGCCACGTTATCGCCATTACCAGCGGCTGGAAAACCCGCGAGGGCGATAACGGCATGCAGTGAAGTTAAGCCAAAACGCGCCTTTGAACGCAGAATTGCCGCAAAGATAAGCAATCGATAAGTAATTTAAGAAATTTGGTTGACGGGGTGGGCGGATTACGGTTTAATGCGCCCCGTTGCCCGGATAGCTCAGTCGGTAGAGCAGGGGATTGAAAATCCCCGTGTCCTTGGTTCGATTCCGAGTCCGGGCACCACTATTTAAAGAACCCGCCCAAAAGGCGGGTTTTTGCTTTTCTGCATCCGGACTCTTCATCGAACTCCGTTCGATTATTCGCCGCACAGCGGCTCACCCCTTCGGGGCCAGCGCGGCAAGCGCGCTGTTCAACGCCTGCGGCGTTAGTCCGAGTCCGGGCACCACTATTTAAAGAACCCGCCCAAAAGGCGGGTTTTTGCTTTTCTGCATCCGGACTCTTCATCGAACTCCGTTCTATCACCCGCTGCCCGGCGGCGCTGCGCTTGCGCGGGCCTACGCTGTTTGAATCAGCAGAGGACTCGTAGGCCGGATAAGGCATTTATGCCGCCATCCGGCACAACCGCGGGTACGGTGTCTGATGTGTATCGCCCGGCGGCGCTGCGCTTGCACGGGCCTGCGCTGTTTGAATCAGCAGAGGACTCGTAGGCCGGATAAGGCATTTATGCCGCCATCCGGCACAACCGCGGGTACGGTATCTGATGTGTATCGCCCGGCGGCGCTGCGCTTGCGCGGGCCTACGCTGTTTGAACCTCTGGAGGACCCGTAGGCCGGATAAGGCATTTATGCCGCCATCCGCCACAACCGCGGGTACGGTGTCTGATGTGTATCGCCCGGCGGCGCTGCGCTTGCGCGGGCCGGCGCTGTTTGAACCTGTGGAGGACCCGTAGGCCGGATAAGGCGAAGCCGTCAGGCAAACGTCGTGAAGAAAGGCATTACTCGGCGGCCGTTTTCCCTTTGCCGGGCAGCCTGAATGCTTCGCCATAGGGCTTCGCAATGCCCATACGATATTGAGTCTCTTTCGCCGCCTGGTGGAGGTCGGCAAACTCCTCTTTCGGCGCCGGCGGACGTTGCGCCTTTTTCAGACACTGATTGCGATGATGACGGATCCACTCTCGGTCCTCATCGCCCAGGCAACGCTGCATCACCTCAATCCATCTGGATGCCGCCCGACGGTAGAGCCCGCATGCCTCTAACCGCTCAGCAATACTGTCCCTTATTCTCATCCACCTCGCTCCTCTGATGCTTTCACGATATCTCATGGTATTCCGACACGTGAGTCGGAATACCATGGTAGTGTTAATTTATGACAAAACTATTCCTGTGCGGCGCAAGGAATATATTCATTATAATAATCGCTGTGCATAGCAAACCGCATTGGCGGTAAATACTTCCAAAGAGCTCCGGAATTATATGCCGAATGCCATCATCGATACCGCCGGGTATCGACGGTTGTACCTATCAATATCTATTTAATTTATTAGATTTTCGTCAACAAATACCTTGCGATAACATCCATTCTCTGTACAGCGAAGCTTCATAACGAACGTTCGGTCTGCTCCAGCAGCTTATTTCGAAAGATAAATAAGCAAGCTTCATTAAAATTATCTAACCCCAACCGCTCATAAAGCGCAGTACGCTTGCGGTAAAGGCTTTTTAGCGACGTATTGAGATTGACGGCCACCTCCTCCATGGTCATCCCCGCCGTGAGTAAACGTAACATTAACTGTTCAGACAAACTTAAGCGCAGATCGTCAAACCACTCTTTGGTCAGACGCTTGCTATTCATCTCCAGAAAAAGGCCAAATAATGTCGCCATATCCGCGGGTGATAATGACATGTTTAAAAACGATTTCAGGCTCAGTAAATGCTCTTCCCGATGGCGCATATCGAGGACGATACAACATATTCGCTTTCTGGATTTCGCCGCTGCCAGCACGAGATAATCGTAATGGCAAAGCGGCGAGCGGCTATCAACCAGCAGAGAGACTTCATCAACCTCATTATCTAAAATCGCTTTTCCGCTAGAATCTAACTGAATGATATCAGGAAAAAAATTCTTAACACCTTGAAAAAGATAGTAATCCTGGGTAACCAATATCATTAAAGTTGCCACAAATCGTCCCTTTAACATTTAATCAACAAATTCTCGTCAACCAGACGTTTTCCCTCCCCCTATGGAACGCTTCGCATGGCGGTGAAAATAACGAGACCTGTGATTTATCATTAGCGCGGCATCTGAATCTGGCTGTGAAAACCCTCCTTGCGTTCTGACAGGAAATAAACAGATTGATTATAAATAAAAAAAATCCACAGAAAAGATGCTTTTTTTGCTATTGAGAATTTTTGTCAGAAATCATCTTAAATATTGCCTAAAAAACTCTAACCCCAACCAAATATAAGTCACACCGTCATTTTTAAACAAAATTCCACCTGACTTTCTTTTTTATTTATATCAGTAGGTTAAAGAAATCAACTTGAACACTTCCGTTCGAATGAAGTCGATTTTACAGAATTATCTTAAAACGCAGACCATAATTTATCCATATTTATCGGTTGCCGTATCGGGTATAAATTACCCATTCATTTATCAACAGGAGATATGTTTATTAGTTTGCAATAGGTCATTCACCTGCAGTGCCAGTCAGCTAAATGGGACCATCCTCATCCTTTAACTCACCGTCAAAGGACGGTCGTGTTGTGCAATGGATTCTTGATGAACATATGGCAAATAGAAATGGAAAGATCACCTTATTCAAATACGTTATTGTTTAATCGCAACACGAAACTCTCGCTATCAATCGGCTTGCTTTTGCTCTTCCCGGCGCTGGTTCAGGGAGCGGATTCGCTCTATGACCAGCAAATCTTGCAAGCGCGCCAAGGCCAGTACGCCCCCTTTCTCAGTTACCTTCAGCAGTACCAGCTGCGGCATGCCTTAACCCCTTCTCAGGTGGCGGACTGGCTGCAGGTGGCCCTCTGGGCCGGTCAGGACGATGAAGTGGTGAAAGTCTGGCGACGCTACCAGGTCTATATGCCGATTCCCGCACGGGGCACCGCCGCCGCGGCGCAGGCCCTGCGCAACCAGAAGCAGTGGCAAACCTCGCTCACCCTCTGGCAGCAGGCGCTCAGCCAGGCCCCTGGCAGCGACGACTATCGTATCGGCTATATCAAAACGCTCGCCGATGCCCGCAAGGACGGCGAGGCGCTCAGCGAAGCGCGTCGCCTGGTGGCGGAGCAGGCGAGCGTTGCGCACCTGCAGACGCTCTCCTATGTCTACCTGCGGCTGGGCAAAAGCTGGGACCAGCTGTTGGTGGACACGCAGATCCTCGATCGTGAACCGCAAAACAAAACCGCGCTGGCCAGCCTGATGGCGACCCTGACCCGCAACCGGATTGATTCCCCTGCTCTCGGCCTGGCGAATAGCGTCGAACTGACGCCTGCGGAAAAGCGTAACTTGCAGCTGAACGCCGCCGCCGAACTGGTGCGCCTTGCCGATACCCCTTCCCGCGAAGAAAAGGCGCGTTACGCGCTGGCCCGCACGGCGCTCACGCAGTATGACGCGATGATCGCCGCCTGGCACCCCGACCCACAGGCTGCGCCCGACATCATCCGGGCGCGTATTGATCGTCTGGGCGCGCTGTACGCCAGCGCCGAGTACGCGCAGGTCATCCGCGAATACCAAAGCCTGATCGCGCAGCAGCAGACCGTTCCCGACTGGGCCATCGGCTGGGTCATCTCCTCTTTTATCGCTCTTAAGCAAATTGAGCCTGCGCTGACGCTTATCCACCAGCATCCTTCGTGGCTGACAAGCCAACAGAATGAGGAACACGAGCTTTTCTACGCTCTGCTGGACACCGGTCAGTACCCGGCGGCGCAACGGTATGTCGCCCGCCTCACCAGGAATGCGCCCTACATCCGTCGTCTCTACGGCTCGCCAACGCCGCAGCCGAACGACGACTGGCTCACCGCACAGTCGCTTAACGTGCACTATTTAGCGGCTACCAACGACCTGCCGCAGGCCGAAGCCCGAATGCAGCGCCTGGCGGCGACGGCCCCTGGAAACCAGGGCGTGCAGATAGACTATGCCGCCCTTCTGCAGGAGAGAGGATTGCCACGGGCAGCCGAACGCCAGCTAAAAGCGGCGGAATCTCTGGAACCCGCCAGCCTGCAGCTGGAGCGCCAGCAGGCCTGGGTCGCCCTCGATCTGCAGGAGTGGCGGCAAATGGATCTGCTGGCTGACGACGTCGTCGCCCGCTCGCCACGGGATCTGAACACCCAGCGCCTGGCCAGAGCGCGCGAGATCCATCATCTCTCCGAGCTGCGCCTGAGCGTTGGCAAAGGGCTGCATTCCGACAACCCGGTGAGCGGCACGCACGACCTCAGTTTTGAGACGGCGATCTACAGCCCGCCGCTAGCCGACAGCTGGCGGTTGTTCGGCGGGCACCGCTTCGCTGAAGGCAATTTTGAAGAGGGGAAAGGCAGCCGTCGCCAGCTGTTCGCTGGCGTTGAATGGCGTCCGCGCGACTACTGGGGCGAGCTTGAGCTCTCCAGCGTCAATTTTCACGGCGAGAACAAGCCCGGCGTCCGCCTTTCCGCCGCCCATGACGTTAGCGATCGCTGGCAGCTGGGCGGCGAACTGGAGCGGATTTCGCAGCAGACGCCGCTGCGCGCGTTACGCAACGGCGTCAGCGCCAACCGCGGCGAAGGCTGGCTGCGCTGGTCTCCAAACGAACGCCGGGAGTACCGCTTCAGCGCGGCCGCCAGCCGGTTTACCGATCGCAACCGCCGCCAGGAGTACACCCTCTCCGGTAAAGAACGCCTCTGGCAAACCCCATGGTTAACGCTGGATTTGCAGCCCGGTCTGTCGGCCAGCGCCAATAGCCGCACCGACACCGCCTACTACAGTCCGGCACGGGACCTCGCCGCCACCGCGGCGCTGGCCGTCGATCACACGCTTTACCAGCGCTATGACACCGTCTGGAGCCAGCAGTTACTCGCCGGCGGCGGCAGCTACTGGCAAAAAAATCACGCCGCCGGGGCGATCACGGTGCTGGGTTACGGGCAGCGCCTGCGCTGGAACAACGTCGTCGACACCGGGGTGATGCTGAACTGGGATAAGCGCCCCTACGACGGCAAACGTGAAAACAACCTCGCCATCACTCTTGATGCAAATATACGGTTTTAAGGATGACCATGCTGAACACGACCCTGCGCAACGGCCTGATGCTTCTCATCTGGCTGTGCCTTATCTTCAGCGTGCGTGCTGAGGAAGTCCCCTTCCTCGCCCCGCAGCAGCGCCCCCAACTGGAGGCCAATCAACCCTGGCCGGCGGATCGCTTTCTGGTGCTGGCCTACCATGACGTCGAAGACGATGCCGCCGACCAGCGTTATCTTTCGGTGCGCACCAGCGCACTCAATGAGCAGATCGCCTGGCTGCTGCATAACGGCTACCATGCGATTAGCGTTCAGGACATTCTCGATGCGCATTATGGCTTAAAGTCGCTGCCGCCCAAGGCTTTTCTCCTCAGTTTTGACGATGGTTACAGCAGCTTTTACACCCGCGTATGGCCGCTGCTTAAAGCCTGGAACGTCCCGGCGCTATGGGCGCCGGTGGGCAGCTGGGTGGACACTCCCGCTGGTCAGCCCGTTAATTTTGGCGGCCTGATGACGCCGCGCGAGCGCTTCGCTACCTGGGAGATGGTGCGCGAGCTCAGCCGCTCGCCGCTGGTGGAGATCGGCGCGCACACCTGGGCCTCGCACTACGGTCTGCCGGCCAATCCGCAGGGCAGCCGCGAGCCTGCCGCCGCCAACCGCGGCTGGGATAAAACCACCGGCCGCTATGAAAGCGACGCGCAGTTTACCCGGCGAATGACCGATGACGTGCAGAAAGTGACGGCGAAAATCCATGAGGTTGCCGGGAAAACGCCGCGCGCCTGGGTGTGGCCCTACGGCGCCGCCAGCGGCAGCACCCTGGCCATCGCCAAACAGCAAGGGTATCAGCTGGCGTTTACGCTGAACGACGGCCTGGGCAACGTGAAGGATCTGGACAATATTCCACGCCTGCTGATCGCCGGTAACCCGTCGCTCAAGGCCTTTGCCAGCGCCGTGACCCAGATTCAGGAAGCCGATCCTGTTCGGGTGATGCATGTGGATCTGGACTATGTCTATGACCCCAATCCCGTCCAGCAGGCAAAGAATATCGATAAGCTGGTGCAGCGCGTCTATGACATGAAAATCAGCCACGTCTTTCTGCAGGCCTTCTCCGACCCGCAGGGCGACGGCACGGTCAAGTCGCTCTATTTCCCCAACCGCTGGCTGCCGATGCGCGCCGACCTGTTTAACTTCGTCTCCTGGCAGTTGCAGACCCGCGGCAATGTGAAGGTTTATGCCTGGATGCCGGTGCTGGCCTTCGATCTTGCCTCAGATCTGCCGCGCGTTCAGCGCTGGGATCCGCAAACCGGGAAGGCGTTACTTGCCCGCCAGCCGTACGTCCGTCTGTCGCCCTGGGATCCCCGGGTTCGCCAGCAGATCACCGACATCTACGAAGATCTGGCCCGACACGCCAGCTTCAGCGGGATCCTGTTTCACGACGACGCCGTGCTGACCGATTTTGAAGACGTGAGCCCGGAGGCGGTCGCCGCCTGGCGGCAGACGGGTATGGCGCACGATGCCGCCCCGGTGCCCCAACGTCCGCAAGAGCGCCAGGCATGGATGCGTTTCAAAAGCCAAACCCTGACCCGCTTCACTCTGGATCTACGCCAGGCAGTGCAGGCCATCCGCGGCCCGCAGGTGAAAACGGCGCGTAATCTCTTCGCCCTGCCGATCCTGGAGCCGCAAAGCGAAGCTTGGTTTGCGCAGAATCTGGATGATTTCCTTGCCGCCTATGACTGGACGGTCCCCATGGCGATGCCGCTGATGGAGTCCGTGCCGATCGACGCCAGCCAGGCCTGGCTGACGCGGCTGGTGCAGGCCGTCGCCCGCCACCCGGGCGCGCTGAAGAAAACCATCTTTGAACTGCAGGCCAGAGACTGGAATCGACGCCAGCAAAACGCCATTCCCGACCAGCAGCTGGCGGACTGGATGCGTTTGCTGCGGCTGAACGGCGTCAAAAACTACGGCTACTACCCTGACGATTTTATTAACAACCAGCCTGATATCTCTCGTATCAGGCCGCAATTTTCTTCCTGGTGGTACCCTGACCATGACTGATCGCATTATCGCATTGTGCATTTTATGCCTCGTATTCGGGCTGCCGTTAGGTGTCGCAGCGGTATTTACCGGCGAGCTTATCCTCGACTTTGTCTTTTTCTGGCCGCTGTTTATGTCAGTGTTGTGGATCACCGGGGGTCTCTACTTCTGGTTTCAGCTGGAACGTCACTGGCCGTGGGGGGAGGATACCCCGCCGCCGACGCTGCCGGGCAATCCACTGATCTCGATCCTGATCCCCTGCTTTAACGAGGAGAAAAACGCCCGGGAAACCATCAGCGCAGCGCTGGCCCAGCGTTACGCCAATCTTGAAGTGATCGCGATTAACGACGGCTCTTCGGACAACACCGCCCAGGTGCTCCAGCAGCTGGCGCAGGAGGAGCCGAGGCTGCGGGTGATCCATCTGGCCGCCAATCAGGGAAAAGCGGTGGCGCTCAAAGCGGGCGCCGCCGCCGCCCGCGGCGATCTGCTGGTCTGCATCGATGGCGACGCCCTGCTGGACCGGGATACCGCGGCCTGGCTGGTCGCGCCGTTGATCCATTATCCGCACGTCGGGGCGGTCACCGGCAATCCGCGGATCCGCACCCGATCCACGCTGATCGGCCGCATTCAGGTTGGGGAGTTCTCGTCGATCATTGGGCTTATCAAACGGACGCAGCGGATCTATGGCCGGGTCTTTACCGTCTCCGGCGTAATCGCCGCCTTCCGGCGCCAGGCGCTGGCGGACGTCGGCTACTGGAGCCCGGATATGATCACTGAAGATATTGATATCAGCTGGAAGCTTCAGCTCCGCCACTGGGACATCTTTTTCGAGCCGCGAGCGCTGTGCTGGATCCTGATGCCGGAGACCCTCAAAGGGTTATGGAAGCAGCGTCTGCGCTGGGCCCAGGGCGGCGCCGAAGTCTTTCTGGTCAATCTGCGCCGCCTGTTTCACTGGCAGCATCACCGGATGTGGCCGCTGTTTCTGGAGTATGCCTGCTCCACGCTGTGGGCCTTTGCCTACGCGATCACCATTCTGCTGTTTATCCTCAGCCGCCTGATGCCGCTGCCTGACAATCTGGCGGTGCATAGCCTGTTTCCACCGGAATTCACCGGCATGCTGCTCGGCCTGATGTGCCTGCTGCAGTTCGTCGCCAGCCTGTATATCGAGCGGCGCTATGAGAAAAAGGTCGCCAAATCGCTGTTCTGGGTGATCTGGTTCCCGATGGTCTACTGGATGATCGGCCTGCTGACCACGCTGGTCGCTTTTCCGAAAGTGATGGTGAAACGTCAACGTTCCCGCGCGCGCTGGGTGAGCCCGGACCGGGGAAAAGGAAGCCTGTGATGAATGAAAATACGCTCATCTTAACCGAACATCGGGTGCTGCCCCGGCTGGTCGACGCCGGCTTAACGCTGCTGGCCTGGCTCGGTTTTCTGTTCTTTCTGTACGCCAATTTGCTGATGCAGTTCATCGCGCCGCCCTCTCCGCGCTGGGAATCGCTGATGGACTCCCTGAATACGGCGCTGGTGTATCTGCTGATTGCCGCGCTGAACGGCTGGCTGTTGATCCTCTGGTATCACTACAACCGGCGCCGCGCCCGTACCCGGCGTCATACCGCGGTGCTCGCTCTGCGCGACGATGAGCTGGCGAGCAGCTTTAACGTCGCGCCGCAGATTATCTCGGAGATGAGCCGCTATAATTTGCTCACCGTTTACCACGATCAAATCGGGCAGATTATTGATTTAAAAAGCCACGCGTTACCGCCGCCGCAGGAAGAGAGCGATGACGCATGAGAGCAAGGCCGCCGTCGGCGGCCTGGACAGGTAATACGCCGGGGATTAGCCGCCGGCTTTTTTGATGGCGGCTTCCAGCGAGGCTTTGTCTGCCAGCCCCGGGAAGACGGTGATGCTGGCTTCCGTGGCGCCGGTGGTCGGCATCACGATCACGCCCGGCGTGCCGCTCAGACCAATCTCCTGCGCCAGATCGTTTATGCTCTGCAGCACCGGTTCGACGTCGGCGGCCTTCTTCGCATCGAAGCCGGCTTTCTTCGCCTGCTGCTGGATATCCGCCGTCGTCAGCTTGCCTTCGTTATGGCCGGTAGCGTAAATCCCGTTATGGTAGGCCAGATAGGCATCCGCCCCTTTCTGTTGATAGATCTGCAGGCCGGTTTTTGCCGCCTCCAGCGAGCTTTCCCAGCGGCCGCCGAAAATCGGCCACTCTTTGAAGGCGAAGCGGGTCTGCGGGTGCGCTTTAATCACCTGCTCCATCACCGGCGCCAGACGGCTGCAGTAGACGCACTGGTAGTCGAAGAATTCGATCACTGTGACTTTGCCGTTGGCCGGGCCGTAGGTCGGGGTATTTTTATCCTGGGTCAACACGGCGGCGTTCTTCAGCACCGCCTGAGTGGCCGCGCTGGCCTGCTGCTCAGCCTGAATTTGCTGCAGTTTCTGGCTCGCCTGCAGCAGGACTTCCGGGTGGGCAACCAGATAGTCGGCGGCGATTTTGCCGATTTTCGCCTCCTGTTCCGGGGTGAAAGTCGCCGGCGCGTCAGCGGCAGAGGCCATCGCCGGCAGTAAGACAGCGCTCAGCAGGGCGACAGAGAGGTATTTCTTGTGGCCAGACATAGTGGGGATCCTTGCGATAAGTGAACGGCAGGTGAGTCTGGGTGACAAAATATCACCCTTTTTCGCCGAAGCCTTGCCCAACGGCGCCTTGATTCGTAACTTTATTTTTCAGGCTCTCTCTTTCCCGCGCGATAGCGCAGGTCTGCGCCAGTGGTCAACGCGGCCCAGGCGGAGTACCCTGCGCAGCGGTTTTTCTTGCTCTTTTTTCAGGTGGTTTCTCTCGATATGTATGCATTTCTTCAACAATGGGACATGGCAGTGATTATGCTGCAGATTGTCGCCATCGACTTACTGCTGGGTGGCGACAATGCCGTGGTGATCGCCATGGCCTGCCGCAAACTGCCGCCGCAGAAACGCACCAAAGCGATCATCATCGGTACCGTGGGCGCCATCCTGGCGCGCGTTCTGCTGCTGGCGATCGCTTTGTATCTCCTGTCGCTGCCGTGGCTGAAAATAGTCGGCGCGCTGCTCCTGCTGTGGATTGGCATCAAGCTGGTCAGGAATGAGGAAGAAGAGAGCGAGGTTAGCAGCTCTGGCAGCCTGTGGCGCACCGCGATCACCATCACCGTTGCCGATGTGATTATGTCGCTGGATAACGTACTGGCGGTAGCTGCTGCGGGGAAAGGGCACATTGCGCTGGTCGCCCTCGGCGTGGCGATCAGCATTCCGGTTATTGTCGCCGGCAGCAAGCTGGTGCTGGTCCTGCTCACCCGCTTTCCCGCGGTGGTGCTGCTGGGCGGGATGCTCATCGGCTGGATTGCCGGGTCAATGCTGGTCAGCGACCCTACCATTCGCCGGCTGTTTCCCAGCGCCGGCGAGGGCACCGCGCGCCTGGCTGGCACCGTCGGCGCGCTGCTGGTGCTATTCACCGGATGGCGCCGCCGCCCACGGCCGCAGGCGAAAGACTAACCTTATCCACGGCGCCGTCGACCCCGACGGCGTCAAGTTTCCGCCACTTTTCTTCCCCGTCAGGGCGCATTTGCCCTACGCTTTATACTGACGCCTGTTCCAGGGAATATGTAACCACCGCACTGAGCATAGATGAGAAAAAATCATGGAATTGAAGGATTATTATGCCATTCTCGGGGTGCAACCAACCGACGATCTGAAAACCATCAAGACCGCCTACCGCCGCCTGGCGCGCAAATATCACCCCGACGTCAGTAAAGAAAACGATGCCGAAGCCAAATTTAAGGATCTCGCCGAAGCCTGGGAAGTCCTGAAAGATGAGCAACGGCGCGCCGAATACGATCAGCTCTGGCAGCATCGCAACGATCCCGGCTTCGGTCGCCAGCGACAGACCCACGAGCAGAGCTACAGTCAGCAAGATTTCGACGACATCTTCTCCTCCATGTTTGGCCAGCAGGCGCATCAGCGTCGTCGTCAACACGCGGCGCGCGGCCACGATCTGGAGATCGAAGTGGCGGTGTTCCTTGAAGAGACGCTGGCCGAGCAGACGCGCACCATCAGCTATAACCTGCCGGTGTACAACGTGTTTGGCATGATCGAAAGCGAAACGCCGAAAACGCTGAATGTGAAGATCCCCGCCGGGGTAGTCGATGGTCAGCGTATCCGCCTAAAAGGCCAGGGGACGCCGGGGGAGAATGGCGGCCCGAACGGCGATCTGTGGCTGGTTATCCACATCGCCCCGCATCCGCTATTCGATATTGTCGGTCATAACCTGGAGATCGTCCTGCCGCTGGCGCCATGGGAGGCCGCGCTGGGCGCGAAAGTGACGGTGCCCACCCTGAAAGAGAGCATTCTGCTGACGGTGCCGCCGGGCAGTCAGGCAGGGCAGCGACTGCGTATCAAAGGGAAAGGACTCGTGAGCAAAACCCACACCGGCGATTTGTTCGCCGTTATTAAAATAGTGATGCCGCCAAAACCAGATGAAAAAGCGCGTGAGCTCTGGCAACAATTGGCCGCCGCCGAAGCCAGCTTCGATCCGCGTAAGACATGGGGGAAAGCCTGATGGCTACAGTAACAGTGACGTTTACCATTACCGAATTGTGCCTGCGTACCGGGGTGTCGGAAGAGGAGCTGACGGAGATCGTCGGCTTAGGGATGATTGAGCCACACCAGCCGCAGGCGGACACCTGGCTGTTCGACGACAGCGCGGTGACGATCGTGCATCGCGCGGTACGCCTGCGTAACGAGCTGGAGCTGGACTGGCCGGGAATTGCGGTGGCGCTGACCCTGCTGGATGAGAACGCGCGGCTGACCCGCGAAAATCGCCTGCTGCAGCAGCGCCTGGCGCGCTTCCTCGCCCACGGATAGGGGCGACATCCCGGGTCGTGGCGTTCCGTCTTCGCGCCGGGTGGCGGCTACGCCTTACCCGGCCTACAAACGGCACTGGGCCCACCATTGCACTGGATCCGTAGGCCCGCGCGAGCGTAGCGCCGCCGGGCATGGCCCCAGCCAGGGAGCCGCCTGTATGCCGGGTGGCGGCTACGCCTTACCCGGCCTACAAATGGTACTGGACCCACCATTACACTGGATCCGTAGGCCCGCGCAAGCGTAGCGCCGCCGGGCATGACCCCAGCCAGGGAGCCGCCTGTTTGCCGAATGGCGGCTACGCCATACCCGGCCTACAAACTAAGCGCAGCGCAAGCCGGGGAGTTTCCCGGGTCGCGCAAACCGGGAATAGCGCTTAATCCGGTAACGAACCGGCGAGATTACGCGCGGAGACGCTCTCGCTCACCGGCGCGGGCGGCTCCGGCGCCTTAGCCGGGGCGGCTGCTGGCGCGGCTGCCGGGGCGGGAGAGGCCGGCTGGATCTCAAGGAACGAGGCCAGCATCTTACGCAGCGTTTCCGGTTTAGTATCTTCCGCCAGCAGCGCCGCCAGCATCGACGGTAAGCGGCTATCGACTTCCCCTAACGCTAGCCCCGCCAGCAGCGCGGTACGCGACATATCGCCGCGGTCGCCACGGTGATGGGCCTCAATTTTTGCGTCCGCGAAGCGCTCGCTGGCGCTGATATCCGGGCGCAGGTAAATCAGCACTTTTCTGCGATCCAGAGTCATAGACGCTCCTTAACCAATAATTTTCAGACCACGCACCAGGGCAAACTGCGGCTCTTCAGCCACCACGAAACGATCCTCGCGCAGACCCATCCGTTCACGAATGGCGTCGGCAACCAGCGGCGCGCCGCCGCCAATGACGATCGCGTGCGAATAGCCTTTAAAGCTATCGATGGCCGTCAGGACACGCGTGGTCAGACGTTCGATACTGTTATTGATCACCTTCTTCACCTCAGAAACCGCATCCGGATCGTTGATGTTGTCGGTCAGGTATTCTTCGTCGTGGCGGTTGATGATTATCTGGTCGACGTTATAGCTAGAGGTGTCGGTATTCGCCCGGGCCAGCGCCAGCTTAACGGCGTCGGTCACCAGCGATACGCCCAGCTTCGGGTCGCCGTAAATGCGCGAAACCGAGGTCATCTGCCCGGCGACCATTGAAATATCCAGCGTGGTGCCGCCAAGGTCGATAATCAGCACCGAATGCGACGGTTTCAGCTCATCACACAGGCTAATGCCCGCCGGAATCGATTCCGGGCGCACGGTAACTTTAGTGATATTGAACACCACGCCTTTATTCAGTTTAACTTCGCGCAGCAGGCTCTTTTTCTTGCGCTCAATATTGTCGAGGCGATATTGCGCATCTTCATCATAAAATTCGGTCAGCGGCAGGGTGACCACAATTTCAACATCCTGTGGCTCAAGACCGCTGGTCAGCAGCGCATGATGGACAGCGATGGAGTTCAACGGGCTATATTGCCAGTCAATGTTATTGGTTGGGAGCGCATCGGGAGTGATCAGGTCGAATGAGTACTTTTCATCATCCACCGTGTAGTTAAAAGGCTTCCCCGAACCGAAGGTGGCAGACCAGCCGCGTTTAAAACTGTTGGGGCTGATATGGGTGAAAGTTTCGCCATCTTGCTCCCACAGCATTTTGATATTGGTTGAACCATCATCGATAAAAATGCGCATTGCATTGCTCCATCACTGAGACAAATAAGAGAAAAATGTAAGACCCAAAAAGAGTAGCAAGAGTTAAAAAGCAGCGCAAGAGCACGAAAAAGAGACAATTCTGAGTTTTATTTGAGAACAATCGGAGAAACAAACAGTCCAGAACGCTCAAAAAGAGAAATAATTGAGATAAAATAGAGAACTACAGTTTTCTCTTTCTGTCTTTTTAAGACACTGTTTTTTGCTCAAAAAGAGAGCATCCCTCCCCTCTTTCGTCAGCGGTTTTCGCACGCTTTTTACACCTGATTGGGTACCACAATCGGCCGTTCCGGCTCGACGTCATTTTCCGGTACCCGGCGATATTTATCCAGCAGGTGAATCTGAATCCGTCGCAGCATATCGCCATTCAGTTTGTAATAACGGAAATAGAGAAACAGCGTCAGAGCAAAAAAGAGCGTCGGCAGCGCAATCATAATCGCCTGCATCCCCAGCAGCGTGTGGGGCGACTGCACAACATTCGGCACGTAACCGATGATACCGAGCACGATAGCGATAAACCAGGCCGCAAACGCCGAACCGGCTTTGACTACCAGCGTTTGAACGGAATAGGCGATGCTTTCGCAGCGGATATTCATCGTATATTCGCCATAGTCGACGGTATCGGCCACCATAATAACCTGCAGCACCCAGAACAGCGCGGTGCCGATATTCAACAGCACCCCGGCCAGCGAAATCAGCGCGATGTTGTAAACGCCGCCCAGCGCCATCAGCAACAGCACGCCGCAGCCCAGCACCGGCATGATCGAAGCACCCGCCCACAGAATGCGCCGCGACAGCCCTTTCACCAGTCGTGGGAACAGGATCAGCGTCAGCAAATTCGCCGCCCCGGCGTAGGACATGTAATACGGGAACATCTCCGCGCTGCCAATCACGTAGGTAAAGTAGTAAATCGCAAAGCCAGCGATAATGTTCGCCGCCGTGTTATAGGCCAGCGCCATGCCTAACAGGCAGGCCAGCTGATCGTTTTTATAGATCAGCGCCACCATCTGGCGCAGTGAGAGGTGGCTGGAGTCTTCGCTCACACCACTGTCGGAGGAGTAAACCTCATGCACGTTGCGCAGGGTGACGAGGGTGGAAACGACGAAGAAGGCGATCAGCACCAGAGTGAACATCTGAAAACCGAAACCGCGATCGGCGCCGCCGACGGCGTTGACGAACGGCAGCGTGACGCCGGCCGTGACAAATCCCGCCAGACTGGCGAAAAAGCGCGGGTAAGGCACCAGCTGCTCGCGTTCGCGTTTATCGAGGGTAATGGTCGGCACCAACGACCAGAACGGCACATCCATGATGGTGTAAGTGAAGCCCCACAGCAGGTAGGTTAGCCACACCCACGCCAGCAGCGCCCCGCCGCTGAAATGGTGGGCGCTGAACAGCATATACAGCACCACCGAGTTGGTTATCGTGCCGATCAGGATCCACGGTTTGAACTTTCCCCATCGCGACCGCGTACAGTTAACGATCCATCCCATAATCGGATCGGCTATCGCATCGAGGATCCTTGCCACCAGGAACAAGGTGCCAACCACCCCGACCGATAAGCCAACAATATCGGTGTAGTAATACATCAGGTACATGTAGACGATACCGATAGCGAAATCTTTACCAAAGGCACCAAATCCGTAGCTGAGCTTTGTTGTCATTGAAATACTCATAGGGTCCAGGTCGCTGTCGCCAGCGCCTCCTTTAGCGTTTGATAGAGCGTGACAGGCACCGCCGGGTTCGTTGCCCCCGGCGGCATAAGAGGATTAACGGTGCAGCCAGGCCGGCAGCCAGTCGCCGTGGCTGGCGATCAGATCGTCCACCAGCGCGTAGATCTCTTCGATCCCCAACACCGCGGCGGTGTGCGGATCCATCATCGTGGCGTAATAGACGTAATCGCGATTTTCAGTGAGGATCGCCTCCGTCAGCAGCGTCTGCACGTTGATATTGGTCTGCATCAGCGCCGCCAGATGCGCCGGCAGCGCGCCCACTTTGGTCGGCTGGATGCCGTTGGCGTCCACCAGGCAGGCCACTTCCACACAGCAGCCCTGTGGCAGGTTGTCGATGAGATTATCGTTGCGCACGTTGCCGTACACCACGCTTGGCTCGCCGGTCCAGATGGCGTTCATGATGGTGCTGGCATATTCGCGGGAGGGTTTCACCTCAATGCGCTCCCCGCGCTTATAGCTCTCCAGCTCCTGATGCCAGTTGGCCAGTTGCTCGACGCAGCGTTTAGGGTATTCATCCAGCGGCACTTTATAGCGAGCGAGAAGGTCATCGCGGCCCGGCTTGATAAACCATGGCGTGTATTCCGCGAAATGCTCCGAGGACTCGGTGACGAAGTAGCCCAGCTTTTTGAGCATTTCATAGCGGACGATGTTTTCGCAGCGCGGGTTGCCGTGCAGGTTCGGTTTCGGCGCCCGCCCGTCGGCGTAGGCCTGTAGCAGGTCGGGGTAGATACTGACGTAGCTGCCGTCCGCGAGCTTTTTCTCCAGCGACAGATAGAACGCCATATGGTTAATCCCCGCGCAGCGGTAGCGTAAATCCGCCGGATCGAGATCGAGGTCGCGCGCCAGCTCTTCCGCTGTGCCTTGCACCGAGTGGCACAGGCCAACCTGCTTGATATGCGGGTAGCGGGCGTACATCGCCCAGGTGTTCATCGCCATCGGGTTGACGTAGTTAAGCATGGTGGCGTCCGGGCAGACCTCGCTCATATCGTCGCAGATAGCCCACAGGTGCGGGATGGTGCGCAGCGCGCGCATAATGCCTCCCGGCCCCAGCGTATCGGCAATGGTCTGCTCCAGGCCGTGGCGCTTGCAGACTGCAAAATCGGTGACGGTACAGGGCTCATAGCCGCCAATCTGGAAGGCAACGACGACAAAATCGGCGCCCTGCAGGGCGGTTTTCCGGTCGCGGTGGCAGCTGATTTCGCCGTTCGCGCCCACGGAATCCATCAGCTTGCGCACCACGATATGCGACTCTTCCAGCCGGGTTTCATCGATATCCATCAGCGCGATATGCGCCGATTTCAGCGCCGGGCGCTGGAAAACATCACCGAGAATATTTTTGACGAACACCGTCGAACCGGCGCCGATAAAAGTAATTTTTGGGGCAGACATCACGCACTCTCCATCAGGTCATTGAACACTTGCAGAGTGGCACGCCGCTCCCCGCTGCGCTGCCCTGTTCCCGCCGGAGCATTCCCGAAAGCTCAGATCGGCCATTAAGCGCCACAAAATCTGAGATTTCGGGAACAGATTGAGCAAAAAGGAGAGAAAATGGGCCGATTCTTCCGCTAAGCTGTCGTCAGCTCTGGCGAAAAATGCAGCCACTCTGACAATTCAGGAATACGCTAACGATGGAACACCGCTTCACCTCTCTGCCCCCCGATCCCTTTATGTGCAGCAGCGACGAAAAGCAGAGCCGCAGCCCGCTGGCGCTCTACTCCGAGTATCAGCGTATGGATATCGAACTGCGCCCGCCGCACGCCATGCCCACCAGCCACTGGCACGGCCAGGTAGAGGTTAACGTGCCGTTCGATGGCGACGTGGAGTATTTGATTAATAACGAAGTGGTGCGCATTGAGAAAGGCTATATCACTCTGTTCTGGGCCTGTACGCCGCATCAGCTGACCCGCCCCGGCGATTGCCAGCAGATGGCGATATTCAACCTACCGATGCATCTGTTTCTCTCATGGCCGCTGGACCGGGAGCTTATCAACCACGTCACCCATGGGATGGTGATTAAATCCCTCGCTGCGCAGCAGTTGAGCGCCTTCGAAGTGCGCCGCTGGCAGCAGGAACTGAGCCACGAGAATGAACAGATACGCCAGCTGGCGATCGATGAAATCGCCTTGATGCTGAAGCGGCTGAGCCTCGCCGGCTGGCTGCCGATTCTGGTCAATAAAACCTCACGCACCCACAAGAACAGCGTCTCGCGCCACGCGCAGTTTTATGTCAGCCAGATGCTGGAGTTTATCGCTGCCCACTACGACCAGGCGCTGACCGTCAATGCCGTTGCCGAGCACGTGAAGCTCAACCCGAACTATGCGATGGGGGTCTTTCAGCGGGTGATGCAGCAGACCATGAAGCAGTACATTACCGCCATGCGTATCAATCATGTGCGGGCGCTGCTGAGCGATACCGACAAGACCATCCTGGATATTGCCCTTACCGCCGGTTTTCGCTCCAGCAGTCGCTTCTACAGCACTTTTACCCGCTACGTGGGCATGCCGCCGCAGCAGTACCGTAAACTCAGCCAGCAGCGGCGTCACGGCCTGGCCTTGCCGAAGGCATAAAAAATGCCGCCGGGGTTTCCCCAGGCGGCATGATTAACAGTGAAAACGGTTAGTCGTTGATACGCGGATGCTGCTGCACCAGGCGCGACCGTTTTGCCTGCAGATCGGCGATCTCCTGATCGATATCTTCGATTTTTTGCTCGATGTTATCGTAGTGCTCGCCAAGGATTTCTTTCGCTTCCTGGATATCCGACGCCGCCGGGGTCGCCCCTTTCAGCGGACGGTTAGCCGTCTCTTTCATCGACAGGCCCGTCGCCATACCCACCACCGCGATAACCATCAGGTAGTACGCCGGCATCATCAGGTTTTGGGTGGTCTCCACCAGCCACGCCGCCAGGGTTGGCGTCAGACCGGCAATCAGCACCGAGATGTTAAAGGCGCTGGCCAGGGCGCTGAAGCGGATGTGCGTCGGGAACATCGCCGGCAGCGAGGAGGCCATCACCCCGATAAAGCAGTTCAGCACCACCGCCAGCAGCAGCAGGCCGGCGAAGATCAGGCCAGTCACGTTGCTGTTGATCATAATGAAGGCCGGGATCGACAGGGCAAACAGCGCCACGCTACCAATCAGGATAAACGGGCGACGGCCGAAACGGTCGCTGAGCATACCGATAACCGGCTGTACAAACAGCATCCCGACCATGATAGCGATGATGATCAGCACCCCATGATCTTCCGAGTAGTGCAGGTTATGCGACAGATAGCTCGGCATGTAGGTCAGCAGCATGTAGTAAGTCACGTTGGTGGAAATCACCAGACCGATACAGGTCAGCAGGCTACGCCAGTGCTTGGTGGCAATCTCTTTAAAAGAGACCTTCGGCCCGTCCTGCAGTCCTTCACGGTCGCCCTGCTCCATGGTGTCAACATGCTGCTGGAACGCTGGCGTCTCTTCCAGCGCATGGCGCAGGTAGAGACCAATGATACCTAACGGTAGCGCCAGGAAGAACGGGATACGCCAACCCCAGTCGAGAAAGTTCTGTTCGCCCACCACGCTGGAGATGAGAACCACCACGCCGGCCCCCATCACAAACCCGGCGATGGAGCCAAAGTCCAGCCAGCTGCCCATAAAGCCGCGCTTGCGGTCAGGAGAGTATTCCGCGACGAAGATCGACGCCCCGGTATATTCACCGCCAACCGAGAAGCCTTGCGCCATTTTACACAGCAGCAGCAGGATCGGTGCCCAGATACCTATCGTGGCATACGACGGAATAAGGCCGATACAGAAAGTACTTATCGACATGATCACGATAGTTATCGCGAGAATTTTTTGCCGACCATATTTATCGCCCAGCATCCCGAAGAACAGGCCTCCTAACGGACGAATTAAAAATGGTACGGAGAAGGTACCCAGCGCGGCAATCATCTGCACGCTTGGGTTGGCATCGGGGAAGAAGACTTTACCTAAGGCGTAGGCCACAAAGCCGTAGACGCCGAAATCGAACCACTCCATCGCGTTGCCCAGGGAGGCCGCGGTGATCGCCTTTTTCAGTTTACCATCATCGATGATGGTCACATCCTTAAGGGTGATGGGCTTTATTTTTTTCCTTTTAAGCATATTTTTCCTCTGCTACTCCGCCTTGAGTGCACGCCTCTTCGCCGAATGGCAAGGCCATTCGCATCGTGCGTCAGGAGCGGTGAATTGCTGTGCTCCTCATTTCAAGCGTAGCAGGTTTGCCTGCACTGTCTGCTGACAGAATGTACAACCGAACCTGTTGACGCCTGCTCTGGCTACTGGTGAATAAATGGAGCGGCTCATCGTGATGCTTGATGAAATTGACCTGCTCCCCTTTTTTACCCTAACAGTGTTTATATCTGCGATCAACTTCACAGAAATTTACCGCCTCATTACAGAGTGTCGGAAAATAAATAAGTTCATTTCCTGCCGATCGCGCGGAAATTATTTCGTCGATTTTGCTCCACTTCGGGCGGTTAATTTCAGCGTTTATTCGCTTCTTTCCGGAATAACACCACGGCTATTTTTTAGCAAAAAAACACCCGACAAAAGTGGGTGATTGCGCTATAATCATACCCACTTTCGGCTCTCAGCCGCTGTTTAAAGGACCAACGTCCTGTTTTTCGACGATATCATGAGGAGCGTCATGCAACTGCCACACTGCCCAAAATGCGATTCGACTTACACTTATGAAGATAGCGGCATGTACATCTGCCCGGAATGTGCCCATGAGTGGAACCCTGCCGAGGCGACGGAAGAGAGCGACATTCTGATCGTTAAAGATGCCAATGGCAATTTACTGGCCGATGGCGACAGCGTTACCGTCGTGAAAGATTTGAAGGTTAAAGGCAGCTCTTCGATGCTGAAAATCGGCACCAAAGTGAAAAATATCCGTCTGGTCGAAGGCGATCACAATATTGACTGCAAAATTGACGGTTTTGGTCCGATGAAGCTCAAATCGGAATTTGTGAAAAAGAACTGATTTAATTTCGGGTAGGCGGCACGATTATTTTTTCACATAACCGTCGCCGCACCCGATATCCTGGTGGCCGTTTGTCCACCGGCGCATCCTGTTATTTCCCTCGCCGGCAACCGCTATTTACACTGTCGCCTGCCGTCATATTTCAGCGCCCCTTTTCGCCCTGCCGTCTGGCTCAATCGCCTGCCGGGCGACTACGCTTTACGGGTTACGGTCACTGAGGTATTCACCATGTCCTTAAGTCCCTACCTTGCCTTTGCGGGCAACTGCGCCGAGGCGATCGCCTTCTACCAGCAGACGCTGGGCGCGGAGCTGATGTTTAAAATGACCTTTGGCGAAATGCCGCCCGCGGCGCAGGAAGCGTCAGACGGCTGCCCGTCTGGCCAGAAGATGGCGGATGATGCTATCGCCCACGCCAGCCTGCGCATCAATAATGGCGAGCTGATGCTGAGCGACAGCGCCTTCGGGCCCGATGTGCATTACGCCGGCTTCACCCTCGTCCTCGATCCCAGCGATGTCGCTGAAGGCCAGCGCTGGTTCGACGCGCTGGCTGTCGGCGGGCGCATTGAGATGGCCTGGCAGGAAACCTTCTGGGCCCACGGCTTCGGCAAAGTCGTCGACCGCTTTGGCGTCCCCTGGATGATCAACGTGGTCAAACAAGGCTGACGCCCCCAGGGCGGCCCGGCCGCCCTGTCATCCGCCTGGCATCAACTCTTCATCCTTTAGTCATCGTCACTTAACCGAAATGCAACATAAACCGGTCAGGATCGGCCCACAACGCGAGGAAGCTCCTCGCCTATGCTGTGTGAGGCTTGATGACTATGCACCTGTCCAGACATCCGACCAGTTACCCCACGCGCTATCAGGAAATCGCCGCCCGACTTGAGCAGGAGCTGCGCCATCACTATCGCTGCGGCGACTATCTGCCCGCCGAGCAGCAGCTGGCGACGCGCTTCGACGTTAACCGCCACACCCTGCGCCGGGCTATCGACCAGCTGGTTGAGCGCGGCTGGGTTCAGCGCCGTCAGGGCGTGGGTGTGCTGGTGCTGATGCGCCCCATCGACTACCCGCTTAACGCCCAGGCGCGCTTCAGCCAAAACCTGCTGGAACAAGGCAGCGATCCCACCAGCGAAAAGCTGCTGTCGGTGCTGCGCCCTGCCAGCGCCCATGTCGCCGAAGCCTTTGGCATCAATGAGGGCGAGAACGTGATCCACCTGCGTACCCTGCGCCGGGTCA
Organism: Klebsiella sp. 10; assembly: GCF_018223925.1. Lineage (NCBI taxonomy): Bacteria > Pseudomonadati > Pseudomonadota > Gammaproteobacteria > Enterobacterales > Enterobacteriaceae > Klebsiella > Klebsiella sp. 10. Next base: position 190,985 of record NZ_JAGRRB010000018.1, read on the forward strand.
ATGGCGTCGCCCTGTGCCTGATTGACCACTACTTCGCCGACCTGCGCTTCTGGCCGGTGCTACAGACCTTCAGCCACGGCTCGCTGCACGATCTGCTACGCGATCGGCTCGACGTCGAACTGACCCGCGTACGCACCAAAATTAGCGCCCGCCGCGCGCAGGCAAAAGAGAGCAAGCTGCTGGAAATCCCCAATATGGCGCCGCTGCTCTGCGTCCGCACGCTCAATAGCCGCGAGGGCGAGTCGCTCACGGCGGAGTACTCCGTCAGCCTGACCCGCGCCGACATGATTGAATTTACCATGGAGCACTGAATGCACTTCGATACCGCCACCCGCCAGCGCTGGATGTCCGTGCTGGCCCACAGTGAACCGCAGGACCTTCTGGCGCGCATGCAGTCCCTGCAGCTGGCGCCGGAATATGAATTGATTCGCACCCCGGAAACCGGGCTGGTACAGCTCCAGGCCCGCATGGGCGGTATCGGCGACCGCTTCTTTGCCGGCGACGCCACCCTTACCCGCGCAGCGGTACGCCTGGCTGACGGTACCCTCGGTTACAGCTGGATCTTAGGCCGCGACCGCCCGCACGCTGAACGCTGCGCGGCGATCGACGCCCTGCTGCAGTCGCCCCGCCATTTTCACACCTTAATGGAAACTCTGATAACCCCGCTGGAAGCGCTACGCAGCGCGCGCATTGAAGCCCGACGCGCCGAAGTCAACGCCAGCCGGGTCGACTTCTTTACCCTGGTTCGCGGAGATAACGTATGACCTTACAACCCGCTTTTACCCTGGCTGTGCAGGATGCCCAACACAGTTTTCGTCGCCTGCTGAAAGCGATGAGCGAGCCGGGGGTGATTGTCTCCCTGCAGCAGCTTCAGCACGGCTGGCAGCCATTGAACGTGGCGTCCACCAGCCTGCTGTTGACCCTTGCCGATCGCGAAACCCCGGTCTGGCTCGCCAGCGCCCTGCGTAACGATCTGGTGGGACAGAATCTGCGCTTTCATACCGGCGCGCCGCTGGTGGACCAGCCGCAGCAGGCGGTCTTTGCCGTCGCCAATGACGGTATCAGCGCCGAGCAGCTCAACGTCCTTTCCGCTGGCACCGTCACCGCGCCGGAAACCGGCGTCACACTGATCGTTCAGCTTGCCAGCCTCAGCGGCGGACGCATGCTGCGCCTGACCGGGGCAGGCATTGCCGAAGAGCGAATGATCGCGCCGCAGCTGCCGGACTGCATCATCGACGAATTAACCGAACGCCCGCACCCGTTCCCGCTGGGCATCGACCTGATCCTCACCTGCGGCGAGCGCCTGCTGGCGATCCCGCGCACCACCCACGTGGAGGTGTGCTAAATGTACGTTGCCGTCAAGGGCGGCGAGAAGGCGATCCGCGCCGCTCACGCCTTACAGGAACAGAAACGACGGGGCGATGGACGGCTTCCCGAACTGAGCGTCGATCAGATAGGCGACCAGCTCAGCCTGGCGGTGGACCGGGTGATGACCGAGGGCGGCATCGCCGACCGCGAACTGGCGGCGCTGGCGCTGAAGCAGGCCAGCGGCGATAACGTCGAAGCGATCTTCCTGCTGCGCGCCTACCGCACCACCCTGCCGCGGCTGGCGGTCAGCGAACCGATTAATACCGCGGAGATGCGCCTCGAACGCCGCATCTCCGCAGTGTATAAAGATATCCCCGGCGGCCAGCTGCTGGGCCCCACTTACGACTACACCCACCGCCTGCTCGATTTTACCCTGCTGGCCAACGGCGAAGCGCCGTCTGTGCAGCAAGCCGATGGCGAAGCAGAGCCGACGCCGCACGTCTTTAGCCTGCTCACGCAGCAGGGGCTGGCGAAGACCGAGGAAGATCGCGGCACGCCGCCCGACGATATCACCCGCACCCCGCCGGTCTACCCCTGCTCGCGTTCCTCGCGCCTGCAGCAGCTGATGCGCGGCGATGAAGGCTACCTGCTGGCGCTGGCCTATTCGACCCAGCGCGGCTATGGCCGCAACCATCCGTTTGCCGGCGAGATCCGCAGCGGCTACGTGCAGGTGGAAATCGTCCCGGAAGAGCTGGGCTTTAGCGTCAATATTGGCGAGCTGCTGCTGACCGAGTGCGAGATGGTTAATGGCTTCGTCGCCCCGCAGGAGGAGCCGCCGCACTTCACCCGCGGCTACGGCCTGACCTTCGGCATGAGCGAGCGCAAAGCGATGGCCATGGCGCTGGTCGACCGTGCGCTGCAGGCGCCGGACTATGACGAAGAGATTGCCGGCCCGGCGCAGGATGAAGAGTTTGTGCTGGCCCACGCCGATAACGTCGAAGCGGCCGGCTTCGTCTCGCATCTGAAGCTACCGCACTATGTCGATTTCCAGGCCGAACTGGCGCTGCTGAAACGCCTGCAACGGGAGAACGAACGTGGCTAACCCACTGACTGGCTATAACTTTGCTTACCTCGACGAGCAAACCAAGCGCATGATCCGCCGGGCTATTCTCAAAGCGGTAGCGATTCCCGGCTACCAGGTGCCGTTCGGCGGGCGCGAAATGCCAATGCCCTACGGCTGGGGCACCGGCGGCATCCAGCTGACCGCCAGCGTCATCGGTGAGAACGACGTGCTGAAGGTGATTGACCAGGGCGCGGATGACACCACCAACGCGGTGTCGATTCGTCAGTTCTTTAAGCGCGTCACCGGCGTCGCCACCACCGAGCGTACCGAAGACGCCACCCTGATCCAGACCCGCCACCGGATCCCGGAGACGCCGCTGGTGGAGGATCAGATCCTGATCTACCAGGTGCCGATCCCGGAGCCATTGCGCTTTATCGAGCCGCGTGAAACCGAAACCCGCACCATGCACGCCCTGGAAGAGTACGGCGTCATGCAGGTGAAACTATATGAAGATATCGCCCGCTTCGGCCATATCGCCACCACCTACGCCTATCCGGTGAAGGTCAATGGCCGCTACGTGATGGACCCTTCGCCGATCCCGAAATTCGATAACCCGAAAATGCACATGATGCCGGCGCTGCAGCTGTTCGGCGCCGGGCGCGAAAAGCGGATCTACGCCGTGCCGCCCTATACCCCGGTGGAGAGTCTCGATTTCGACGACCATCCCTTTACCGTGCAGGAGTGGGATGAGCCCTGCGCCATCTGCGGCTCGCGCCACAGCTACCTCGACGAAGTGGTGCTGGATGACAGCGGCCAGCGGATGTTTGTCTGCTCCGATACCGACTATTGCCGCCAGCAGAGCGGGGGGCAGAAAAAATGAACCAGCCATTACTTGCTGTGAATAACCTGACCCATCTCTACGCCCCGGATAAAGGTTTTCGCGATGTCTCCTTCGAGCTGTGGCCGGGAGAAGTGCTCGGCATCGTCGGCGAGTCCGGCTCCGGTAAAACCACCCTGCTGAAGGCAATCTCCGCCCGCCTGACGCCGCAGCAGGGCGAGGTGCTGTACCAGCAGCGCTCGCTGTACGCCATGAGCGAAGCCGAACGCCGACGCCTGTTGCGCACCGAATGGGACGTAGTGCATCAGCACCCGATGGACGGTCTGCGTCGCCAGGTCTCTGCCGGGGGCAACATCGGCGAACGGCTCATGGCCACCGGCGCCCGCCACTACGGCAACATTCGCGCCACCGCCGAAAAGTGGCTGCAGGAGGTGGAGATCCCGCCCTCGCGCATCGACGACCTGCCCACCACCTTCTCCGGCGGCATGCAGCAGCGTCTGCAGATCGCCCGCAATCTGGTCACCCAGCCGAAGCTGGTGTTTATGGATGAACCCACCGGCGGGCTGGATGTGTCCGTGCAGGCGCGGCTGCTAGACCTGCTGCGCGGCCTGGCGGTGGAGCTGAATCTGGCGGTGGTGATTGTTACCCACGATCTCGGCGTCGCTCGCCTGCTGGCGAACCGTCTGCTGGTGATGAAGCAGGGCCAGGTGGTGGAGAGTGGCTTAACCGACCGGGTACTCGACGATCCGCACCATCCTTACACCCAGCTGCTGGTGTCGTCGGTGTTGCAGAATTGATGCTGTTTTGCCGGGTGGCGGCTGCGCCTTACCCGGCCCACAGGTGCGTTATTCGTAGGCCGGGTAAGCGAAGCGCCACCCGGCAACTCAACCTCGTGAGAGCTAACATGATCCGCGTTGAAAACGTCCATAAAACCTTTGTTTTGCACCAGCAGCACGGCGTGCGTCTGCCGGTGCTGGCCGACGCCTCGCTGACCGTTAACGCCGGGGAGTGCGTGGTGCTCCACGGTCACTCCGGCAGCGGCAAATCGACCCTGCTGCGTTCGCTGTACGCCAATTATCTGCCGGACAGCGGCCATATCCATATCCGCCACGGCGACGAATGGGTGGACCTGGTCACCGCCACCCCACGCAAGGTGCTGGAAGTGCGCAAAACCACCATCGGCTGGGTCAGCCAGTTTCTACGGGTGATCCCGCGCATTTCGGCGCTGGAGGTGGTGATGCAGCCGCTGCTCGATCTTGGGACGCCGCGCGAAGCGAGCGCCGCCAAAGCCGCCCAGCTCCTGACCCGCCTCAACGTTCCGGAACGCCTGTGGCACCTTGCGCCGTCCACCTTTTCCGGCGGCGAGCAGCAGCGGGTCAACATCGCCCGCGGTTTTGCGGTCGACTATCCGATCCTGCTCCTTGATGAACCCACCGCCTCACTGGATGGCAAAAACAGTGCTGCCGTGGTCAACCTGATCCACGATGCCAAAGCGCGCGGCGCGGCCATCGTGGGGATTTTCCATGACGAAGGGGTACGCCGTCAGGTCGCCGACCGACTGCACTCTATGGGAATGACAGCATGATTATCAATAACGTAAAACTGGTTCTCGACGACGAGGTGGTCCACGGTTCGCTGGAAGTCCAGGACGGTCGCATCCTCGCCTTCGCCGAAAGCCAGAGCCGGCTGCCGCAGGCGCTGGATGGGGAAGGCGGCTGGCTGCTGCCGGGCCTTATCGAGCTGCATACCGATAACCTCGACAAGTTCTTTACCCCGCGGCCGAAGGTAGACTGGCCTGCCCACTCGGCGATGAGCAGCCATGACGCCATGATGGTCGCCAGCGGCATCACCACCGTGCTGGACGCCGTGGCGATTGGCGACGTGCGCGATGGCGGCGATCGTCTTGAGAATCTGGAGAAGATGGTCAATGCCGTGGAGGAGACGCAAAAGCGCGGTCTCAACCGCGCCGAACACCGCCTGCACCTGCGCTGCGAGCTGCCGCATCACACCACGCTGCCGCTGTTTGAAAAGCTGATCGATCGCGAGTCGGTGAGCATGGTCTCTCTGATGGACCACTCGCCGGGCCAGCGTCAGTACGCCGATCGCAGCAAGTACCGCGATTATTATCAGGGCAAATATCATCTGACGCATGACGAAATGGACCGTTTTGAAGCCGAGCAGATGGCTCTGGCCGCCACCTGGTCGCAGCCCAATCGCCAGACCATCGCCGCCATGTGCCGCGCCCGCCGTATCGCCCTTGCCAGCCACGACGACGCCACCGAGGCGCATGTGGCCGAATCCCACCAGCTAGGGAGCGTGATCGCCGAGTTTCCCACCACGCTGGCCGCGGCGCAGGCTTCACGTCAGCACGGGATGCACGTCCTGATGGGGGCGCCGAATATCGTGCGCGGCGGTTCCCACTCCGGCAACGTCGCCGCCCACCAGCTGGCGAGCCACGGTTTGCTGGACATCCTCTCATCTGACTATTACCCCGCCAGCCTGCTGGATGCCGCTTTCCGTATCGCCGACGCCGAGGACAATGCCTTCACCCTGCCACAGGCGATCCGTCTGGTCAGTCAGCATCCGGCGCAGGCGCTGGGCCTTGACGATCGCGGCGTCATCGCCGAGGGAAAACGCGCCGACCTGGTGCTGGCGCACCGTCGCGGCGAACATATCCAGATCGACCATGTCTGGCGCCAGGGAAAGAGGGTCTTTTAATGCCAGGAAAACTGATTTGGCTGGTTGGCCCCTCCGGCTCCGGTAAAGATAGCCTGCTGGCGGCGCTGCGCCAGCGCGAGCACCCGCAGCTGCTGGTGGCCCATCGTTACATAACCCGCCCGTTTAACGCGGGCAGCGAGAATCATATCGCCCTCAGCGAACATGAGTTTTTTACCCGCGCCGAGCAGCATCTTTTTGCTCTCAGCTGGCACGCCAACAATACTTACTATGGCATTGGCGTGGAGATCGACCTCTGGCTGCACGCCGGCTTTGACGTGGTGGCCAACGGCTCCCGCGCCCACCTGGCGCTGGCCCGGGAACGTTACGGCGAGGTTCTGGTGCCGATCTGTCTCGCCGTCTCGCCGCCGGTGCTGCGCCAGCGGCTGGAGCAGCGCGGCCGGGAAAACGCGCTGGAAATCGCCCAGCGTCTGGAACGCGCCGCGCGCTATAAGCCGGACAACTGCCTGACATTGAATAACGACGGCAGTCTCCGACAATCGGTCGATGAATTTTTCCGCCTGCTGCGCAGCCACGCGGCGCGCGAAGCGGATCAACTGGTATAAACAAAAGGTGACACGATGAGCCTGACCCTCCGCTTAACCGGCACCGGCGGCGCTCAGCTGGTGCCGGTCTTCGGCTGCGACTGCGCGGCCTGCCGCCGCGCCCGCCGCGAGGAGAGCCACCGACGCCGCCCCTGTAGCGGAGTGGTCACGTTCAACAGCGCCGTGACGCTGCTCGATGCCGGACGACCGGATCTGATGGAGCATCATCCCGCCGGCAGCTTTCAACAGGTGCTGCTGACCCACTACCATCTGGATCATGTGCAGGGGCTGTTTCCGCTGCGCTGGGGAGTCGGCGCGTCGATTCCGGTCTATGGCCCGCCGGATGACGCCGGCTGCGACGATCTGCTCAAACACCCCGGTCTGCTTGACTTTAGCCATACCGTCACGCCGTTTGTGATGTTTAACCTGCAGGGGCTGCGGGTGACGCCCCTACCCCTTAATCACTCGAAGCTGACCTTTGGTTATCTGCTGGAGTCGGCCCACAGCCGGCTGGCCTGGCTCTCGGATACCGCCGGGCTGCCGGACAAGACGCTGAAGTTTTTGCTCAATAACCGCCCGCAGGCGATGATCATCGACTGCAGTCATGAGCCGCGCGCGCAGACCCCGCGTAACCATAACGATCTAAACACCGTCCGCAGCCTTAACCAGGTCATTGGCTGTCCGCGGGTGATCCTCACCCATATCAGCCACCAGTTTGACGTCTGGATGATGGATAACCCGCTGCCGACAGGTTTCGAAGCGGGCTATGACGGGATGGAAATAGCGCTGGATTAAGCGCTGGCCTGCGGGGGGCGATCAGTAGCTATCATCCAGCCGACGCTGGTCGCTTTCTAACTGACGACGATCGCGGTCGAGCTGACGCTGGCGTTCATCCAGCTGGCGGCGGCGCTCGTCCAGCTGGCGTTGCCGCTCGTCATACTGGCGCTGACTGTCACGGCTCTGCTGACGGCTCCCCTGATAGCGCCCGTCATCATACCGGCCATCGTCATCGTATCTGTCGTCGTCATCGGAGCGACTGCTGCCCGGGTTATAGGCGTCGTTAATGGCTTGCTGAATATTGCCGATCGCGTCATCGATAATATCGGCGCGAGCGGCCAGGCTGGTCAGCGACAGAGTGCAAAAGAGCAGTGCGGTTGCGTAACGTTTCATCGGGGCCAATCTCATCAGAGTCCTGCCGCTACCTTAATCAAGCGTACACCCCCCGAGTAGCGGAGGAATCTCAAATCCTCGCGTACGCCGCGCTCAGCGCCTGCGCCAGCTGGGCGCGGGTAAACGGCTTACGCAGCCACTCCACTTCCGGCAGGGCCGGGTTCTGCGCCGGACGCAAATCCTGGCCGCTGATCAGTAGCACCGGCAGCGCCGGAAAGCGGCGTCGGGCGGTATGGATCACATCGGCGCCGCTCAGGGCCCCGGGCAGCATCAGATCGCTAATCAGCAGGGCAATATCCGGCGAGGCCTCCAGCAGCTGCAGCGCCTCTTCACCGCTGGCGGTTTCCAGCGTCAGCCAGCCCAGCTGATGCAGCTGTTCACATAGCGTCTGGCGGACATCCTCTTCATCTTCCAGCACCAGCGCCAGCCGCTCGCCCGCCGGGGGCGGCTCGTCCACCGCTGGCGCCACCTCCTTCTCAACCTCGGTCAACGCTCGCGGCAGCTGCAGCCGCACCGTCGTCCCCTGCCCCGGCGCGCTCTCCAGCGCCACCCGGCCGCCAGACTGGCGCACAAAGCCATACACCATCGACAGCCCCAGGCCGCTGCCGCTGCCGGTGGCTTTGGTGGTGAAGAAAGGTTCAAACACCCGGGCTTTCACCGCCTGCGACATCCCGCTGCCATGATCGATCACCTCCAGGGCCACCATATCCTGCCGCTGGCCGCTGCTGCGGGTGACCCGCTGATTCCAGGTGCGTATTTTGATGACCCCGCCGCGCCCCGCCATGGCGTCGCGGGCGTTCATCACCAGATTGATCAAGGCGTTTTCCAGCTGGCCAACGTCTATCCATGCCGGCCACGCCGGCGACTGCGCCTCAATCTCCAGGCTTAAGGTCGCCGGCAGGGAGTGACGCATCAGCTCGCTGAGGTTCTCCAGTAGCGGCGCCATCGCCGCCGCCTGGGGATGCAGCGCCTGCTTGCGTGAAAAGGCCAGCAGCCGCTGGGTCAGAAGCGCCCCACGCTCCGCCGCCTTCAGCGCCCTGGAGAGGCGCGGCGCATCGCGCGCATCCGGCTCCACCAGCTCAAGGCTGCCGATAATCACCGCCAGCAGGTTGTTAAAGTCATGCGCCAGACCTCCGGTCAGCTGGCCGACGGCCTTCATCTTCTGACTATGCAGCAGCGCCTCCTCCAGCTCCTGGCGCTTAATCCGATCGATCTCCATCTGGTTGGTCTTCTCTTTCAGCAGCCGGGTGGTGTGCTCCAGCGACGCCATATTGCGGGCGAAAACGTTAAAGGCCCGCGCCAGCTCCCCCAGCTCGTCGCGCCGCTGCAGGGCCGGCACCGAGACGTTCGGCTCTCCCTGAGCCAGCCGCGACATCGCCCGCGAGATGGCGGTCAGGTTCGAGCCGAGATTACGGTAGATGTACCACCCGGCGCAGCCGGTGATCGCCAGCGCCAGCAGCGCGGAAAGCAGAATAAACATACTGATGGAGCGCAGCTCCCGATGGCTCTGCGCCGCCCGCTGCTCTGAGGCTTCCGCCACCCGGGTCACGTACTGATTGATATCTTCGTTAAGCAACGCGACCAGCGCTTTGATGTGATACATGTACCAGCTGATCGTCAGGTCGCTCTCCTCCAGCTGGGCCGACAGCGGGGCCAGCGTCGCCAGCTCGCGGGTCACATCAGGGAGGACAAACGCCAGCGCGGGATCGGCGCTGCGTGTCGGCAGGGCGCCGCGCAGCTGGTCGAGTTGCAGGACGATCGACCGCGGCGTGACGGTATGGATCGCAGCCACGATCAGCCGGTCCATCTCGGCCAGCCGGCGCGGATCGATCGCCTTATCCCCGCCGCGATCGTTAAGATCGGCGAGATGGCGCAGGTTACTCTGATTCTGGTAAAGCGAACTCAGCAGCGCATTGCGCTGCAAATGGCGGCGCTGGCCGCGCTCCAGCATCTCCGCCACGCTCTGCTGCAGCGCGTTGCTGCGGCGAATAATATTGGCCACCCGCGCCTGCTCCTGCTGCGCCAGCGGGGCCGCCGCCAGCTGGGCCAGCGAGTGCTTCAGCGCCTGCTGCGTCGCCAGCAGCCGTTCCGCTTCGCTTTTGTACTCCAGCGCCCCCACCACCTGCGACAGGCGCACCGCCGCCGTGGCGACATTCGCCGTGTCCCGCGCCAGATCCATACTGCCGCGCATGTCGTTGAGAGTCTGGCGCTGCACCTGCTCCTGCAGCTGGCTGGCGTGGTGAAAGCCGAACACCGCCACGCCGCTGACCAACAGGGTGACCACGCCCATCAGCAGATTAAAGGAGAGCAGGCGGCCACGGGCGCTGGTGAAAAACGGGTGTCGGCGAGCGGTCATAACAACTCCGGTGAAGGATCGGTCGGCAGATAAGCGTGACGGTGCAGAAAATGACGCCGCGTAACTGTGATCGCGGTTAACTATTTATCACTATGACAAATATGAATGGATTCTGACATTCTGCATTTATTTTCCGGTGGTGGACTGCAGCTATTGTTCTTACAGACAGGAGCGCCGCGATGACCGCCACCCCGGTACTGGAAATGCGCCATATCGCCAAAGCTTTTGGCAAATTCTACGCGCTGAAGGGCGTCGACCTGACGGTCTGGCCCGGCGAGATCCATGCCCTGATGGGGGAGAACGGCGCCGGAAAAAGCACGCTGATGAAGATCCTCGCCGGCGCCTATACCGCCACCAGCGGCGAGATCCTGATCGACGGAAAACCGCAAACGATCCGCGGCCCCAAGGACGCGCTGGCCGCCGGGATCACGTTGATCTACCAGGAGATGCAGCTGGCGCCGAACCTGACCGTCGCGGAAAACATTTTCCTCGGCAGCGAGCTGGCGCGCGGTGGTCTGGTGCAGCGCAAAGCCATGCTCAGCCAGGCGCAGGCGGTGATCGACCGTCTCGGCGCCCAGTTCAAAGCCAGCGACCGGGTGATGACCCTGACCATCGCCGAACAACAGCAGGTGGAGATCGCCCGCGCCCTGCACCGTCAAAGCCGCATTCTGGTGATGGATGAACCCACCGCCGCCCTCTCCTCGCGGGAAACCCAGCGCCTGTTCGAGCTCATCCTGCGCCTGCGCGATGAGGGGATGGCGATCATCTATATCAGCCACCGCATGGCGGAAGTGTATGAGCTCTCCGACCGGGTCAGCGTCCTGCGCGATGGGCAGTATGTCGGCAGCCTGGTGCGCGACAAGCTCAACGCGCCGGAGCTGGTGCGCATGATGGTCGGCCGCCCGCTCAGCGATCTGTTCAATAAAGAACGGGACATTCCCCGCGGCCAGCCGCGCCTGCGGGTCGAGGATCTGACCGATGGCGGCAAGGTTAAGCCCAGCAGCCTGGTGGTGCATGCCGGCGAAATCGTCGGCCTCGCCGGGCTGGTCGGCGCCGGGCGTTCCGAACTGGCGCAGCTGATCTTCGGGGTGCGCAAAGCCACCGCCGGGGTGATTGAGATCGACGGCGAGCCGGTGGTGATCCACTCGCCGCGGGAAGCCATCGACCTCGGGATCGGCTTTCTGACCGAAAACCGCAAAGAACAGGGGTTGTTTCTCGAACTGGCAGCCCAGGAAAACATCACCATGGCGACGCTGGAGCGCGACGCGACCTGGGGGATGCTCAACCGCCGGAAGGCGCAAACCATCTCCGATGACGCCATCCAGTTGCTTAACATCCGCGTGCCGCACGCCCAGGTGCGCGCCGGCGGACTGTCCGGCGGCAACCAGCAGAAGCTGTTAATTTCGCGCTGGGTGGCGATTGGCCCGCGCATTCTAATCCTCGATGAACCCACCCGCGGCGTCGACGTCGGCGCGAAAAGCGAAATTTACCGCATCATGAACGACATGGCGCGCCAGGGCGTCGCCATTCTGATGATCTCCAGCGAGCTGCCCGAAGTGGTGGGCATGAGCGACCGGGTCTATGTGATGCGCGAGGGCGTTATCGCCGGCGAGCTACAGGCCGGTGATATTAGCCAGGAAAGTATCATGACGCTGGCCACCGGCGTGACCGATTCTCACCTTAAGGCAGGGCAACTATGAGCATACCGAAAGAGACCTCCGCGCCGGTCGCGAAATCCGCTTCGGCGAAAAAAATGTTGATGGGCGACCTGATGCAGACCGTCGGCATTCTGCCGATCCTCATCCTGATCGTCGCCGTTTTCGGCTTTATCGCCCCCAACTTTTTCACGGAAAGCAATCTGCTGAATATCACCCGCCAAGCCTCGATCAACATTGTGCTGGCGGCGGGAATGACCTTCATCATCCTCACCGGCGGCATTGACCTTTCCGTCGGCTCCATCCTTGGCACCACCGCAGTGGCCGCGATGGTGGTGTCGCTGATCCCGGCGTTTGCGTTGCTGTCGATTCCGGCGGCGCTGATGCTCGGCCTGCTGCTCGGCCTGTTCAACGGCGCGCTGGTCGCCTTCGCCGGGCTACCGCCGTTTATCGTCACCCTCGGCACCTACACGGCGCTGCGCGGCGCCGCCTATCTGCTGGCCGACGGCACCACGGTGATCAACTCCGATATCAGCTTCGAGTGGATCGGCAATGACTACCTCGGCCCAGTGCCCTGGCTGGTAGTCATCGCCCTGGCGGTGATCGCGGTGTGCTGGTTTATCCTGCGCCGCACCACCCTTGGGGTGCATATCTACGCGGTGGGCGGCAACATGCAGGCGGCGCGGCTGACCGGCATCAAAGTCTGGCTGGTGCTGCTGTTTGTCTATGGCATGAGCGGCCTGCTCTCCGGCCTTGGCGGGGTGATGAGCGCTTCGCGGCTGTACAGCGCCAACGGCAACCTCGGCGTCGGCTACGAGCTGGACGCCATCGCCGCGGTCATTCTCGGCGGCACCAGCTTCGTCGGCGGTATCGGCACCATCACCGGTACGCTGGTGGGGGCGCTAATTATCGCCACCCTCAATAACGGCATGACCCTGATGGGGGTCTCCTACTTCTGGCAACTGGTGATCAAAGGGGCGGTGATCATCATTGCGGTGCTGATCGACAAATACCGTACCCGGCATCATCAAAGTGCATAACAACAACATCTTACCTGCGAGGAAAAGCGAATGCGTTTAAAACCGATAGTCACCGCGCTGTGTGCTGGCGCGCTGCTGGCCGCCTCCCCTTTTGCGTCGGCCAAAGAGCTGAAAGCGATTGGCGTGACGGTGGGCGACCTTGCCAACCCGTTCTTTGTGCAGATCACCAAAGGGGCGGAGCTGGAGGCCCGCAAGCTGGCGGGGGATAACGTCAAAGTGACGCTGGTCTCCAGCGGCTACGATCTGGGCCAGCAGGTGGCGCAGATCGATAACTTTATCGCCGCCAAAGTCGATATGATCATCCTCAACGCCGCCGATTCGAAAGGCATTGGCCCGGCGGTGAAGCGGGCCAAAGAGGCCGGGATCGTGGTGGTGGCGGTTGACGTCGCCGCCGAAGGGGCCGACGCCACCATCACCTCCGATAACACCCAGGCGGGCGAGCTGGCCTGTAAATACATTAGCGACCGCCTGAACAACAAAGGCAACGTGGTGATCATCAACGGGCCGCCGGTCTCCGCCGTACAAAACCGCGTCGAAGGCTGCGAAACGGAGTTCAAAAAACACCCGGACATTAAAATCCTCTCCGCCAACCAGAACGCCAAAGGCAGCCGGGAAGGCGGCCTGGAGGTGATGACCTCCCTGCTGGCGGCCAATCCGAAGATTGACGGCGTGTTCGCGATCAACGATCCGACGGCGATTGGTGCCGATCTGGCAGCGAAACAGGCGCAGCGCAGCGAGTTCTTCATCGTCGGCGTCGACGGCAGCCCGGACGGCGAAGAGGCGCTGAAGCGTAAGAACTCGCTGTTCGTCGCCACCCCAGCGCAGGACCCACAGGTGATGGCAGCGAAGGCGGTGGAGATTGGCTACGACATCCTGCAGGGCAAACCTGCGCCGACCGCGCCGGTACTGATCCCGGTGACGATGATCGACAAAAATAACGTCAGCTCTTACAAAGGCTGGACCGTGAAATAAGCGCAACCAGGCGCACAATCGTTCCGCCGATTGTGCGCTACGCTTAACGAATATGACGGCGCGGAGTAGCGATCATGGAACGGAAAGGCATTATTGCCGCAGGCAACATGCTGGTCGATCATGTCCACCAGATCGGGCAGTGGCCGGAGCGCGGCTGGCTGGTGGAAATTGTCCATAGCGAACGCGCCACCGGCGGCGCGCCGCTGAATGTCCTGCTGACCCTGGCCAAAATGCACGCCGGGCTGCCGCTGCAGGCGGTCGGCCTGATTGGCGAGGATAACGATGGCGACTACATCACCGCCATGCTCGATCAGTACCATATCAATCGCCAGCTCGTACAGCGCACCAGCTCCGCCCCCACCTCGATGACCCAGGTGATGACCGACGCCGAAGGCCAGCGCACTTTCTTTCACTCTCCCGGCGCCAACCGCCTGCTTGATCTCCCGGCTTTTGAGCCGCTGGATGCGCCGCTGAAAATTTTCCATCTCGGCTATCTGCTGCTGCTCGAAAGCCTCGATCGCCCCGATGAAGTGTACGGCACCCGCAGCGCGCGACTGCTGGCGCAGATGCGCGAGCGAGGCTATGAGGTGTCCCTCGATCTGGTGTCACGCAAGGGCGACCCGCGCTACCGGCCGCTGGTCCTGCCGGCGCTGAAGCATCTTGACTACCTGACCATCAATGAACTGGAAGCCAGCGAGTTTAGCGGGCTGGAGATTCGTCTACCCAACGGCGAGCCGCACGTCGCCAATATCGCCCGCGCCGCCAGCGCATTGCTTGACGCCGGCGTACGCCAGCGGGTAGTGATCCATTGTCCGGAGGGGGCATGGGGCGTTTCCCGTACCGAAGCCGGGCGCTGGGTACCGTCATGGCGGCTACCGCCGGAGGAGATTATCGGCAGCGTCGGCGCGGGGGACGCCTTCTGCGCCGGCCTGCTGTACGGCAGCCACGAACGCTGGCCGTTAACCGCCAGTCTGCAGCTGGCCCACGCCTGCGCCCGCGCCAGCCTGCAGGCCGCCAACGCGATCGACGGCGCCAAAACGCTCCCTGAGCTGCAGGCGTTTATTCAGTTGCAGAATGGTTAGATCGAGTAGATCCCGCTATCAGGGCGATGCCACAGGAGAACGGCGTGTCATGGCGAGAAAAGGGATACGGTTTATTCAAATCACGCCTGTTTTACGCTGAGTTCAACAAGGGCGGGCCAGGTAACTAACTGCGCCACTCGGCCAGCACCTTTTCCAGTTTATCTAATGACTCAGCGCGTTTTATCGCTGGCATCTGATGAATATTGCGCAATTTCCACTGCACGGCAGGCAAATCCTGAATACGCATTTCCGGCGCTAAACGCCAGTCTGGTTCGCCTCGTTTAAATGACAGTAAAAAATCGACATCCTGTTGTGTGAAACAGGATTTTAACGCAGCAATCATCCTGTTGGGGACTGCTGTCAGTTCCTCCAGGGCTATCGTCTCAAATGTCATCCCGCTGAATTCACGGTAAAAAGGTTCAGCAATATCTTTCCAGCGAGGATTCAGCACTTCAGCCAGAGGCCGATTATGGCTCAGTAAATACGCGATAAACCCATTGAAAATGGGACGGTCAAGCTCCTGCGCATCAAGAAGTAATTTCACGTCATAAAAATCTCTGGGATGCTGGCGATCCAGCGCCGCGCATAATTTTCCACCGTAGAGGTCAGGCAACGAAACCACTGGAAGGCTGGCATAGCCAAAAACGTCCTCTACCGCCCCCACCACTTCTCGCTCCTGTGGTGGATATAATGTTCCCCGGGCGACCGGTGAAACCTCTATCTTTATTTGCGCGCTATCGGTAGTAACAATGACACGCATCTCATCTGAACGATTAGCTTGTAATACAGCGCTCATACCTGCCTGTTGTTGCAGATTGGCGGCAATACGTGCAAGCGCATCCCGTATATGAGGTAAAGCGATGGCTCTGCTTTCCAGGGGCACCCAGGCGAGGTCGATATCCACCGATAATCGAGGGAAATCGCGGATAAAGAGATTGATTGCAGTGCCACCTTTCAGCGCAAATTCCCGTTCGACAGCAACATAGGGTAAAACCTGCATTAGCAGAGCAACCTGCCGATAATAAGGCGCCTGTATATCCATATTTTTTATTCCTTTTGAAAGCGTTCAGGCACTGTGATTTGGTATTGAGCATTGAACTTTCCATTTTCCACGATTTGCCGCTTGCCCGCTCCCAGATCGATTTTTTGGCTATCGATTCGTTTGAGCCAGCCATGCTCGTAAAAACTGGCGAAGAAGAGATACAAACGCTTGGCCTGCACGGACTGGCTGACGGAAAGAAGATACTCTACTTTACGAGGATTAAGATTAACCAGCCCCTGGAAAAGCTCTGCAGCGTGGTTAAATGAGAGGGTCCCCGGCACCGCGCTCAGCAACTCGTAAGCAGCCAGTTCTGGCGCACTGCCGATGAGTTTTTTCCCTTTTATATCAAGCGTTACACGGTATCTATCATCCAGCACCGGCAGTTTTTTCCCCGATATGACTATCCACTCCACACCCGGGAATTCCCTGAACCATTTCGGCAGCAGCGCTTTATTTTCCACACTAAGCCAGCACTGGTTTTGTTTTAGCTGTAGATAGTGTGAACGGCCCTGCCAGACTAAGCTACTGAGCCCCGCAACATACACCGGAGCGGCAAGCTGATTTTGCAAACATGCTAATGCATCGTTCCACTCCGGCTCACGTCCCGCACGCGCATATACGCCGTTGCCTCTTTTTTTTAACCAGCCACTTTGCGCGTATTTAAAGGCCAGAGAGGGAGAGATGGCATGCTGGCTTAACCAGGACTGAAGGATCACATCTCCGGGAGCGCTGTTTTGCAGCAGCCAGTTTAATTTTGTTGCCATAGATTAACCCAGAGTGTCACTTTAATAAAAAAAGTAAACTCCCTGCGCCAAATAAAGTCAACAGCGGGTTGGCAGCAAACCCGCCCTACGCCGCCTTCTCGCTGTGGGTCACGTCGGCGGAAAAGACATAGCCCAGACCGCGCAGGGTTTTAATCAACGTCGGCTGATGCGGGTTGAGCTCAATTTTGCGCCGCAGGCGCATGATCAGCACATCGATGGTCCGGTCGAATACCTCGGTGCTTTCGTTATGGGTCAGCGCCAGCAGCTGTTCGCGATTCAATACCCGGCGCGCGTTCTGCGCCAGCGCCAGCAGCAGGCCATATTCTCCCTGGGTCAGCGGGATCGCCTGCTGCTGCGGGTTATACAGTTCACAGCGCGTGGTATCCAGCCGCCAGCCGTTAAACGTCAGGCCAGCACCGGCGCCCGACGCCTCGCCGGCCAGCGCCCCGCTGCGTCGCAGTACCGCTTTCACCCGGGCGACCACCACCCGCGAGCTGAACGGTTTGGCGATGTAATCATCGGCGCCCATCTCCAGGCCCACCACCACATCAGACTCACTGCCCAGACCGGAGAGCATCACCACCGGCAGCTCAGGCCGCGTGCGCTGCAGCTGCTGGAGCACCTGCAGGCCATAGGTATCCGGCAGGATCATGTCCAGTAAGACCAGCGCAATATCCGCCCGCTGCGCCACCGTCGCCAGCGCGTCGTTGCCGGTCTGGCTGACAAGCACTTCAAACGCGTGCGCGCCGAGCACATCGCTGAGCAGCTCGCCCATTGCCCTGTCATCATCCACCACTAAAATGACTGGTTTCATTTTTGCCTCTGCCCGCCGGGAATTAGTGTCAGTCTGATCGATTCTGCAAGCCTGCGCCGACAAATTCCTCTCCCGGTGACATTTTTTCAAGCGCCGTCACATCTCCAGGGTATCGACACGTCAAATCTGTCGACAGGCTGTTTTTCGTCAGCATTCCGCCCAAAAAACCCGCGTATCATCAAGGAATACCCACAATGAAAATATGGCATAGAAGATGCATAGTGACGGCGCGATAGCGCAAACGCGCCCATTGAATAACTGGAGCAAGACCGATGAAAAAAGTCGTCACGGTTTGCCCGTATTGCGCATCAGGTTGCAAAATCAACCTGGTGGTCGATAACGGCAAAATCGTTCGGGCTGAAGCGGCGCAGGGGAAAACCAACCAGGGAACCCTGTGCCTGAAGGGCTATTATGGCTGGGACTTCATTAACGATACCCAGATCCTAACGCCGCGCCTGAAAACCCCCATGATCCGCCGTCAACGCGGCGGCAAGCTGGAAGCCGTCTCCTGGGACGAGGCGCTGGATTACGTCGCCACCCGCCTCAGCGCCATTAAAGCCAAATATGGCCAGGATGCGATCCAAACCACCGGCTCCTCCCGCGGCACCGGTAATGAAACCAACTATGTGATGCAAAAATTCGCGCGCGCCGTTATTGGTACCAATAACGTCGACTGCTGCGCTCGCGTCTGACACGGCCCTTCGGTTGCAGGTCTGCACCAGTCGGTCGGTAACGGCGCCATGAGTAATGCCATCACGGAGATTGATAACACCGATCTGGTGTTTATCTTCGGTTACAACCCGGCGGATTCCCACCCTATCGTGGCGAATCACGTCATTAACGCTAAACGCAACGGGGCGAAAATTATCGTCTGCGACCCGCGCAAAATTGAAACCGCGCGCATCGCCGATATGCACATTGCGCTGAAGAACGGCTCGAACATCGCGCTGCTCAACGCCATTGGCCACGTGATTATTGAAGAGGATCTGTACGATAAATCCTTCGTCGCCAGCCGTTCCGAAGGCTTCGAGGAGTATCGCAAAATCGTTGAAGGCTATACGCCGGAGTCGGTGGAGGAGATCACCGGGGTCAGCGCCCAGGAGATCCGCGCCTGCGCCCGGATGTATGCCAGCGCCAAATCCGCCGCCATCCTGTGGGGCATGGGCGTCACCCAGTTCTACCAGGGCGTGGAGACGGTGCGGTCGCTGACCAGCCTCGCGATCCTCACCGGCAACCTCGGCAAGCCGAGCGTCGGCGTCAACCCGGTACGCGGCCAGAACAACGTTCAGGGCGCCTGCGATATGGGTGCGCTACCGGATACCTATCCGGGCTATCAGTACGTCAAGTTCCCGGAGAACCGCGAAAAATTCGCCAAAGCCTGGGGCGTGGAAAGCCTGCCTGCGCATACCGGCTATCGCATCAGCGAATTGCCGCACCGCGCGGCGCACGGTGAAGTGCGGGCGGCGTACATTATGGGTGAGGATCCGCTGCAGACCGACGCCGAACTCTCGGCGGTCCGCAAAGCGTTCGACGATCTGGAACTGGTTATCGTCCAGGACATTTTCATGACCAAAACCGCCTCCGCGGCTGACGTCATCCTGCCGTCCACCTCGTGGGGCGAGCACGAAGGCGTGTATACCGCAGCGGACCGCGGCTTCCAGCGCTTCTTTAAAGCGGTGGAGCCGAAGTGGGACCTGAAAACCGACTGGCAGATCATCAGCGAAATCGCCACCCGGATGGGCTATC
Organism: Klebsiella sp. 10; assembly: GCF_018223925.1. NCBI lineage: Bacteria > Pseudomonadati > Pseudomonadota > Gammaproteobacteria > Enterobacterales > Enterobacteriaceae > Klebsiella > Klebsiella sp. 10. The sequence continues at coordinate 210,095 of NZ_JAGRRB010000018.1, forward strand.
CGATGCATTACAACAACACCCAGGAGATCTGGGACGAGTTGCGGCATCTGTGCCCGGACTTCTACGGCGCCACCTACGAGAAAATGGGTGAGCTCGGCTATGTCATGTGGCCGTGCCGCGATGAGTCCGACGCCGATCAGGGAACGTCGTATCTGTTTAAAGAGAAGTTCGATACCCCGAACGGACTGGCGCAGTTCTTCACCTGCGACTGGGTCGCGCCGATCGATAAGCTTACCGACGAGTACCCGATGGTATTGTCGACGGTGCGCGAGGTCGGCCACTACTCGTGCCGTTCAATGACCGGTAACTGCGCGGCGCTGGCGGCGCTGGCGGATGAACCAGGCTATGCGCAAATCAACACCGCCGACGCCGAACGGCTAGGCATCGAAGATGAAGAGCTGGTATGGGTCAATTCGCGTAAGGGGCGCATCATCACCCGCGCGCAGGTCAGCGATCGGCCGAATAAAGGCGCGGTGTACATGACCTACCAGTGGTGGATCGGCGCCTGTAACGAGCTGGTCTCAGAGAACCTGAGTCCAATAACCAAAACGCCGGAGTACAAGTACTGCGCGGTCAACGTTGAGCGGATTGCCGATCAGCGCGCCGCGGAACAGTACGTGATCGACGAGTACAACAAGCTGAAATCCCGCCTGCGCGAAAGCGCGATGGGTTAAGGTTCGGCGGTCTGACCCGGCTCGCGCGATGCGTAGGCCGGGTCAGGCGCAGCCGCCACCCGGCACATAAACGGCTCCGTGTCCACAGTCTGTCGCCCGGCGGCGCTGCGCTTGCGCGGGCCTACGGTTGGCAGGAGCATCTCCATCCGTAGGCCGGGTCAGGCGCAGCCGCCACCCGGCACACAAGCGGCTCCGTGTCCGCAGTCTGTCGCCCGGCGGCGCTGCGCTGGCGCGGGCCTACGGTCAGGTAGCGCAAATCGGCTCTAGCTACCGATACCCGCCATTTTCTTCTTTTTCGCCTCCCTTTATACTGCGCGCTATGTTCCTTACTGATAATAAATACAAATGAAATACCTCTTTTTATTTCTACTGGTTTTCACCAGCGGCGCAGCGGTGGCCACCGAACCTGGCAGTCAGTATCAACAGCAGGCCGAAGCCGGCGATCGACGCGCGCAATATTACCTTGCCGATACCTGGGTCAGCTCCGGCGATTATCAAAAAGCCGAATACTGGGCGCAAAAGGCGGCCGCCCAGGGCGATGGCGATGCGCTGGCGCTGCTGGCGCAGCTCAAAATCCGTAACCCCCAACAGGCGGACTATCCGCAGGCCCGCCAACTGGCGGAAAAAGCCGTCGAGGCCGGCAGTAAATCCGGAGAGATCGTCCTCGCGCGGGTGCTGGTCAACCGTCAGGCTGGCGCCACCGACGTAGCGCACGCCATCACGCTGCTGCAGGATGCTGCCCGGGATAGCGAAAGCGATGCGGCGGTAGATGCCCAGATGCTGCTGGGGCTGATCTACGCCAGCGGCGTACACGGCCCGGAGGATGATGTGAAAGCAAGCGAATACTTCAAAGGCAGTTCATCACTTTCCCGCACCGGCTATGCCGAATACTGGGCCGGGATGATGTTCCAGCAGGGAGAAAAAGGCTTTATCGAACCGAATAAGCAGAAGGCGCTGCACTGGCTCAACGTCAGTTGCCTGGAGGGGTTTGATACCGGCTGCGAAGAGTTTGACCGGATTAGTAAAGGATAAGAAAAAGCCCGGCGCTATCGCGCCGGGCTTTGTGTTTTATTGGGCGGTTTTATCAAACTTACCCAGCACTTCGCGTTCATAGGCCAGCGCTTTTTTGCGATCGAACTTATGCTCCCACTTGGCGATAACCAGCACCGCCAGCGCATTACCCACCACGTTCAGCGCGGTACGCGCCATATCGAGGATACGGTCGACGCCGGCAATAAAGGCAAGCCCTTCCAGCGGGATCCCAACGCTACCCAGGGTGGCCAGCAGCACCACGAAGGAGACGCCCGGCACGCCGGCGATCCCTTTCGAGGTCACCATCAGGGTCAGCACCAGGGTAATCTCCTGCCAGATAGAGAGGTCAATACCGTACAGCTGGGCGATAAAGATCGCCGCGATGCTCTGATACAGCGTTGAACCATCGAGGTTGAAGGAGTAACCGGTCGGCACCACAAAGCTGGTGATCGACGCCGGCGCGCCGTAGGCTTCCATCTTCTCAATAATGCGCGGCAGTACGCTCTCCGAGCTGGCGGTAGAATAAGCCAGAATCAGCTCATCTTTCAGGATGCGGATCAGGATCCAGATGCTCAGACCACACAGGCGCGCGACAATCCCCAGCACCACCAGCGCGAAGAACAGGATCGCAAAGTAAACCAGCAACACTAGCTTGGCCAGCGGCCACAGCGAGGCGAAACCGAAGGTGGCGACGGTTACCGAAATCAGGGCGAATACCCCGACCGGCGCATAGCGCATCACCATATGGGTGACTTTAAACATGGTCTCGGAGATAGAGCGGAAGACCGTCACCAGCGGCTCACGGTGGGTCGCCGGCAGCGAGGAGAGCCCCAGGCCAAACAGCACCGAGAAGAAGATAATCGGCAGCATATCGCCTTTCGCCATCGATGCCACGATATTGGTCGGCACCAGCGACAGGATGGTGCCCATCAGGCCGTGCGCATGGCTCTGCACTTCGGCGGTGGTGTTCTGATATTTCGAAATATCAACTGCCGCCAGCTGCGACATATCAATGCCCGTCCCCGGCTGGAAGACGTTGGCCAGGGTGATACCCAGCACAATCGCCACCGTGGTGATCACTTCGAAATAGATAATGGTTTTGGCACCGATCCGCCCTAACTGTTTGGCGTCACCCACGCCGGCAATCCCGACCACCAGGGTCGAAATGACAATCGGGACCACGATCATTTTAATCAGATGGATAAAGATATCGCCCGCCGGCGTCAGCAAATTGCTAATTAACCAATCGCGACTTTCAGCGTGGTAATGCAGATAACTGCCCAGAAGGATACCCAGCACCAGGGCTAGCAAAATTTGCCAGGCCAGACTGACTTTTTTTGTTTTCTTCACTACTGACTTCCTCAATGAAAGGCACCATTCCTTTTCGTCATGGTACCCACTGCAGGGGGTATGAATTGTGTTGCGTTGCTTTGTGGGGTTATTTAACGCGCAATATCAGTATCATTTGCACGGCATGCTGCGCAAGCCTTTAAGAACAGGGCTTTCCTCTGCTTTTATGCATAAAGCAGCGAATTCCCCCCAGTTATATTGCATAAGTATTTGTAATAAAAAAATTTTCACAGCTTCCGTTTCTATAAATTCATTTGCGTAATTATTTCGCTTCAAAGTTTCATTTGATGAAATTTCACCCAGTTTAATCATTGCGTGATCTGCCCCCCAATTAACAAACAAAGCTGTCAAAACCCCTACTCTTAACGTTTGTTTGACATATATTTAACAAGTTCAAAGGAGAAAAAAAGCCATGAGCCAAATTCACAAACACCCTATTCCCGCTAATATTGCGGAACGTTGCCTGATTAACCCGGATCAGTACAAGGCGCAGTACCAACAATCCATAACCGACCCTGATACATTTTGGGGCGAGCAGGGCAAGATCCTTGACTGGATGCGGCCCTATACCCGTGTAAAGAACACCTCCTTCGCACCGGGTAATATTTCCATCAAATGGTATGAAGATGGCACCCTGAACCTCGCCGCTAACTGTCTCGACCGCCACCTCGCCGAACGCGGCGATCAAACCGCCATCATCTGGGAAGGCGACGACGCCAGCCAAAGCAAGCACATCACCTACCGTGAACTGCATGCCGACGTGTGCCGTTTCGCCAATGTGCTGCTCGACCTCGGGATTAAAAAAGGCGACGTGGTTGCTATCTATATGCCGATGGTGCCGGAAGCCGCGGTGGCGATGCTGGCCTGCGCCCGCATCGGGGCAATCCACTCGGTCATTTTCGGCGGCTTCTCGCCGGAGGCGGTGGCCGGACGCATTATCGACTCCAGCTCACGCCTGGTGATCACCGCTGACGAAGGGCTGCGTGCCGGTCGCGCCATCCCGCTGAAGAAAAACGTCGATGACGCGCTGAAAAACCCGAACGTGAAAAGCATTGAGCACGTGGTGGTCCTGAAACGCACCGGCGGCAATATCGACTGGCAGGAAGGCCGCGATCTGTGGTGGAGCTACCTGATTGCGAACGCCAGCGCCGAACACCGGCCCGTCGAAATGAACGCCGAAGATCCGCTGTTCATCCTCTATACCTCCGGCTCCACCGGTAAACCGAAAGGGGTGCTGCACACCACCGGCGGCTATCTGGTCTATGCGGCCACCACCTTTAAATACGTTTTCGACTACCATCCGGGCGATATTTATTGGTGCACCGCCGACGTGGGCTGGGTCACCGGCCATAGCTATCTGCTGTACGGCCCACTGGCCTGCGGCGCCACCACCCTGATGTTCGAAGGGGTGCCGAACTGGCCTACGCCGGCGCGCATGTGCCAGGTCGTCGATAAGCATAAGGTCAGCATTCTCTATACCGCCCCGACGGCTATTCGCGCCCTGATGGCGGAAGGCGACAAAGCTATCGAAGGCACAGACCGCTCCTCGCTGCGCATTCTTGGCTCGGTCGGCGAACCGATTAACCCGGAAGCCTGGGAGTGGTACTGGAAGAAGATCGGTAACGAGAAGTGCCCGGTGATGGACACCTGGTGGCAGACCGAAACCGGCGGCTTTATGATCACTCCGCTGCCGGGCGCGATTGAGCTGAAGGCCGGCTCCGCGACGCGTCCGTTCTTCGGCGTCCAGCCGGTGCTGGTGGATAACGAAGGCCTGCCGCTGGATGGCGCCACCGAGGGCAACCTCGCCATCGCCGACTCCTGGCCCGGCCAGGCGCGTACCCTGTTCGGCGACCATGAGCGCTTTGAGCAAACCTACTTCTCCACTTTCAAAAATATGTACTTTAGCGGCGACGGCGCGCGTCGTGATGAAGATGGCTATTACTGGATCACCGGCCGGGTGGATGACGTCCTGAACGTCTCCGGACACCGTCTGGGGACCGCCGAGATCGAATCGGCGCTGGTCTCACACCCAAAAATCGCCGAAGCGGCGGTGGTGGGGATCCCGCATAACATCAAAGGCCAGGCCATCTATGCCTACGTGACGCTCAATCACGGCGAAGAACCGACGCCGGAGTTGTATGCCGAAGTGCGTAACTGGGTACGCAAAGAGATCGGCCCGCTGGCGACACCGGATGTGCTGCACTGGACCGATTCGCTGCCGAAAACCCGCTCGGGCAAAATCATGCGCCGCATTCTGCGTAAGATTGCCGCAGGCGACACCAGCAACCTCGGCGATACCTCGACCCTCGCCGATCCTGGCGTCGTGGAAAAACTGCTCGAAGAGAAGCAGGCCATTACCATGCCATCGTAAGTAAGGACCGATTCCCTACACCCTCTCCCCTTCCGGGGAGAGGATAAAAATAAGTCCCTCCCCCAGGATTTCACTCGCAGGAACGCCGTCAGCAACACCTGTCCCGGCTCCGTCGCCGGAGGGGTTGCTGTCGCCAGCGTCCGCCGAGTGGATGACGAAAGGGAGACCTCTGGAGACGCTAAGATGAATGAACAACTTTGTCAGCGGATAGAAAATAGTGCGCATTTCAGGGAGTTAGTTGCATCACGGCAACGGTTTGCCGCCATTCTGTCAGTGATTATGTTAGTGATCTACGTGGGCTTTATTTTGCTTATCGCCTTTGCACCCGGCTGGCTCGGCACCCCGCTGCACGCCGGAACCAGCGTCACCCGCGGGATCCCGCTCGGCATTGGCGTGATCGTCATTTCGTTTATCCTGACCGGTATTTATGTCTGGCGAGCTAACGGTGAATTCGACCGTTTGACCAAAAGCGTTCTCAACGAGGTAAAAGCATGATCAAGAGAGTCCTGACGGCGCTCGCCGCCACGCTGCTGCCCCTCGGCGCTCACGCCGCAGACGCTATTACCGGCGCGGTACAGCGCCAGCCGACCAACTGGCAGGCGATTGTCATGTTCCTGATTTTCGTCGCCCTGACGCTGTACATCACCTACTGGGCCTCAAAACGGGTGCGTTCGCGCAGCGATTACTACACCGCCGGCGGCAATATTACCGGCTTCCAGAACGGGCTGGCGATTGCCGGCGACTTTATGTCAGCGGCGTCGTTCCTCGGTATCTCCGCGCTGGTGTATACCTCCGGCTACGATGGGCTGATCTACTCGCTGGGCTTTCTCGTCGGCTGGCCGATTATCCTGTTTCTAATTGCTGAACGTCTGCGCAATCTTGGCCGCTATACTTTTGCCGATGTCGCCTCTTACCGCCTGAAGCAGGGGCCGATCCGCACCCTCTCCGCCTGCGGTTCGCTGGTGGTGGTGGCCCTGTATCTGATTGCCCAGATGGTGGGCGCCGGCAAGCTAATCCAGCTGCTGTTCGGCCTTAATTACCATGTCGCCGTAGTGCTGGTTGGCGTGCTGATGGTGCTCTATGTCCTGTTCGGCGGCATGCTGGCGACTACCTGGGTGCAGATTATTAAAGCGGTTCTGCTGCTGTGCGGCGCCAGCTTTATGGCCTTTATGGTCATGAAGCACGTCGGCTTCAGCTTCAATAACCTGTTTACCGAGGCGATGGCGGTCCACCCGAAAGGGGCGGCGATTATGAGTCCCGGCGGACTGGTAAAAGATCCGATATCTGCGCTCTCTCTGGGTCTGGGTCTGATGTTCGGTACTGCTGGCCTGCCGCATATTCTGATGCGCTTCTTTACCGTGAGCGACGCCAAAGAAGCGCGTAAAAGCGTCTTCTACGCCACCGGTTTTATGGGCTATTTCTATATCCTGACCTTTATCATCGGCTTCGGCGCCATCATGCTGGTCGGCGCGAACCCGGCGTTTAAAGACGCGGCCGGACAGCTTATCGGCGGCAATAACATGGCGGCGGTGCACCTGGCGGATGCGGTTGGCGGCAACCTGTTCCTCGGCTTTATCTCTGCGGTAGCCTTCGCCACTATCCTGGCGGTGGTGGCGGGCCTGACCCTCGCCGGCGCGTCAGCGGTGTCGCACGACCTGTACGCCAACGTCTTCCGCAAGGGCGCGACCGAGCGTCAGGAGCTGAAGGTCTCCAAGATCACCGTGCTGATCCTTGGGGTGGTGGCCATTCTGCTGGGTATTCTGTTTGAAAATCAGAATATTGCTTTCATGGTCGGCCTGGCCTTCTCCATCGCCGCCAGCTGTAACTTCCCGATAATTCTGCTGTCGATGTACTGGTCGAAGCTGACCACCCGCGGCGCGATGGTCGGCGGCTGGCTGGGCCTGCTGACTGCGGTCATTCTGATGATCCTCGGCCCCACCATTTGGGTGCAGATCCTCGGCCATGAGAAAGCGCTGTTCCCGTATGAATATCCGGCGCTGTTCTCCATTGCCATCGCGTTCATTGGCATCTGGGTCTTCTCCGCCACCGATAACTCACCGGAAGGGATGCGCGAGCGCGAGCAGTTCCGCGCCCAGTTTATCCGTTCACAAACCGGGATCGGTATCGAACGCGGCCAGGCGCATTAATCGTCCTCTCCCTTCCCCGGCATCGTTCGGGGAAGGGATTCTCCCCTCAGTTATAAGTAAAGGTGATCACCCCGGTGGCGTTGGCTGTCCCCGCGGTCACCGCGCTCCCCGTCCTGTAATAGTTAGTGGATAAGGCGAGCGTCTGCATGGCCGCTGCGCCTCCGGGGCTGTCGGGGTTGGTGAAATAGCTGTAGCTGGCATCCGCGCCGCTGTTGGTCACCGTCGCGCGGCTCGAAGTATAGAGGCTGATATCGGTATTTAACGGCAGTGCTTTGCCATTCAAATTTAACTGCACTCCCACGCCAGTGGCGGCATTCTGTTCCGCCGTGAGGGCCATCACCGTATTGTCAGGGTTATCCCCGCTTGCAGAAGCAGCCGCCACACGCATCGAAACGTTAGTTCCCGGCTCGCAGGAGAGGCTCAGAGACTGCCGCGCGCTACCCACCTTCGTCGCGGTATTAAACTCACTGGCATTGATGCTGCCCATGGAAAAACTGAGATTATTGCTACCGACAATACACCCCATCGGGATTAGCTGGATGCTGGTGGTGCCGCTGATGTGCAGTTGTGAAATAGCGATGGTCCCCTTTTTATCCTTGGCCGATACCGTGGCCACCGGGTCGCTGAACGATAATTGACTCTTGCTGGCGATGGCGCCGCCGGTGGCCACCAGCTGCAGCTGATACGCCGGGGTATAATGAGTCGACGCGGAAGAGTCGAAAAGACCTGTCGGCTTTCCGAGGTAATAATTCACATCACCAATATAATGCACCTGCGAGTCGGGGCTGAAATCATCGGTGTCATCGCCATATTCACCGCTGATATTGAGCCACACCTTGACGCGGATACCGATCCCCTGCACCGAGGTGGCATAGATATTATCCCCTATCAGTGCCCCGGCATTGTTCGAGGACCAGGCAAAAACCGCGTAGGTGCTCCCCTCACAGTTAAGCAATTCCGTTTGCGAGCGCGTAATCTTCCCCGAGTCATACAGTACCGTCCCTGCGGTATAGCTCCCGGCATTGACCAGGATCTTTTCCGGCAGGTTGGTCATCGAGACATCGCCATAGTTGGTTCCCGTGCAGGCCGCCCAGCTATAGACGGGACACAGTGCCAATATGAGCAATAAGATCAGTTTTTTCATACCCATCCCTGTCGAAACGTTATTTGTAGGCCACATCGAACGTGGCGGTAAACCCGACCATCCCGGACCTTACCTGGCCATAAGGCGAAAACATACGTGCCACCATATTAAAGGTATGGATATCCGCATCGTCCCCAAAGGTATAGAGATACTGGTCGCCGGGGCCAAGGGGCTGCTGGTCGGCCATGCTCTGCAGCTGCAAACCGACGCCGCTGGCACCGTTGCTGCCAGTCTGGAAGTTTTTATAGATTGAAGCGTGGGTGCTATCGAAGCTGGTGCCGCTAAACGCGATGGTCACCGCCGACGCATCGGCGGAACAGCTGGAAAAGACCAGCTTAACCGGCACGCTGGCGCCGCTCGCCCCGGCATGTCCGGAGAACGTCTGCGAGGAGACGGTGCCTAAATCGATACTGTTCGACGGCTCCACGGCCACCTCACAGGAAGGCGCTTCGATGGTGCCCGTGACGTTAAAATTGACCGTGCTGCTGCCCTCATAAGCCAGCGCCGGAAGGGAGAGCAGCAAAATGGCCACCAGGAGGCCCCTTGTGCTGCCGTCTCGCATATTCATATCAGCCCCTCTTCCATGTTGAAAACCTGCATCCATTACCGACATTCGGCCTGATAGAACAGAATATCGTCGCCAAGGGCCATGCTGGAGAAGTCATAATGAACGGTGCACTGCTCACTGCTTTTCTCCCCCCAGCGCGCTAACAGCTGGCCTTTTTTCTGCAGCCCCGTTAGATACACCTGCCCCTCATCGCCAACGATATTGCTGCGCGACGCGCTACCGTGATCATTATCGAGGGTCACCAGCGCGCCGAAAGGCACCACGCCATTGCGGGTACGCAGGGTGAGCATCGCCTTATAGCCAATTCGCGTGTCGTACTTCACTTTGACGATCGCATTGCGCGTCGGAACCACCGTTCTGGCGACGTTATCCACTTCAGCGCCAGGTATTTCCTGTTCATCCAGCGCCAGGCTGTTACGATGGTACGGACGGACGTAAGGCACCACCGCATATCCGGCGGCATCCGTCGTCACGTTTGTCTGACCGCGCACTGTCACATCGCTGACGCCAGGCGTTTCGACCAGCGCAGAACTCTCGCCCAGAAAGCGTGATAGCGTGAGTCCGCCCGCATGGGCGACCATGCCCCCGCGCAGCGAATAGTTGTAGTGATTGCTGTAGCGGTCGTAGCCATAGCCGCCAGCTACATCCCCTTTCGAGCCCTGGTAGTTGACGCTGAGGTTGCCGGAGGTGCTTTTATCCTGCGTGTTGTACCCTTCCAGTACGCTCCAGTTCAGGGAACGATCCTCAAACGCCGAGCCGTTGAGCCCCACGCTGTGCGTGGTATCGTTATGTCGACCATGGTTCATGGTGTAATTTGCCGAGAGCGTCTCGCCAAGCGGAATACTTAACGTCAGGGAGATGACGGTATCGCTGGCCGGCCGGTTATTGTCGCTGTCATCGGTGCTTTGCACATTGCGGTTATAGGAATAGTTAATAAAGTAGGAGGCCTTGCCAATCGACCCGCTATAGCCCACGCCCACCGATTCCATACGCGAACTGTCCCAGTAGGTCTCATTGACCAACGAAAGCGAGAGCGAACCATAGCCAAACAGCGTCTGCGACAACGATGCGTCAAACCGGCCTTTCGTTCTGCCGCTCTGCGTACAGCAGTCGCGCTGTGTGGAAGAGTTATCGACAAAGTCCTGAAACGAATAATATCCCGAGGTGGAGTAGCGATAACCGGCCACGGAAAAGCTGGTGCCCGTCTGCAGAAAGCTTTTACTGAAGCGGACGCGATACGATTGCCCTTGCTCTTTACTGGTTGACGAGGCCGTATCGCTGGTTTTCACGTCGGCCCACGACTGAGAGCCATCAAACGACAGCGCACCGATAGTACCGAGGTTAAAGCCAGCGCCTAACAACAGGTTGGTGTATTTATCTTCCGCCTGCTGGAAACCAGTATAAAAAGTGATGTTGCTGGTGGCGCCATAGGCCAGGGAAGACTGAATAAAGTTATATTCTTTATCGTCGGAGCTACCCGATCGCGTCCTGCCGCTGCTCAGCGCATAGTCCAGCTGGCCCTCACGTTGCAGGATCGCCAGCGACGCGAAAGGCACCACAAAGTTTTGCTCGCTGCCGTCAGACTCTTTAATGTTGACGTACAGGTCGCCGGCGCTGCCGGTGGCGTACAGATCGTTAATTTCAAAGGCGCCGGGAGCGACGGTGGTTTTATAAATGCTGTAACCATTCTGATAAACCGAGACCTCCGCGGTGGTGCGCGCGATCCCTCGAATCGTCGGCGCAAAGCCATGCAGGCTATCCGGCAGCATCTCTTTGTCCGAACTGAGCTGCAGACCGGTAAAACTCAAACTGTCGAAAATGCCGGAAGAGGTATACGTATTACCGACCACCAGCTGGCTGCGTAGGGTGTGAATATCGCGGGCAAGATAGGAGTAAACCGACTCCCAGCGGCTGTTGTTATCGCTGTGGCTATAGGTGCTGTAGTTACGCAGGCGCCATGGTCCCAGATTCAGCCCAGGCTGCAGGCTGACGAACTGACTGTCGATAGTGGCGCCGTTATGCCGCGGCGCATTACGCTGCCCGGTGACGCTATAGTTGAGAAGACCGGCATTGATCCCCTGTTGCCACTGGCTCTCGGGAATATAGTCTCTGGGGCGATTCAGCATGGCGGCCTGCGGCACGGTAAAATCAATGCGCTGCTGGGCAAGAGATACCGAGAACGTCATCCCGGGGATCGCCGACAGCCGGGCGCAGGTTTCCCCTGCCTCGAACAACTGCGGATAGGCGGTGGTATTAATCAACCATGAATTCAGATACTCCGCGGACAGGCAGGGAGAAGCAGTCGCGCCTGCGTCATGGCTAATTTCCTGAAAAGTCAGCGAGTCTGAACTGACGTACTTATCGTTGATGTAAACATCCAGGTGATAGGTGCCCGGCGGTATGCCATCTTGCGAAAAATAGGATAGATCAACCGAAGCCGCAGGACTCTCGGCGACTTCGAGTAAATTTGGGTTGAAATATTCGCCGGCCTCCGCGCGAGAGGGTAGAGTACTTAGGCACAGAATAATAGCGACGCAGATACTTTTAGTTGAAAATAGCAGCTCAACGCTACTGAATGATAGCGGTATATTTCTTCCCTGACATACCATAATCATTAATCACGCTCCATGTGATCTCTTTTTTTCCTGTCGCCGACAGGCTACTCTGCACGGGTATTTTTAAGGTGGAAAACGGGGCAGCAAACCATGCGCCAGAAATATTTTTACCGTTAAGGCTAACCTGTGAGAAATTCATATACAGCGGTGAGTTATTTTTTACCGTCACCGACGTCCTCTCTTTCCCCCACTGTAATTTTTCAGCGTACGATTCCGGTGTATTACCTTTTAACGCAGCGGGTCGATAAATCAATTTTATTTTCGAATTAATCGCAAACTGTACGACATTTTTATCAGGTACATACTCTGTTGCCGGGATCCCTTTAATATTGAGCCAAAACATCGACTCGCGATCGTCGGGTAATTTCTTTCCTGATCGAACTACGCGGACAAATCCTTTCTCCCCGGCTTTGAGACGAAACAGCGGCGGCGTAATAATAAATGCGTCTTTGGCGGGTGAGGCTGCATCAACCACCGAGAGCCAGGACTGAACGATATTGCTGTTCTGATCTTTATTCTCAACCGTTATTACAGCGTTATTTTTCGTACCATCAAAAACCAGACGCGTACCGCCAACGACCACGCTGGCCTGCGCGAAGGAAGAAGACAGCAATAAACCGATCGCAAAAAAAGGATATCTCATATGTTTAATTTAAGGGGAATAGCAGGCGATTCCCCTTTCTCCATTCAACAAGAAGCCGAATTAATGATAGGTCACGTTATAAGTCACGGTTGTCTGAACGGTACCTTTCGTCGGATCGGCATCACCCGATTTCACCATTTTTACGGTGAACGGAATGGTTGCTGCACCCGAAGAGATATCAACATCAGAACCCTCTTCGTTATTCTTCATCACATTGCCCGCTTCGTCGAAAAGGGCCACAGCGACGCCGGTTGCCGGCTCATCAGTTGCCTGGTTTTTAAAATAATCGCTGTTCGCGGTATCGGAAACACCGCCAAAAGTGACGCGGGCGATACTGTTGCCACCTTCTTCCGCGGTCGGGCAATCAGCTAAGCTAAAGGAGAAGTTCTTGGCAGCGCCGAAGGTATACGCTTTCAGATCCGCCACTGAGGTGGTGCCCATATCAATAGCCGTTACACCGCCATCAATGGTCGCCGTACAGGTGGTATCGGAAACAATACCATTAAAGGTAATGGTGTTATCAGCCTGCGCAACGGTAGACAGCGCGCTGCAGGCAGAGAAAATCAGGGCACCCGCCAGAAATTTTTTACTCATCTTCATATTTATTCCCATATCCATTATAAACGACAATCAGTCCGTCAATTGCTTTATGCAGCGATATTAGAGAATGAAATTCAAGCAGCGCGGCGTCATGCATGTATTTACATGACATATGGTTTATGACAATTAATATTATTCATAAATAAACGACCAGCATTTGAATCCATTCAATAATACAAGCTCGCGTAAAAATAATAACTAGCATGAGGTAAGAACTCAATTATTAATGTAAAAATTGATTTTTTGCGATATAACATCGCAACGCATGCGTGGCCATATTCAAAACCATAAAAATCAAAGAGTTATAAAGTTATAAAATTCGCAAAGATAATTGGATATTTATATAATATTTGCCCCATAATTAAATACGGGCATGCAGAGAAACATTTAGTTACAAAGTCAGTGCTGATATAAGAATTGGCTTAATCTTTTATGATGAACCGTTAAATGCATCAATAACAAAAACAGGGAATAGCCGATAGCTATTCCTCTCCTCAATATTTATTAACATTCACTCTGGCGATAATGTTAAAACAGCAGCCAGCGGACGACCGGCGCAGCCAGCACCACCACTACGCCTGACAGCATCATCACCAGGCTGGCCACCACGCCCTCCTGCTGGCCCAGCTCATACGAGCGCGCCGTTCCCGCACCATGGGAAGCCGCGCCGAACCCGGCTCCTTTCGCCATCCCTTCCCGGATAGCAAGACGTAAAAACAGCATATCTCCCACCGCCATGCCAAACACGCCGGTGATCACCACAAACAGCGCCACCAGATCGGGTTGACCGCCGAGCGGTTTCGCCGCCGCCAGCGCAAAGGGCGTGGTCACCGAGCGCACCGCCAGGCTACGCTGAATTTCATCAGACAACATAAACCCGCGCGCCAGCCATACGGAACTGGTGACAGCCACCACTACCGCCGTCACCACCCCGGCGCTGAGCGACATCCAGTGGCGTTTAATCACCGCGACATTTTCATACACCGGAACGGCAAAGGCGATGGTCGCCGGGCCCAGCAGCCACAGCAGCCAGTGGGTCTCTCCCATATAGCTCTGATAAGAGATATGGCCTACCACCAGAATCAGCACCAGCAGGATCGGCGTGAACACCAGCGGCATCAGAGGGAGTTTATGAAAACGTCGATACAGTTTTTTGTTGGCGTAATAGAGGACCAGCGTCGCCACCAGGCACAGGATACTCAGCACGGCATCGCTCATTTTTTTAACCTGCCCACTTCGTAACGATAGACCTTGTCAACGACCCAGGCGGTGGCGCCGAGCACCATCAGCGTGCTTAAGGCAATCACCAGAAATATCCGCCAACCATCGACCATCAACAGCTGGGCGTAGTTCACCACCGCGACCACCGCCGGGACGAAAAACAGCAGCATCTCCGCCAGCAGCCAGCGGGCGCCGGCGCGCACCCAGCTTACCGGTATCACCCGGCAGACGATCAGCAGCAGGAGCATCACCATGCCGACCAGGTTAGCCGGCAGCGGTACCTGCCACCTGTTCACCAGATATTGTGCGAAGATGAATAACCCGACGTAGAGAAGTACCTGTACCGGGATCTGAAGTCGTTGCGCCACGGCGGGGGCAACGCGAGCTGGCGCGAAGGCCATGTGCGATAGTCCTGAAAAAAAGAAGTCAGGCGAGCAGTATAGAGAGCCGCCGAAGCGGACAGAAATGAATTAAAATCATCGCAGGTATAGTCTCAGGGAATAATTATGGATATCCGAACGCTGCGCTATTTCGTTGAAGTGGTTCGTCAGCAGAGTTTTACTCGCGCGGCGGAAAAGCTGTTTGTCACACAGCCCACCATCAGCAAGATGCTCAAGAATCTCGAAGATGAGCTAAACTGCACGCTGTTGATCCGCGACGGCCGCAAACTACTGCTCACCGATACCGGGCGCGTCGTCTTTGAACGCGGCCAGGCGATCTTGGGCGAGTTCGGCCAGCTGGAGTCAGAGCTGAGCGATATCAACCACCTGCATAAAGGGGTGCTGCGGCTTGGCATTCCGCCGATGGTCGGGATGCTGATGGCCGAGCCGATCAGTCGCTTCCGCCAGCGCTATCCGGGCGTCGAGCTGAAGATCGCCGAGTTTGGCGGCCTGACGGTCCAGCAGGCGGTCAGCAATGGCGAACTTGATATGGCGATGACCGCCCTGCCTGTCGAGGAGGATAGCAGCCTCACCATTCTGCCGTTGTTCAATCACCCGCTGTGCGTCCTGACGCCAAGGACCGCGGAGTGGGAAGGTAAAACCTCGCTCTCGCCGGCCGAGCTGGCGTCGCATCCGCTGGTTATCTACAACGAGGAATTTGCCCTTAGCCAGCAGCTGATGCGGCTGTTTGCCGAACATGACGTGAAGCCACGTATCGCAGTGCGCAGCGGCCAGTGGGATTTTCTCGCCGCCATGGTGCAGGCGGGCATTGGCGTAGCGATCCTGCCGGAGCCGATTTGCCAGCGTCTCGACCGGCAGAATTTTTGCTGGATCCCGTTGCAAAGCGAGCTGCGCTGGGAGCTGGGGATGATTTGGCGGGAAGGCGTATATATGTCGCGCAGCGCTGAAGCCTGGCTGACGTGCAGCAAAGCGTTCTGGCTGGAATAATTCTCTGGTGACAACGCGTTCCGCAAGGGAAGGGGTAGCCCGGGTCAGGCGCTTGCGCCGCTGCCCGGGTTTCCCCCGGTCGCGCTAACGCTTACCGGGGCTACACATTTACTGCAGTCTCGCCAGTAGTCCGAATAAGCGTCGCGCTATCCGGATTACAGGTTATTGATCTTCGATTAACAGCGCTTCCAGCAGGTCGAGATCGTGGAGCAGCTTCTGCAGCGTCTCGTTACTGATCTGCCGGGTGGCGCGCAGATGATACAGCTCGCCGCGCTCAGAGCGCAGCGCCGCCAGGCGGAAGCGGCGTTCCAGACTCTCTTCGAGCATAGAGGTTTCCACGTCGTTACGCCCATCGGCGCGCCGGCGCAGGTTACCGATCACCCGCGAACTGACTTCGGTCAGCAGCTGGGTATCGATATTCTCTTTGGTATCCGCCGCCAGACGCTCTTCCATCTTCTGGATCGCCACAATCGCCACGTCAGCCGTTGCCGCGCGCGCCAGACGCTCCTCTTTCCGCTGCTGCACATTATCGCTCGATTCAATGTGACGTAGCAGGATCGGCAGCGCAATCACCCCGACGAACAGCGAGAACAGGATCACCCCGGCGGCGAGGAAAATCAGTTCATAGCGCGCCGGAAAGACATTCCCGTCCGGCAGCAGCAGAGGAATGGAGAGCACACCGGCGAGGGTAATCGCCCCGCGCACCCCGGCAACGGAGGAGATCAGCAGCTCGCGCGTAGTCCAGGAGCCAAACTCCATCGGCTTCTTCTTCAGGAAGCGCTGACTGAGCTTACGCATCGACCACAGCCAGCCAAAACGCACCAGCATCAGCGCGGCATAGATCAGGATAATGTCGGTAAACAGCATCCAGGTCTCAACGTTGGGGTCGGCCTCCGCCGCTACCAGCGAACTGGAGAGGATATCCGGCAGTTGCAGGCCCAACAACAGGAAGACCATGCCGTTGAAGACAAACTCCAACATTGCCCAGGTGCTGTTGGCGCGCAGGCGCATGGCCAAGGGCGCGGTGCGCATCACGCCGGAACGGGTGATGGTCATCCCCGCCGCTACCGCCGCCAGGATGCCGGAGACACCGATATGTTCGGCAATCAGATAGGAGGCAAACGGCAGCAGGAACAGCAGGACAATCTGCGTGGCGGGTTCATCCCCGCCCCAGCGGCTGAGGAAGCGCATCGAGCGGCCATACGACCAACTCACCACAAACCCGGCCAGCACGCCGCCAATCGCCACCTTCAGAAATTCTACGGTGGCGCCGCCAACGGTAAAGACCATGGTGCCCATCGCCACCGCGACGGCAAACTTGAGCGAGACCAGGCCGGAGGCGTCGTTCATTAGCGCCTCCCCCTGCAGAATGCCCATGATTTTCTTCGGTATCCGCCCTTCCCCAACGATGCCCGAAAGCGCCACGGCGTCGGTCGGCGACAGCACGGCCGCCAGCGCGAACGCCGGGATCAGCGGAATGCCCGGCACAATCCAGTAGATCAGAAAGCCGATGCCGACCACCGTCACGACCACCAGCGCTAGCGCCAGGCCGAGGATCTCGCGCCCGTGTTCAATAAATTCGCGGGTTGGCGTTTTCCAGCCGTCGGCGAATAGCAGCGGCGGGATAAACAGTACCAGAAACAGCTCTGGATCAAATTCAACGTGCAAACCAAAGGTCGGCCACGCCAGAAGCGCGCCAATGGCGATTTGCATCAGTGGAAGTGGAACCTGAAAGGGCAGTACGCGCGTCACTACCCCGGAGAGTGAGACCACAAGGGTCATGATGAGGATGGTAAAGAATATTTCCATGTGTTCCCTGTTTGCTGCGTTTTCTTTTATACCTGTAAGGCGTCGTGCCTGTGAATCATACGCTACCCAGATTAACGCAAATGGAAACAGGATGTGGCTTAAAAATAAAACGGGCGGCCTGAGCCGCCCGTGAGGAGCACGAAGGGTTTAAATCGCCCAGCCGCCGGCGTAGAACACCACCAGCGCCACAGCGATAATCACCGTGCCGAGGTTCAGTTTGCGCCACTCGCCGGAGACCAGACGGCCAATAACCAGGGTCGCGAAACCGATCATGATGCCCGTCACGATGTTACAGGTCAGCACGATAAACACCGCGGTGATCAGGCCAGCCATCGCGTCAACAAAGTCATTGAAATCGATTTTCGCCACGTTGCTCAGCATCAGCAGGCCAACGTACATCAGCGCCGGCGCGGTCGCGTAGGCCGGCACCAGATAAGAGAGCGGGGAGAGGAACAGGATCAGCAGGAACAGGACACCGACCGTCACCGCGGTCAGACCGGTTTTACCACCGGCCGCGGTACCCGCCGCCGATTCGATATAAACCGCCGCCGGCGCCGCCCCGACTAAACCGGAGAAGACGCTGCTCAGGGAGTCGGTGGTCAGCGCTTTACCGCCGTTGATGATCTGTCCGTCCTTATCCAGCAGGTTCGCCTGGCCAGCCACTGCGCGGATGGTACCGGTGGCGTCAAAGACCGCCGTCATCACCAGCGCCAGCACGCTTGGCAGCACGACCGGGTTGAGCGCGCCGACGATATCCAGGCTGCCGATCAGGGAATTACCCTGGCCATCGCTCAGGGATGGCATAGCGAAAATGCCGGAGAAATGGACGTTGGGATCGAAAATCAGGCCGACAATCGACACGCCGATAATGGTCAGCAGAATGCCGCCCGGCACCTTCATTTTTTCCAGACCAATGATCACCGCGAGGCCAATCAGCGACATCACCACCGGGAAACTGTCAAAGTTGCCCAACGCCACCGGCAAACCGTCCAGCGGGTTTTTGATCACCAGACCAACGCCGTTGGCGGCGATCAGCAGCAGGAACAGGCCAATGCCGATCCCGGTACCGTGCGCCACGCCCTGCGGCAGGTTACGCAAGATCCAGCTGCGGATGCCGGTTGCCGAGATCACCGTAAACAGGACCCCCATCAGGAATACTGCGCCGAGGGCTACCGGAATACTGATCTGCTGCCCCAGCACCAGGCTGAAGGCGGTGAACGCGGTCAACGAGATAGCGCAACCGATCGCCATCGGCAGATTCGCCCATAATCCCATCGCCAGCGAGCCAACGCCCGCTACCAGACAGGTCGAGACAAACACCGCGGCCGGCGGGAAGCCCGCTTTACCGAGCATGCCCGGCACCACGATGACGGAGTACACCATCGCCAGAAAGGTAGTAAGACCTGCAACAATCTCCTGACGCACGGTGCTGCCGCGCGCCGAAATTTTAAACCAGGCGTCCAATGAACCGCCGGTACGCGCTGAAGGCGTAGACATAGAAAACTTCCCCTGAAAATTTTTATCGTTCGTTGATATGCGTGGTGGACCGTCCACTGCCAGTTAAACGCGATCTCCATGTACCGAATCGCAGCGCCAGGGGGGCCGCAAAAAAGCAAACGTTTAACTCCGCGCATACACTACGGTGGTCAACCTTATCGCCTCCCCCGGACAGCAGAAAAAAGGGGGAGCGAAACAGAAAGGCAAACGATTATCCGGCCTTTAGATAACCCTTTTCAACCGATGTTTATCATATTTCGCTAAATTTCGCTTATGACGAACAGAAAATGACCAGCCGATGCGCAAACGTTATCGTCCATGCGCAATCCGCTAACAATTTTTTAGTGAGTTGCTTTCATTTATCGACGTCATCGGATCCGCTGATATCTCAGGCGCCGGGTAAGGTGAAGGGGCCGCCGCGCTCGATGGCGCGTTGCCAGGCCGGTCGCTGTTCCACTCGCTGACGCCAGGCCTCGATATGGACGAGGTCATGCATGCCGCCGCGCGCCAACAATGCCATCACCGGGAAGCTCATCTGGATATCGGCCATGCTCAGCCGCTCGCCAGCGAACCATGGCCGTGCGGCAAGATGGTCGTCAATGAACCGCGCATGGGTGGCCAGCTGCGGATCGAGCCACGTTTTCTGTATCCCCTTGCCCAGCAGCGAACCCAGCGAGCGAACGCCAAAGGGCACAGGGGGTTTGCCAAGGCTGGCGAACACCAGCTTCATTAACAGCAGCGGCATCAGCGAGCCTTCGGCATAGTGCAGCCAGAAGCGGTACTGCAGTTTGTCGTCAATTCCCTGCGGCTTCAACAACCCGCCGCTGTCCCAGGTTTCCTGCAAATACTCGAGGATCGCCCCGGACTCCGCCAGCACATAGCCGTTGTCTTCCAGTACCGGTGATTTGCCCAACGGATGGATTTTTTTCAGCGCCGCCGGCGCCAGCATCGTTTTCTCCCGCTGATAGCGGACTATCTGATAAGGCAGCTGCAGCTCTTCCAGTGCCCACAGTACGCGTTGCGATCGTGATTGATTAAGATGATGTACCGTCAGCATGAGCCTCTCCCGTAGTTTGTTCAAATTAACTATAGGAACAGGCGCTCATTGCCGGGAAAATTTCAGCAAAATAGTGAGGAAAAAGCGACGGCAGATGCCATAGTTAAAGTGTCGACGCAAACCGGAACCTCCATCAACAGATTGCGCAATACTGAGGGACGTCGACGTCGGGGGAAACCCTCTCGCGAACCAGCGAGATAATGCGAAAGACCAAGACCGGAAAACAACTAAAGCGCCCAGTTGTGGCGCTTTAGTTTTATCACTCGTCTTCCAGCAGCCGGGCGCCGGTTCCCTCTTCCCCCAGTTTATCGCCAGGGTTGCGCAGCGGGCAGTCGCGTCGCGATAAACAGCCGCAGCCGATACAGCCGTCGAGCTGGTCGCGTAGCGCCGTCAGGGTATGAATGCGCCGATCCAGCTCCTCACGCCACTGCGATGACAGCATCTTCCACTCTTTTGCGCTGAGATTGTGCCCTTCCGGCAGCACGCCAAACGCGTCGCCGATAGTGGCCAGCGGGATGCCAATACGTTGCGCAATTTTGATAATCGCCACCGCGCGCAGAACGTCACGCCGGTAGCGCCGCTGATTGCCGGCATTCCGCTGACTGTGGATCAATCCTTTACTCTCATAAAAATGGAGGGCCGAGACCGCCACGCCGGTTCGTTTTGCCACTTCTCCAGGCGTCAACAGCATTTTGATGCGGGGTGATTTCTTTTCCATAAAGCGCTTTACCTCAAGTTAACTTGAGGAATTATACTCGCCTGCAGACAAAACGACGAATCGAGAATTGAGAGAGGCCGCTTTATGTCCCATCAGGATATTATTCAAACTTTGATTGAATGGATTGATGAACATATCGATCAACCACTTAACATTGATATAGTCGCCAGAAAGTCAGGATACTCGAAGTGGTACCTGCAGCGGATGTTCCGTACCGTGATGCATCAGACGCTGGGGGACTATATTCGCCAGCGCCGCCTGCTGCTGGCGGCGGAAGCGTTGCGAACCACCCAGCGGCCGATCTTTGATATCGCCATGGATCTGGGCTACGTCTCGCAGCAAACCTTCTCCCGGGTGTTCCGCCGCGAGTTTGACCGCACTCCCAGCGACTATCGCCATCAGATCTCCGCGTGACGCGGCGGCTGAGGCACGTTCGCGGGCGCGGGAGCATTGGCTAACCACTGCATAAACTCCCGCGCCGGCATCGCTTTCGCAAACAGCCAGCCCTGGCAATACTGTACGCCGCGCTTGTAGAGCCAGCTTACCTGCTCCGGCGTCTCCACGCCTTCTGCAATCGTCTTTAACCGCAACCCGCGCGCCATCTCGATGATATGCTCAGCAATCAGGTGGCTGGTGTTGTTGGTGGTGAGCGTATCGACGAAGGTTTTATCGATTTTGAGGATATCGACGTTCAGCGCGTGCAGATTATGCAGATTCGAGTAGCCGGTGCCGAAATCGTCGATGGCAATTTCATAGCCTGCTTCGCGGAACGCCTGGATCACCGGCGTGGTCTTCGGTACGTCGATAAACCCGCGCTCGGTCACTTCGATTTTGATTTGTCCGATACAGACCGCGTAGCTGTGCGCTTTCTCACTGATCTGTGAAATCAGCCGCGCCGAATGGAAATCCGACGCAGAGAGATTGATGGCTATATACAACTGTGGATGGCTGGCCAGAAACTCACCCATTTCATAAAACAGTTCATCCACCACGTAGTCCGTGACCTGGGCAATCATGCCTTCATTTTCCGCCAGCGGAATAAACTCCGCCGGGTTCATCACCGGACCGTCAAACCCAGGCCAGCGCAGCAGCGCTTCCGCCCCAACGCAGCGGTTATTTTTAATATCGATAATCGGCTGGTAGTGCAGGCGCAGCTGGCGGCAGCTCAGAGCCCGCTGCAGCATATTGCGCGGCGAGTGATACTGTCGGCGGGTGCGCGACCACACCAGCACCAGTAAAATACTGCAAATTATCCCCAGCGGCAGCGTCAGACTGGCCTGGTCACAAAAGTTGTGATAGTAGCTGGCCCGCGAGGTGGACATAATGACGGCGATGGGGCGAATAGCGGAGCGGGCGATCGTATACACCCGGCCATTCTGATTAAAAAAGGTATCGCCTTCGCGAATTAACGCATGGAGTTCCGCGGGCTCGACATTGTTACTTACCGAGAAAAAGAGGTTGGTTTTGGTATCGAAAACGCCATAGGCTAAATCGCGGTCGCTGGCGATCACCGAGCTGTACGAGAAGGGATTAACCACCACAACATAGGGCCCCTTCTGCATATAATTCATGGCAAAGCCCGGATAAAACGGCGTGTCCCGGTAATAGTAAATCGCGACATCCGGCTTTTTGGTGTAATTAGCCGCCTGCATCCGCCAGCCGGTTTGCTGATGAACGGACGTTGAACAGATAAAGCGCTGGCCGTTAGCGTAGATCAGATCTTCCACATACAGCAGGCCGCGCACAATATGCAGTAAATAACGCTGGTGCTCCGCTGAACACAACTCACCGCGATACTGGCTGGCTTTAGCCCGAGCCTGATCCGCTTCCCGGATGACCATTTCCGTTTTTTGCAGCGCCAACTGCGAAAATGAGTGTAATTGATCAATGGTTTCGGCTTTAGCCCGCAGCTGGGCAAACCACAATGCCAGCACCACTGGCAATAAAATAACCAAACCTGTTCCGATGAGTCTTAGCGCCTTATGCGGCGCACTGTCACCCATTTACGCTTACATCCATGCGATATGCCTTAATTAAGGTAGCCCGAACACGTTAGCAATCGCGATTGCGATAGACATCAGCTGACATCCGACAGCCCTCACGAGCGTCAGTTTTACCTCTGATGGTGATGAATAATACTTATTTATCAGGTATTCGGAAGATATTCCGGCAAGATTAAGAATAGACGCGCATCTGACTCGGTTTCTCCGTGTAATAAACAAGAACAGGTAATAAAACCCGCAGAATAATAATCATTAGGCAGTGAATGAAAATATGCTTCCCGGGGTTGCCCACCAATATCCACACAAACTTCATAGTTATTAAACGCAGCAAAAGCTCATTTTTTGACTGGTGAATAAAGCGCCAAGTGTGATATAGTTCACACAAGTTGATGAAACAGAAATGGCGTTTCATCACTCTCTAGTACGCCAGTTGAGACCAGAGCGCTATGCCATCGTCAGTCGCGCCAGGTCGTCCATGGCTCCCGACTTTCTTTGAGGATAGGTTAATGGCTTCCATTACTACCAGTGTCGTATTATTGCGCTGGCCCCTGGTGAGCGCGGTGCTGATGTTTCTCGCCAGCTCACTGAATATTCAGCTTCGCAAAAGCGATTACGCCGGTCTGGCGGTGATCTGCAGCTGCCTCGGCCTGGCCGCCGCCTGCTGGTTCGCCACCGGTTTGCTCGGTATCACCCTGCTCGATATTGCCAAAATCTGGGGCAATATCAAAGATGTGATGATTGAAGTCATGAGTCAGACACCGCCAGAATGGCCGATGATGATGACCTGAGGTTAAAAAGCTTCCCGACGGGAAGCTTTTTCGTTTTCTGCAGCCCTTATTTCCCTAATTTGGCCATCATCTCCGGACGCATAAATTTATGGATCACCACCATAAAGAGCAGCGATGGGGCCAGCAAAATCAGCGCGGTAATCGACGAGACCTGATAGTTACCCGACATGCTGGCGTTATAGAGCAGCAGCGGCAGCGTGGTGATATCCGGCGCCCCGACGAAGAAAGTGCCGGTAAACTCATCCAGCGACTCCAGAAAAACAAAGATGCTGGCGGCGACGATCCCCGGCGCCGCCTGCGGCAGCACAATGTGCCAGAAGGTATACACCGGCCCGGCGCCCAGGTTACGCGATGCCCGCGCCAGCAGCGGGTCGATGGCTGAAAACGCGGCTACACAGATCCACACCGAATACATCAGGCCGTGAACGCTATGCACCAGCACCACCCCTGCGATACTGCCGTTCAATCCCCACTGATAAAACAATCGGGCAACATTCATGTATACCGTCAGGTTAGGAAAGGCCTGCGGGATAAGAAATAGCAGCATGAACAGCATCCGTAATGGCATTTTCCGCCGGGAAAGCGCATAGCCGGCGGGTACGGAAATCAGCAAACAGACCCCCACCGATAACAGAGCGATCAGCACGCTGGTTAACAGCGAGCTGGAGACATCGCTGTATGGATTGAAAACCTGATACCAGTACTTCAGCCCCCACCGACTGGGCAGCGAATGGGGAAAATACCAGCTTTCCGCTACGGTCCAGATCAACAGGTTCAGCAGCGGACCAAACATCGCCAGCAGCATAAACAGCAGCAGCAGGGTCTGCAGCACCGGACTGGCGCGCACTTTACGGCGCCCTTTCACCCACCATGCCGGGGTTGATACGAGGGCCAGCGCTTTCATGATTCACCGCCTTTTTGCTGCAGGCTGTGGCGCAGGTAAAACCACGACAGCGCGCCGCAGATCGCCAGCGACACCACGCCAAGCGCATTCGCCACCGCGTAATCACCATAGGAATTGACGCGAAATGCCATATCCACGGTTAGCATCGTCGGGGTCCCCACGCCGATCATCAACGGTACCGACAGCACCGACATCATGGTCACCGTCGACAGCACCAGCGCCACGCCGATAGTCGGCAGGACCTGCGGCAGCATGATATCGAACAGGATCCGCGGCCGGGAGGCGCCAAGATTACGTGCAGCAAGGATCTGCGACGACTCCAGCGCCGCCATCGCCCCGCAGATCAGCAGCGTGGCAAAGGCCAGTTGCTTCCAGACAAAGGTGATCACTATCCCTTTCCATCCCAGCCAGGAGAGCGTCTCCAGCGGCGTGACCAGGTCGGCCGCCACCAGCGCATTGTTCATCAGGCCATTTTTGGCGAGAAAAGTGCGCATCATCTGGGCAACAACGATAAAAGGAATAAACAGCGGCAGGCGATACAAAAAACCCAGCAAACGCACAACGGGTCGGCAGGGTGACAGCGCAATCACTGCCGACAGGGTAATGGCGAGCAGCGCTAACAGCGCCACTGAGATCAGCACGATAAGCAGCGAAAAGAGCACATCGCTGGCGTAGAGCGCATAGACCTTGCGGAAGTGATCGAGGGTGAACGGCTGTCCCGGCGCGGTAAACGCCGAGACCAGCGAAAACCCCAGCGGATACAAAAACAGGATCGCGATCATCAGCGCCGCCGGGGCAACCAGCAGCAGATATTTTAATGAACTGGACATAATAAACCTGGCGTCAGCACAAGCAAGCGCCCGGGACGGCGGCCCGGGCTGGAAAAAGGTTTAATTAGCCACCTGGCTTTCGTAACCCTCTTTGATATCGTCAAAGTAGGGGGCGATCGGGAAGCTTTTGCCATACTTCGCCAGCGCTTCCGGCGAGATTTCGGCAAACAGCTTTTGCCAGGTCGCCGCATCCAGCTTCGGCTTCACCTGCCCGGCGTCGATGCCCGGATACCAGTTGAACTGCTTGACGATCCCCTGCGCCTGCACTTCCGGGCTGGTGGCCAGCGCGATAAAGTCGCGCGCCAGCTGCGGATTCGCCGCCTTCGCCGGGATGACGTAATACATCGGCTGGCCCGGCATGCCCGGCGCCAGTAAAGCAAGCTTGATCGACGGCGGCAGCTTGCCCTGATCTTTCCAGCTATAGAACATATCGACCCACACCGGGCCCATGGCGATTTCCCCCCGGCTCAGCATATCGAGCGTCCCGGCGTTGCCCGGGGTGAAAGTTACGTTTTTATTGAACGCCTTTAGCTTCTCATAGGCCTGCTGCCAGCCTTTTTCGACGCTTTTATCATAGGGCCCGGCGGAGAGACGCTGGGCGTCGGTCCCGTAGGCGTAGATCCAGCCCACCACAAAGCTGACGCCGGACATGCCATTCTTGATGCCGTTATAGCCAAAAGCCTGCGGGTGTTTCTGCGTCCAGGCCACCAGCTCGTCATACGACGCCGGCGGGGTAGTGACCAGATCGCTGTTCCAGGCGATAGCGGTCTGGCTTAAGAACATCGGCATCACGTATCCGTCAACGTTAACGCCCAGCGCCTGGGTGGCGCTCGGCGAACTCACCATGCCGCCGGTCTGAATATCCTGACGGTATTTTTGCAGCAATCCCTTTGCCACCTGCTCACCGCCCGCCTTCTGGTGCACTACCGCGACGTCGATATCCCACTGCTGCGCGCCGCTCTCCTGCTGGGCCGTTAGCTTCTCGCTAATTTTATTCGACCCGGCGTCGCCGGGGCCGGTACCGATCACCCGCACCTTGACGCCGGGATGAGCGGCTTCAAATTTTGGCCCCAGCCAGGTTTTTACATAATCCACCATATTCTGATCGCCCGCGGTGGCGACGTTGAGAATGGTGTCGGCCTGTGCGCCAAGGCTCAGGAAGAGGGTCGTTACGATCGCTGCTTTCGTCTTAGTCAACATGGATTGTCCCCAGAATGAACACGCTGATATCACTGTGATAGTGGTAAAGGAAAAATATGCAGGGCCGGCGTTGGCACATGGAGCCGAACGCGGCTTTTTGTCGGCCAGCACTGCGCGGCATCCGCCAGCAGCAGGCGGTCATGGCAGCGCACGCTGTGACGATACAGATTGCCCAGAAACGCGCTTTGCTCCACCACGCCTTCCAGAGCCAGCCCCTCCTGCGGCGCAGGCTGCGTTAATTCAGCGAGCGCGGCATCGGCGCTGCGAAAATAAATAACGTTGTCACCCTGCTGAGCGGCAGATAAACCGGATATTGCGGCAGCGGATAATTCACCGGAAATTATTTTATTATCGGCCCCCATAAAATCAGCGACGAAGGGCGTCGCGGGGCGTTGATATATTTCTTCCGGCGTGCCGGTTTGTTCAATACGCCCCTGATTTAATACCGCAATGCGGTCCGCCATCACTAAGGCTTCCTGCTGATCGTGGGTGACAATTAATGACGTGAACCCCAGTCTCTTTTGCAGAGATTTAATTTCATGGCGCACATTCAGGCGCACTTTGGCATCCAGATTAGATAACGGCTCATCCAACACCAGCACCTGGGGCTCTATGGCCAGGGCTCTCGCCAGCGCCACCCGCTGCCGCTGGCCGCCCGACAGTTCGGTCACTTTCACCTCGCCAAGCCCTTCGAGATTGACTATTCGCAGCAGCTCCGCCACCCGCCGCGCGATATCCGCCCCGCGCCATTTGCGCAGCTTCAGGCCATAGCCGATATTGCGCGCTACCGTCAGGTGCGGCCACAGGGCGTAGCTTTGAAATACCATGGTGATATTGCGCTGCTCCGGCGCAAGATGAGTGATCGTTCGGCTGGCAATAGCCACCTCGCCGCTTTGCACCGGAATAAAGCCGCAGAGGGCGTTCAGCAGCGTGGTTTTTCCGCATCCCGACGGGCCCAGTAGAGCAATCATCTCTCCCTGCTCTACCGCCAGATCGATATTATGTAAAACCACCTTATCGCCATAACTAATTTTAAGGCCGGAGATCTGTAAATAACTCATATTCGCTACCTGAAAGCGCTGCTGCGGCATTTTTTTTAGCAAGGTGAACACGTGTTCATTTGGCTGTAAAAAAAATGCAACGTTGACTCGACATGATATGAGCCTACTTTGTCGGGTATTTATGACAATTTAATTAAGCGGCAAAAAATTTTGGCGAGGGTAAATGAAAATAGATGTGCTTGGCTGCGGGAGCGCCTTTTCCTGCACGCAAAATACCTCCGCGCTGCGGGTGATCGATGCGGACAACAAACAGTGGTTAATCGACTGCGGCCCCACCGTTCCCCGCGCGCTCTGGCAGCGCGGCGGCGAGGTCAACGATATCGACGCGATCTACTTCACCCACGTTCACCCGGACCACTGCACCGGCCTGACGGCGCTACTGAACCACTGGAAAAGTTATTCCCGTCAGAAGCCAGTCATTATCTACTGCCAGCCGGCGCAGCAGCCGGTGCTCATGCAGCTGGCCGCGCTGGCGAACTGGCCGCAGGCGGACCTTGGTTTCACCATCGACTGGCAGGAATGCCGCGAAGCCTGGACGTGGCAGGACTGGCAGATCCGCACTGCCCCCACCCAGCATGAGCTGAGTAATCGCGCCATCCGCATCACCATTGCCGGGCAGACGCTGTTTTACAGCGGCGATGGCCGACCGACCGCCGACTCGATAGCCCTGATGGCCGGCGCCGGGCTGGCGTTTCAGGAGTGCGCCTCGGTAGCAGCCCTGGACGATGACGCCTCGCATGGCGATTTCCCCTCCTGCCTGATGCTGTTCAGAACGCTGCAGCTCCCGGCGATGGGGCTCTATCACTGCGAGGATGCTTCTCTGTCGGCGCTAAAGCAGGCCTGTCAGCCGTGGCCGGGCTTATTCGTTTCCCGGGATGGACTCACCTTAACGCTGCCGCGTCCCACGCCCACTGACGAGACGTACCTCCTATGAACCCACGCAAACCCAGCGTCACCGCCCAGGATGTTGCCCGGAGAGCGGGCGTCTCCCGGGCAGTGGTGTCCCGGGCGTTGAGCAACAACGGCAGCATCTCTCCCGACGCCCGGGCGCGGGTACTGCGCGCCGCCGAAGAGCTGGGGTATCAGGTTAACTTCCTCGCCCAGGGGCTGAACCGCCAGCGCAGCCACTTAATCGGCGTGATCGTCTCGCGCATCAGCGATCCTTTTCGCAGTACCCTGCTTGATGCGCTGCTTAACGAGATCCAGCGCCAAGGCTTTCAGGCGCTGGTGAGCGAGATCCACAGCGAGCAGGATCTGGCGCAGACCTTGCGCCGTTTCGCTCAGTTTCGCGTCTCCGGCGTTATCGTCACCTCCGGCCAGCCGCCGGAGGCGCTGGTGAACGAGTGCGTCCAGCAGCATATTCCGGTCGTGGGCATTAATCGCCAGCCGACAATCCCCGGCGTGGATTACGTTTGTTCTGACAACGCCGCCGGCGCCGAACTGGCCGCCGACCAGCTGCTGCGCAGCGGCTGTCAGCGCTTTGGCTGGCTCAACCACCATCCTTCCACCTGGGCCGGCCGCATGCGCGGGGAAGCGTTCGGCCGGGCGCTGCAAACGCGCGGAGTGGACGTCGAACGCCACCTGGCGATCCTCGCCTGTCAGCAAGAAGGTTACGCGGGCGGGTTACAGGCTGCAGCGCTCGCCGACGAGGCGCTGGAGGGGATCTTCTGCGCCAACGCCCAGCTTGCCTGTGGCTTTCTCGATGGAATGCGCCAGCGCGGCAGAGAGGCTCCGGCGGATTTTCAGCTGATTGGTTTTGATAACACGCCGACGACCGCGCAATATAGCTATCAGCTCACCACGCTACATCAGGATGTGGCGGCGATCGCCCGCCAGGCGCTCGCCCGGCTTCTGGAGCGCGCCGCCGACCCTTCGCAACCTTCACGCACCACCTGGGTGGAGGTAACCTTAATTCACCGGCGCACGTCGCCCTTTGTTATCTGAGAGCAGGACTATGACGGAAGCACAACGAGAGTCATTATGCGCCTTGATTCGCCAGGCAGGCGCCCACGCCCAGGCGCTGCGCGATGCGGGATTACAGGTCGATAAAAAAGCGCGCCAGGACTTTGTGTCGCAGGCGGATCTCGCGGTAGAACAAGAGATTAAAGGCTGGCTGCAGGCCCACTTTCCCGAGGAGGGTTTCCTCGGCGAGGAGAGCGGTTTTGAAGGCGACGACCAGACCGTCTGGGTGCTGGATCCTGTCGATGGCACCACCAACTTTATCCTCGGCATGGATTACTGGTGCATCTCACTGGCGCGAGTGTGCCAGGGCGAGCTGTCGCTCGGCATCATTTACGCCCCCGATCGCGATGAATTTTTCTTCGCCGCCCGCGGCGAAGGCGCGTATCTCAACGGTCGGCGCCTGACGCTACGCGAGCCGGAGCCCGATGCGGTGGTGATCGGCATGGGGCGCTCCAGCCGGGCCCCGGCCAGCGACTACGCCCGGGCCATCGACACGCTGCTCGACGCCGGTCTGGAGTATCGCCGTTTTGGCGCGGGCGCCCTGATGCTGGCGCATGTCGCCGCCGGTCAGCTCCACGCCTATTATGAAGTGCATATGAACAGCTGGGATGCGCTGGCAGGCATGCTATTGATTGAGGAGGCGGGCGGAACGTGCAATGCGTTTCTCGCCAATGCGGGCCTGCGGCGAGGCAACCTCGTGCTGGCCGGCTGCGCAAGCGTCCAGCCTCGACTGGCCGCCCTGCTGGCGAAATGACGCCACGCCGCCGGTGTCTGACCGGCGGCGTGGACTGGCTAACGCCAGGGTTCACTGCGGGGAATATTATTCGGGCAACGCTTAATCGTGCAAAAGGACTGGTAAAAACAGGAGTCAGACCGCTCGCCACCGGCATGGTAAGGGCACGATGGTCGCTCACGTAATTTTTCCCACTGCGCCTCGTCGTACACCGTAATATTATAGATTTTTAATGAATGATACTGGTCATTAATTAAAACTCTCGAGGAATAGAGTCTTATCGACTCACCGGGCAACAGGATTACATCAGCCTCGTACCACATGATAAATTTCAAGAAACGCAGACTGGATATAGCCGAGAAGGCGATACCAGATTGCGGGCAGATCAGGGTATTAAGAATAGTCCATTTCATATTCCTTCCTTATAAAGATGCTACAAATTATTACAATATATAGTGATAGCATTCATTGTTATAAATCGCAAGCGCCCCTGGCAATTATGTGATTTAAGACAATTCCTAACAACATACTCCATTATTAGTAACGTTTCATTTCCCTCTCTAAATTTATGGTTAGGCCTGATGAAAAACAGCCAAATTACCCTTAAAAAAGAAAATACAATAAAAAATAAGATAATATAAACTTAATTTACAATACGTCTTAGTCCCTCTGGATGAGGCCTCAGTCATTGGTATTAGATGATGCAGCACTGAGTATTACCCGCGGTTTGGCAAGAAGAGAGGATAGTAGCAGGCAGCTATTTATTGCGCGGTTACCTCGTCGTACGCCACCAGGTCCGCGAGGCCCTCAGACCGCGCTCGGGTAAATGTCGCGGGTGTCCCGCCAGATCGTATTCCTTAGCGATAATATCGACATAGCGGTTGAGTATATTCTGCTCAATCGCTATGTCGGAGGACAGTCCACAGAATATAGCCACGCCGGTCTATCAGGCCCCGTTGGAGCCCTACCAGGTTTTGCCGATATTAAACTGAAACTGTTCTGCTTTATCACCATCGTACTTTTTAAACGGCTCTGCCCAGGAGAAGACCAGTGGACCGAGGGGAGACATCCACTGCACGGCAATCCCCGCGGAGAGACGAATATGACTCGGATCGCCGTAGTCAGGGATCCCTGCCGCCAGCGTCTGCGCGGTGTTGTGCCAGGATGTACTCCAGACCGTCCCCGCGTCAACAAACAGCGAGGTTCGCAGACTATCGGCGTACTTATCATTCACAAAGGGGGTTGGAATGATAAATTCGCTGTTCAGCACCGCCATGGCATTCCCGCCGACCGCATCAGACGAGGCATCCAGCGGGCAGGCGCTATAGCTGCTTTCGCTACCGTTACAGCGGTAATAGGCCGCTTTAGGCCCAATGGTGTTAGAAGAAAATCCGCGCACTGACGACGAACCGCCAGCGTAAAAGTTATCGTAGAACGGCACACTTTTGCCGTCTAACCCGCCGGCATAGCCTGCGCGCAGGCGTTCCATCCAGACCCAGCGCTTGTTCTCGCTCAGCGGCAGATACTGGGCGGTGTCAAAAGAGAGTTTGTAGTAGCTATTATCCGAACCGGGGAGCGTCACTTTACCGCTCAGGCTGCTCTTGTTTCCCGCACGCGGGAAGAAGCCGCGATCGAGATCGTTGTAGCCCCATCCAAGACTCACAAAATAATCGTTGGCGCTATATTTTGCGCCGCTGTCGCCATCTTTCGTCACCACGCTGGGCTCGATTCCCCGAGAGCTGAGGTAGCGCCAGGTCGTCAGCTCCGGATCCATATTGGTCAGGCGATTATGGACATAATCCAGTCCCAGGTTCAGGGAGTTATTTTCGCTAATGGGAAACCCTAGCGTACTACCTAAACCATAGCTCTGCTGGTTATAGCTCCCGGCATCCGCATCAGAAGCATCATAGCTGTTATAAAAAATCTTTCCGCCCAGGCTGATGCCATCTACGGTAAACCACGGGTTCGTCGCCCCCAGTTCAAGATAAGACTGGTAGCTGTTGCGCGTCCCGTTGAAGCTAACGCTATTACCCGTTCCCAGCCAGTTATCCTGCGTCACGCCAAGCTGATAGCTCACGCCGCTGTCCGTACCAAATCCCAGGCCCACATTGAATGAGCCGGTGTTGCGCTCCTTCACCTTGTAGACCACATCGACCTGATCCGCCGTTCCATTGACCGGAACGATCTGCTGTTCAACGTTCTCAAAAAAACCCGTTCGATCAAGACGTACCTTCCCTTGATCGACTTTTTCGTTGTTGAGCCACGCCCCTTCCATTTGGCGCATTTCACGACGCAGCACCGCGTCCCGGGAGGTGTCGTTACCGGAAAAGCGGATCTGGCGTACCGAGTAGCGGCGGCCCGCGTTGACCTGAATATGCAGCACCACGCGGTGATGCGCATCATCGATTTCCGGCGTGGACGTCACCTGCGGCCAGGCATAACCATACTTACCAAAATGCTTTTTGATCTCATTTTCAACCGTGGTGACTTGCGCCCCGCTATACCATGCCCCCGCCAGCGGCTGGGCAAGCGCCTCGATCTCCGGCCCATGCTGAGCCAGATCGCCTGTCACCTGAGTTCGGTCGACCCGATAACGTTCGCCTTCATTGAGGGCGATAGTGATATACAGGGATTTTTTATCTGGGGTCATACTGACCTGCGTGGACTCGATAGCAAAGCGCGCATAGCCGCGATCGAGATAAAAACTGCGCAGCGTTTCCAGATCGGCTTCCAGCTTCTGCTTCTGGTATTTTTTATCGGCTACCACGTTCCACCACGGCACATTATCACGTAGCTGAAGCTGGTCCAGGAGCGTCTCTTCCCGAAACGCCTGATTACCGATAATGTTTATTTGTGCGATTTTCGCCGAGATGCCTTCCTGAAAGACGAACGTTAAGTCAACGCGATTACGCGGTAACGGGGTCACCACCGCGTGAACCTGCGCACTGTATTTTCCCGCGCTGTAATAGAAATCCTGCAACCCCTTTTCTATTTCGCTAAGCGAATTTCTGTCCAGTGCGCTACCTGCAGAAATACCGGATGCGGTGAGATTTTCCTTTAGCGCATCATCCTTCACTGCCTTATTCCCGGAAAAACTGACGCTGGCAATAGTGGGCCGTTCCTTAACCTGCACCACCAGCGTTTTCCCATCGCGCAGGATCTGCACATTTTCGAAATTGCCGCTCGCATACAGCGCGCGCACTGCCTCGCTGACATCTTCTGGCGTTACCGCATCTCCCGCGTGCAATGGCATACTTAATAGCGCCGCCCCGACGGTCACGCGCTGTAGCCCTTCAAAACGGATATCATCAACTTGATATGATGTTGCGGCATATAACGTTAAAGGGGTGATCAATAATCCGCTGATGATATGAGTCTTTTTTAACATGAATGTGTCGTCTACGAGATAATGAGCAATAGCAGTGTTCTGCTGGCGTTGAGCTTATTTGTTCAGGATGCATCTCTAAAATATGCGACAGAAAATAACCTGAGCGAGGCGCAGAATTACATGCAATTATGGCGACAAAATGGAGAAAAAATGGATATTAAAGCATCTTTAAAAATATATTTAATGATGGAACTTTTTCTCAGGCGCATGGTTCTAATGGCCAACACCAGTACTATATTTAGATTTACCTGAACGTTTTATTAATAAAAAGCCCCCTTTCTTATTAATGGAAAGGGGGAAGGATCTCGTTAGGAATGATGCTCTCTGGGATCACCAGGAACAGGGAGAAAAATAACCTGCAACCCAGCAGATTTAATGAAGAGAAATTGAATAAATTATGCAACTGATATCACAACATTCTACCCCGAATTCACCGCCAGACGCCGTTGGCAAACATCTCCATATTTTCCTCAAAATAGCAGAATACAGTAGGGTCGCCTTATCAAGGCATCAAGGAAAGTCTATCGTTATCTACAATAGCCAAGCAGTGGCGCCTCGCCAGGGAAGGTGAGGCATAGGTTTCGCCATCCTGCCGCCTCCCATCATCAGCCACAGGGAACTGCGTATGACACGCTTACTTAAGACAATCTTGCCCATCATCCTCTGCGCCCTCTTCGGGTTATCGTTCGCTTCACCCACGCAGGCTGTCGCCAGTCTGCCGATTGTTCTTCCCGCGCTGACATGCGATGCGCTAAGCACTACCGACTTCAGCGCAGCCGTTGGCGCAAAAGTCACTATCAATCACACTGAAATGCAGACCTCCGCGCAGGGAAGCTGGTGCAAGGTGAGCGCCACTATCGCCCCTGAGATTGGCGTGCAGATTGCCCTGCCGACTCAACGCTGGAGTCAACGTTTTTTGCAGGTCGGCTGTGGCGGACTGTGCGGGAGTATTAACCTGAGTCTGTCGAATGCCAGCGGCTGCCTGCCGGCAATGAACGGCGAGTTTGTGGTGGCAGCAACCGATATGGGGCACCATGGCAGTATGATGGATGCGTCATGGGCCGAAGATCCGCAAAAGCGCATCGATTTTGCCTGGCGCGCCAACCACCTGACCGCCGTGCTGGCCAAAGCGGTGATGCAGACGCTTTACCGCCAGCCGCCAAAGTATGCCTACTTTATGGGCTGCTCAGACGGCGGTCGCGAAGCATTGATGGAAGCGCAGCGCTTTCCGCAGGATTTTGACGGTATCAGCGCTGGCGCGCCAGCGGCCTTTTTCCAGTTTCAGAACTCCTTCTTCCACGGCTGGAATGTGGCCGCCAATCAGCGCCCGGACGGTACCGCTATCCTGCTGAAAAATCGCCTTCCTCTGATTCACCAGGCCGTGCTGGCTCACTGCCCGACGCTTTCCGGCGTGCAGGATGCTATCCTGCAAAATCCGTATGCCTGTCAGTTCTCTGAGTCATGGCTCCCCCGCTGTCCTGCCGATGCTCGGGATCGTTCTACCTGCCTGACGCAGGAAGAGATCGAGGTGGTGAAAAAGCTCTACCGCGGCGCTTACGACAGCCACGGCGCCCAGTTCGTCGCGGGCGGTCTGCCGCTGGGTTCCGAGCTACGCTGGCCGGTGCCCGAGACGCCGACCGGCCACTCAATGTCGGAAATGATGGTACTACCGGCTCTGCAATCCGTGCTCCTGCCAGGAGAAAAACAGAAGATCCAATCGATGCGGGATTTCCCGCTTAACCAGCAGAATTTTGACGCCGTCGCCCAACTGGCGCCGCTCTATAACGCGGCAAATACCAATCTTCATGCCTATCAACAGCGCGGCGGCAAGCTTATCCTCTGGCACGGTCTGGCCGATGACTCCGTCAGTCCGGCCTTTTCTATCGCCTATTATCGCGGCGTAGAAGCAGAGATGGGCCATGCCGCAACGGATACCTTCCTGCGGTTATTCCTGCTGCCTGGGGTAGCCCATTGCGGTAATGGCGAAGGTTACGATCAAATTGATCTCCTTACCCCGCTGATGCGCTGGACCGAGGAAGGCATAGCGCCGCAGGAGATCATGGCCGGCAAACGGGCAACAGCCGCTGCCGACCTGCCGCCGATGACAGAAAAACCAGATGCGCAAACGCAGTTTCACGGCGTGCAGAAAGTCAGTCAGCCTTACGCTGACGCTGCTCCAGCTGTTATCGCGACTCGTCCGGTGTATCCCTTCCCGGCTATTGCCCGTTATAACGGGCGCGGCGACGTGAATGACGGCGAAAATTATCATGCAGAGCAAACTACCGCCTTTGGTCATCTGCAGCTGGCAAAACCCGCCAGCGACTATATTGGCCCTGATAATCAAAAAAATTATCAGGTTCGCCACGGCACACTCACTGTTCAATAAACCCCAGGGCTCCTCACTGAGGAGCCCTGCGTTATGGGATTGGCCGCAATTATGCGTAGCAAAACGCTCCAGCAATCGGTCTTAAGCGACCTGCTCTTGTGGATCGATAATAATCTGGATAAGAAACTGACCGTCGACGATCTGAGCGATATCTCTGGTTATTCCCCCTGGCATTTGTTTCGGCTCTTTCGTCATTATTTTGATCGTTCGCCAATGGAATATATCCGCCAGCAGCGCATGTCGCTGTGTTGCCGTTTATTACTGACAACGCCTGGTTACCGAATCGTCGATATTTGTATGATGGTCGGTTATGACGATCTCAGTGCGTTTAATCGTACCTTCAAAAAATATCATGCGCTCACGCCCACTCAGTATCGCTATCAGATCACGCGGCAAAAATAAGGAGGTCCCCCTCCTCCGCATCGCTGCGGTTGGGAATGGAAGGGGGACAGGGGATATTACAGAAGGGAAATAGCAGGATGCTATTATCGAACCCGGTCGGGATCAACGACCTTGCGCGACGGAAATCAGTATAAAAGGATATGTTGAGCTAATAATGTAGAGGGCGTGAAGATTTTGTCACGATTTATAACCGCCTCCTCCGCTCTCATCTGAAATAAAAAAACCGGGTCGCGCTGCACCCGGTTTACTCCTCATCAGGATCATCAGAAATGAGTATTAACGCTCATAAAGAAGGTCCGCCCCGACTCGTTATAGGTCTCGGCACCCGCGCCATACAGATAAGCTCCCGTCGTCGCGTTGCCGGTCGTTTGCGCATTCCCTGCCCGGTAGTGGCGAATATCAAACAGGTTATCTATCCCGCTGGTGAAGCTCAGATTTTTGTTCACTTCCCAGGTCGCACTGAGGCCGACAATGCTGTATGGGCTGACTTCGTTTAGTTCGCTGCCGCTGACCGCCTCGCCCTTATAATTAAAGCGTTTTGGTTTCTGTCGACCATACCAGGTAAAGGTGCTCTGCAGGGAGAGATCTTCACGAACCTGCCAGCTCAAAGTCGAGTTCAGGGTAAACTGCGGGATCACTGACAGCCGGTCGCCGGTCGTCTTATTCTTGCTCTGCAGCATCCAGGTCAGGTTATTGCTCCAGTTAACCGCCTCCCCCACCGGCAGATTCAGCGTTCCTTCCAGGCCTTCCACTAACGCCTTTGGTACGTTTTCCCACTGATAGATATTGGTGGTGCCGTTGCTGGCGGTACCCACCGCCGCATACCCTGACTCAATCTTATTGTGATAGTCGTTACGGAACCAGGTGATCCCCGCCTGATAGCCATCATGCTTGTACTCAAGACCAATCTCTTTATTAACGCTGGTCTCCGCTTTCAGATCGCTATTCCCCATCAGATAGCAGGCGGAACTACTGGCGTAACAGCCTTGACCGTTGCTGTAGAGAATATAGTTCGGGTTCAACTGGTAGAGGTTAGGCGCCTTGTAAGCACGGGCAATGCCCAGCTTCAGCGTCCAGTCGTCCGTCAGCTCCTGAGACAGGTTCAGTGAGGGGCTCCAGTTATTGCCGACGATGCTGTGATGATCGAAGCGCAGAGCGGGTGTCAGCATGGTGCTGTCCGTTAGCGCCATATTATCTTCGGTAAACAGCGAGAAGATCTCGGCGCTGGAGTACGGGCTACGACCGGTAGCCGATACGCCATCGATAGTGCCGTAAGAGAGCGCCTGGGTTGTCGATACGCCATCTTTCATCCGCTGCTGATTCCATTCTGTCCCCAGCGTCAGATTCTGATCGACCCCCAGCGTAAACGGAATATTCACTTCACTATGTAGCAGGACATCGGCCAGATCGATATCTGAAAACTCGCTACTGGAGAAGATCCCTTCCGTACCGCCCGCCAGCCCTTCATCCATTCGCGAGTTACGGGTGTGTTCGTACTGGGCATAGCTGTTGCTGGTCACGCCATTATCCCAGCCGCCGGTCCATGTTACGCCGTAAGTTTGCCGGTAGAGACGGTTGGTCTCTTTCCCGTACATACTCTTCACCAGCGTACTGGTATTGGTGTTTTGTGTGTCGCCAGCATAGAGATTACCCTGGCGGCTGTAACCGGCCTCAAACTCCAGGGCCTGCATCGGGGCAAACTCCCAGCGCAGCTTACTGTGAATATCTTTGTTCACCACCCCTTCACGTCCGGCGGGATAAGAACCGGCGTAGGAACCGGTACGTTCCGCTTCATGCCCGGCGTTAATATCCTGTGCATCGGCCTGGGTTTTACTCAGATTACCCCAGAGATTGAAGCTGACACTGTCCGACAGCGGACCATTGAGGCTAAAGTTAGTACGTTTCGTCGCCCCTTCTTTACGGTGCTGCGGAGCATTCATATAGGTATTCCACGACCCGTGCCATTCTCGCGTGGTCGGTTTGGTCACGATGTTGACGACCCCGCCCATCGCGCCATTACCATAGCGCGCCGCCGCCGGGCCGCGGATCACATCGATATGATCGATCATCTCCGCTGGCACCCAACTGGTATCGCCGCGGGAGTCACGATCGCCGCGCCAGCCATACCGCACCGAGTTACGGCTGGTCACCGGTTTACCATCGACCAGCACCAGCGTATTCTCGGGCCCCATGCCACGGATATCAATTTGCCGGTTGTTGCCGCGCTGCCCGCTGGTGGAGTTGCCGGTCAGGTTTACCCCGGGCTGCGTACGAATTAACTCCGACACATCGCGGGCGGGGGGATGTTTGCGGATCTCTTCTGCGGTGATGGTCGACACGCCCGGCGCCTGCAGGTTCTGCCTGGCGGCGGTTATGACCATCGTCTCCTCGTGATTTTCGGCAGTGGCGGCGCTCTCGTCAGGCGTCGATTGTTCGGTCATGTTCTCTGCCGCCTGCAGCGGCACGCTACAGGCGAGCAGAGGAATGACGATCCCCAGCGGGAAGTGAGACGTGTATTTCATAGAATATGCCCTGTTTTCTGTTGCTGTCGGGCATAACGCCTTCCCCAATTGAAAAAACAATGGGATAAAATACTTGCCTCAGCGCGTCGCCAGATTTTGGCGCAGGTCAGCGCCTTCCCGGCATTAATGGGAATAAAAAAAGCATGAGGCATAATAAAATTAAGTGCCCTGTTTCATCATTAGAGAAAAAGCGCTGCGCGCTATTCTTTGATAGCGTAATCCAGACAGCGTGTCATTAGAGTAATGTGCCGTGTTACGGTAATAAAAATGAGATTCATTATCAAGATGATAATAATCAATATCGGAGAAAAATAAAATAAACACCAACAATCAAAAGGTTACAACAAAACAGATGGGGAGAAATAAAATAAAAACATCATCATTATTTTCTATTTATCATTAAAAACACACATTTTCGCCATATTATCTCCATAGTTAAATTAAAGATAAAAACACATTAATAGTAAGCGATAAAATGGGAGAAAACTATTTGTCGGCATTGTTATGTTTTTACGCCCTTGTCGTGCCCGGCTAACGGCGGCCGTTCTGCTAAAATAATCACATCCCCTGCGGAGTATTCCTCCATGAACGCCTACTCGCTATCACGTCTGTTTATCGCCTGGCTCACCTGCCTCGCGACACTGTTATTCGCTCCTCTGCTGCCGGCAGTAGAGGCGGAAAAAGCGCCGCCGGCAGCAGCCGAAGACAACACGCTATCGATTCATATCGACGATATGCTACGGCCATGGAGAGGCGATTTGCCTGGCATGATCGACCGTCGTACCATTCGGGTATTAACCACCTACAGCAAGACCTTCTTTTTTATTGATAAAGGCACCCAGCGCGGGGCGACGCACGACATTTTTATCGCGCTGGAAAACGAGCTGAATAAACAGCTAGCGAAGGATAAAAAGCTCAAACAGCGCCACCTGAAGCTGCATATCGTTTTTGTGCCGGTCAGTCGGGACAATCTCTTTATCGCGCTTAATGAAGGTAAAGGCGATATTGCGGCTGCCAATCTGACTATCACGCCCTCGCGGGAAGCACAGGTCGATTTCGCCCAGCCGCTCTACAGCAACGTGAAAGAATTACTGATCTCCGGCCCGGCTTCACCGAAGGTCGACAGCCTGGAGCAACTCTCTGGTCAAACCGTCTTTGTTCGCCGCTCCTCCAGCTATTACGACAGCCTGCAAGCGCTGAACGCCCGATTTGCCGGTGAGTCGCGCCCACCGGTGATACTGGAGGCGGCGCCGGAAGCGCTGGAGGATGAAGATCTGCTGGAAATGCTCAACGCCGGGCTGATTCCGCTGATCGTCGTCGATCAGCATAAAGCGTTGTTCTGGAAACAGGTGTTTCCAAAAATTCAGGTCCATGACAATGTGGTGCTGCGCGACGGCGGCGACATTGCCTGGGCGGTACGCAAAGACAGCCCGCAGCTGCTGACGGTACTGAACAACTTCGTCAAAAAGAATCGTCAGGGCACCACGCTGGGCAATACTCTCCTGCTGCGTTACCTGAAAAATGCTAAATATGTCAAAAATGCCGCGGCGAGTAAGGAACGACGCAAATTCCTCGCGATGGTAGATGTCTTCCGCAAGTACGGCGATCGTTACGACGTCGACTGGCTGCTGATGGCGGCCCAGGGATACCAGGAGTCGCGGCTGAATCAGTCGGTACGGAGCCACGTCGGCGCCATCGGCGTTATGCAGGTGATGCCCAGCACTGGAAAAGAGCTGAAGGTGGGCGATATTAAACAGCTGGATCCCAATATCCATGCCGGCGTGAAATACATGCGCTGGATGATGGATCGGTACTATGCCGATGAGCCCATGACCCGGCTCGATAAAGCGCTGTTTACCTTTGCCTCCTATAACGCGGGTCCGGCGCGTATCGCCCGCCTGCGCACCATGACTAAACAGCGAGGATTTGACCCGAACGTCTGGTTCGGTAACGTCGAAAATATGGCGGCAGAAAAAATTGGCGCCGAGACGGTAACCTACGTCAGCAATATCTATAAGTATTACATCGCCTATCGGCTGATCGTCGATGACATGGCCCGCAAACAGAAAGCGACGGCCGTACCGCGGCAGGAGCCGGTGGCGCAGCCAGCCAAACCGCAGCCCAGCGTGGCGACAGCCGCCACCGCTCAGGTGCCCGTCATCTGAATCGCTCGTTACCGTAGGTCAAATTCCATCCTGAAATGACGGTGCAGGAATAACAAAGAAAAAGCCCCGGCGAAACCGGGGCTTTCTGTTTTCGACTGCGCAGACAGTGCGCCTAAGGCAAGCCTTAGAACGGGATGTCGTCGTCGAAGTCCATCGGCGGTTCGTTGGAAGGCGCTGCCGGGGCCTGCTGCTGCGGACGGGACTGCGCGCCGCCGCTGAACTGGTTGCCGCCCTGCGGCTGCTGCGGCTGACCCCAACCGCCCTGCTGCTGGCCGCCGCCTGCCGGTGCGCCGCCGCCCTGACGGCCGCCCAGCATCTGCATGGTGCCGCCCACGTTCACCACCACTTCGGTGGTGTATTTGTCCTGACCGGATTGATCGGTCCACTTGCGGGTACGCAGCTGGCCTTCAATGTACACCTGAGAGCCTTTACGCAGATACTCACCAGCGACTTCCGCCAGTTTGCCGAACAGCACAACGCGGTGCCACTCGGTCTGCTCTTTCATTTCGCCGGTCTGCTTGTCACGCCAGGATTCGGAAGTTGCCAGCGTGAAGTTGGCGACAGCGCCGCCACTTGGCATGTAGCGTACTTCCGGGTCCTGCCCCAGATTACCGACGAGAATCACCTTGTTTACGCCTCTGCTGGCCATGTTCGTGTCTCCTGAATACGTTTCTTAATAGTGTAAACGCGCGAGTGTACCATTTCCACGTAGCATTTTAATAGCTGCGAGGCTGATTCCAGAGATAGTACCCGGCTACGGCATTGTTGCACACTCGACCCGAATTTGCATTCCGATACTGTATATTCATTCAGGTTAAATTGTGTCATAATTAGCCGTTTCTGCCGTTTGTCCTTCAAGCAAACCAGGCAATCCGTGTATCTACCTACCGGGAAAGGTGAATGGATAAGATCGAAGTTCGGGGCGCCCGCACCCATAATCTCAAAAACATCAACCTCGTTATCCCGCGCGACAAACTCATTGTCGTCACCGGGCTTTCCGGGTCTGGCAAATCTTCACTCGCTTTCGACACCCTGTATGCCGAAGGCCAGCGTCGCTACGTCGAATCGCTCTCCGCCTATGCGCGACAGTTCCTGTCGCTGATGGAGAAGCCGGACGTCGACCATATCGAAGGGCTGTCGCCGGCGATTTCCATCGAACAGAAATCAACCTCTCACAACCCCCGCTCGACGGTGGGTACTATTACCGAAATTCACGACTATCTGCGTCTGCTGTACGCCCGCGTCGGCGAACCGCGCTGTCCGGATCACGACGTGCCGCTGGCGGCGCAAACCGTCAGTCAGATGGTCGATAATGTCCTCGCCCAGCCGGAAGGCCTGCGCCTGATGCTGCTGGCGCCCATTATTAAAGAGCGCAAAGGCGAGCACACTAAAACCCTGGAAAACCTCGCCAGTCAGGGCTACATCCGCGCGCGGATCGACGGCGAGGTCTGCGATCTGTCGGATCCGCCGAAGCTGGAGCTGCAGAAGAAGCACACCATTGAGGTAGTCATCGACCGCTTCAAGGTGCGCGACGATCTGGCGCAGCGCCTGGCCGAGTCGTTCGAAACCGCGCTGGAGCTCTCCGGCGGGACCGCCATTGTGGCTAATATGGATGATGAGAAAGCGGAAGAACTGCTGTTTTCCGCCAACTTCGCCTGCCCGATCTGCGGCTACAGCATGCGCGAGCTGGAGCCGCGTCTGTTCTCCTTTAACAACCCGGCGGGCGCCTGCCCGACCTGCGACGGCCTCGGCGTGCAGCAATATTTCGATCCCGATCGCGTGGTGCAAAATCCCGAGCTGTCGCTGGCGGGCGGCGCCATCCGCGGCTGGGATCGGCGTAACTTCTACTACTTCCAGATGCTGAAGTCGCTGGCGGAGCACTATAAATTCGACGTCGAAGCGCCATGGGGCACCCTCAGCGCCAACGTGCAGAAAGTGGTGCTG
Organism: Klebsiella sp. 10; assembly: GCF_018223925.1. Classification (NCBI taxonomy): domain Bacteria; kingdom Pseudomonadati; phylum Pseudomonadota; class Gammaproteobacteria; order Enterobacterales; family Enterobacteriaceae; genus Klebsiella; species Klebsiella sp. 10. Next base: position 253,217 of record NZ_JAGRRB010000018.1, read on the forward strand.
TACGGTTCAGGTAAAGAAAGTATTGAATTCAAATACATGAATGACCGCGGGGATACCTCGGTGCGCCGCCATCCGTTCGAAGGCGTGCTGCATAACATGGAGCGCCGTTACAAAGAGACGGAATCCAGCGCGGTGCGCGAAGAGCTGGCGAAGTTCATCAGCAACCGTCCGTGCGCCAGCTGCGACGGCACGCGTCTGCGTCGCGAGGCGCGCCACGTGTTTGTGGAAAACACCCCGCTGCCGACCATCTCCGATATGAGCATCGGCCATGCGATGGATTTCTTCAACAATCTGAAGCTCTCCGGCCAGCGGGCGAAAATCGCCGAAAAAGTGCTGAAAGAGATTGGCGATCGTCTGAAATTCCTCGTCAACGTCGGCCTCAACTACCTGACGCTCTCCCGCTCGGCGGAAACGCTCTCCGGCGGCGAAGCCCAGCGTATCCGTCTGGCAAGCCAGATTGGCGCCGGGCTGGTTGGCGTGATGTACGTGCTGGATGAACCCTCTATCGGCCTGCACCAGCGCGATAACGAACGCCTGCTCGGCACCCTGATCCACCTGCGTAATTTAGGCAACACGGTGATCGTCGTTGAGCACGACGAAGACGCCATTCGCGCCGCCGACCATGTGATCGATATCGGTCCCGGCGCTGGCGTTCACGGCGGCCAGGTAGTAGCGGAAGGGCCGCTGGAGGCCATTATGGCGGTCCCGGAATCCCTGACCGGCCAGTTCATGAGCGGTAAACGCAAAATTGAAGTGCCGAAGCAGCGCGTGCCCGCCAACCCGGAGAAAGTCCTCAAACTGACCGGCGCGCGCGGCAACAACCTGAAGGATGTAACGCTCACCCTGCCAGTGGGCCTGTTTACCTGCATCACCGGCGTCTCCGGCTCGGGTAAATCCACGCTGATCAACGATACCCTGTTCCCGATTGCCCAGCGCCAGCTCAACGGCGCGACCATCGCTGAACCAGCGCCGTATCGCGATATCCAGGGGCTGGAACATTTCGATAAAGTGATCGATATCGACCAGAGCCCGATCGGCCGGACGCCGCGCTCCAACCCGGCAACCTATACCGGGGTGTTTACCCCGGTGCGCGAGCTGTTCGCCGGCGTACCGGAGTCTCGCTCACGCGGCTATACGCCGGGGCGCTTTAGCTTTAACGTTCGCGGTGGGCGCTGCGAAGCCTGCCAGGGTGACGGCGTCATTAAGGTTGAGATGCACTTCCTGCCGGATATCTACGTGCCGTGCGACCAGTGCAAAGGCAAACGCTATAACCGCGAAACGCTGGAGATTAAGTACAAGGGTAAGACCATCCACGAAGTGCTGGATATGACCATTGAAGAGGCGCGTGAATTCTTTGATGCCGTACCGGCGCTGGCGCGTAAGCTGCAAACCCTGATGGACGTCGGCCTGACCTATATCCGCCTTGGCCAGTCGGCGACGACCCTGTCCGGCGGCGAGGCGCAGCGCGTGAAGCTGGCGCGCGAGTTGTCCAAGCGCGGTACCGGCCAGACGCTGTATATCCTCGATGAGCCGACCACCGGTCTGCACTTCGCCGATATCCAGCAGTTGCTGGAAGTGCTGCACCAGCTGCGCGATCAGGGCAATACCATCGTGGTGATTGAGCACAACCTCGATGTGATTAAAACTGCCGACTGGATTGTCGATCTCGGCCCGGAAGGCGGCAGCGGCGGCGGCGAAATCCTGGTCTCCGGTACGCCGGAAACCGTCGCCGAGTGCGAAGCCTCGCACACCGCGCGCTTCCTCAAGCCCATGCTGAAATAATTAGCGGGTAAGCTGCTGCCGGACCGGCTCCGGCAGCATTTTCACCGCCTGCTGATAAGACGCATCGACCAGATAGTAGATTTGCGAATCCGGCAGCGAGCCATCCAGATAGACGGTGCTCCAGTGCGCTTTATTGAGATGCTGGCTGGGCCGGACATCGCGATGCTGCTGACGCAGCAGCTCAGCCAGCTCCGGACTCGCCTTCAGCGCGACCGCCGGCCGCTGGTCCTCAACCTCCTTCACCATGGCAAACAGCACGTCTGAGACCTTAATCTGCGTGGCTTTCCAGTCGCTGTGGACGCTCTGCTCTGCTCCCGGTTTCGCCATGCAGTACTGTAATAACTCCGAAATTGTCATCTTTTATTCCCCCATGAGCGTCGCAACGATGCGCCGCGAACCGCCGTGTATCCGATGCTCCCCCAGCCAGATGCCCTGCCAGGTTCCCAACCTGACGCGCCCGTCCTCGACCGGCAGCATTAGCGACACGCCAAGCATCGATGATTTGATGTGCGACGGCATATCGTCAGGGCCTTCATAGTCATGTTCATACGGCGCATTGTCCGGTACGGCGTTGAGAAAATACTGCTCCATGTCATAGCGGACGGTGGGATCGCAGTTTTCGTTGAGCGTCAGGGAAGCGGAAGTATGCTGGAGCAGGAGGTGCAGCAGGCCAACCTTCACCCCGGACAGCCCGCGGATCTGGCCAAGGATTTCGTCGGTGACCAGATGAAAACCGCGGGATTTTGGCCCAAGCGTCAGGGTTTGCTGATACCACATCATTGACTCCTTTTGCGAATGAATCCTTCTAAGTGTGCAGCAATACGTGAAAAGGTAAAACCTTCCACCCCTGATTTTGCATAAAAAAACGGCAGCGCCGTCGCTGCCGTTTATCGCGTTCAGGCGGTCATCAGTATTCGGAATTGACGATTACTTCCTCGCCCAGCGCGCCAGCCATCGGCAACGGCTTATAGGAGGAGTTGGCGGCCCGCAGCACGCGGATGCCACGGGCGCCCGCTTCGCGGGCGGCGGTGATATCATTATCCGAATCGCCGTAGAAAACCTTTATCTGCTTCGCCTGCAGCCACTGGGTCTTGGTGTTTTGGCCAGGCTTATCGCCAGCGAAAATCACCGGATTCATATTGGCGGCCGGGATGAGAAAATCATCCTGCAGGGTTTTAGAAACGGTTTCGGTTTTGGTCTGGCTGCGGCCGGTGACGAACCAGATGCTGTCCCCGCGCTTCACATGCATCGCAATCAGCTGGCGCGCCACCTCTTTCGGCATGCTGAATTCATCCCAGCCATTGTTCATTTTTTCCCAGAACTGTGGGTTTTTCAGGTAATCCTCGCTGCCGGGAGAGAAGGTTTTTTGCCCGCGCCAGAAACCCGGACTGGAGAAGAGGACGGTGTCATCGATATCAAAGCCGACGGCCATCGGCGGCCGCCCCAGCAGGCTGTTCTCAATTTGCGCCACCGAAACCCAGTGGATCGGCGCCTGCTCGGCCAGCTGGGCCACGTTGGTGCCGACCCACAGCGGCTGCGGCGTGGAGGCGCGCGCCACAACGGCGCTGTTCAGCGTGAACAGGAGAGAAGTCGCCGCAAGGGCGAGAGTAAGTTTGCGCATATTTATCCCTAAATCTATCAATCATTATTGTTTTCAATAATGTGCATGCTTATCAACGTCCCGACCTTACCCGCCGGCGGCATGGATGAAAAGCCTTTTTCGCGCAGATGTCATAGAAAAAGAGGATGATCACATCCGAGGGGGTTGCCCCTGCCCGTTGACCGGCAGAGACAACCTGCTGGAGAGCGGCTTACATTACCGCGGCAAAAGCTTTCGCTACCTGCTGAACATTACGTGAGTTTAACCCCGCCACGCACATGCGTCCGCTGGCAATCAGGTAGACGCCAAACTCATCGCGCAGACGATCCACCTGCGCCGCGCTGAATCCGGTATAGCTGAACATCCCGCGCTGCTTGAGCAGGTAATCCACTTTGCTGCCCGGGGCAACCTGCTGCAGCGCGTCGACCAGCGCCTGGCGCATGGTCAGGATGTGCGCGCGCATGGCGTCCACTTCCGCCTGCCAGGTGGCTTTCAGAGCTGCATCGTTCAGCACCGTCGCCACCACCTGCGCGCCAAAGCTCGGCGGGCTGGAGTAGTTGCGGCGCACGGTGGCCTTCAGCTGCCCCAGCACGCGGCCCGCGGTTTCGCTGTCTTCACAGACCACGGACAGACCGCCGACGCGCTCCCCGTACAGCGAGAAAATTTTGGAGAACGAGTTGCTGACCAGCATCGGCATCCCGGCGCTGGCGATGGCGCGAATAGCGTAGGCATCCTCTTCCAGCCCCCCGCCAAAGCCCTGGTAGGCGATGTCGAGGAAGGGGATCAGCTGACGCGCTTTTAATACCTCAACCACGCGGTCCCACTGGGCTGGCGTAAGGTCGGCGCCGGTCGGGTTGTGGCAGCAAGGGTGCAGCAGCACAATATCGCGCGCCGGCAGCGTTTGCAGCGTCGCCAGCAGGTCCTCAAAGCGCACGCCGTTGGTGGCTTTATCAAACCAGGTGTAAGTACTTACTTCGAAGCCAGCCCCTTCAAAAATGGCGATGTGGTTTTCCCAGGTCGGATCGCTGACCCAGACATGAGACTCAGGAAAGTAACGTTTGAGGAAGTCGGCCCCGACCTTCAGTGCGCCCGAACCGCCGACCGTCTGAATAGAGGCAATGCGATTTTGCTTAAGCGCGGTATGCTCTGCGCCAAACAGCAGCGGCGCAATCGCCTGACGGTAGCCGCTCAACCCTTCCATTGGCAGATACAGCGAGGCGCCATGTGGCTCGGCGTTCAGGCGTGCTTCCGCTTCCGCCACCGCCTGCAGCTGCGGGATAATGCCGTCATCGTTGTAGTACAGCCCGATACTCAGGTTGACTTTGTCGCTTCGCGGGTCTTCTTTGAAGCGTTCCATCAGAGAAAGAATAGGGTCGCCGGCGTAGGCGTCAACTTTTTGAAACACGCGATGTATCTCCAGGTTTACATGGGGCAGGTTCTTACACAATAAACCGGATATGACGGCAGGTCGAGAGGATGTTGAGGGGAAAGTGACCGCGCAGCGGTATAAACCGCTTTTTTGAGCGCCGCAGGCCTGGTGCGTACCGGATCAGCCTCTGTGCTATCCGGTACGCCAGAGGCTTAGTCGAGGTATTTCATGGCGACGCGGGAGGTCAGTCGCGTAATAAGTTCGTAAGCACTCACTTTCGTTATCTCGGCGATGCGCTCTACCGGGAGCCCCTCTCCCCACAGCACTACCGCGTCGCCGGCTTTATCCTGGGCCTGCGGTCCGAGGTCAACGCAGATCATATCCATCGCCACCCGGCCGACAATCGGCACTTCCCGGCCATTGACCAGCACCGGCGTGCCCGACGGTGCCGCGCGCGGATAACCGTCGCCATAGCCCATTGCCACCACGCCGAGACGGGTATCGCGTTCGCTGATCCAGGTGCCGCCGTAGCCGACGGGCTCCCCTGCTTTATGCTCGCGCACCGCAATCAGGCTGGACGTCAGGGTCATCACCGGCTGGCAGCCGAAATCTTTCCCGGTGGAGCGATCGTCCAGCGGCGACACGCCATACAGGATAATTCCGGGGCGCACCCAGTCGTAATGCGATTGCGGCCACAGCAGAATGCCGCCCGAGGCGGCGATAGAGCGCAAGCCCGGCTTGCCTTCGGTAAAGGTGGTGAAGATGTCCAGCTGGCGTTCGGTGGCGCCGCAGGTCGGCTCATCGGCGCGCGCGAAGTGGCTCACCACGTTCACCGGCTGGCGGACGTTTTTACACTGGCTCAGACGCTGATAAAACGCCTCGGCTTCCTCCGGGCGCACCCCTAAGCGATGCATGCCGGTATCCAGCTTCATCCACACGGTCACCGGCTCGGGGAGATCGGCTTGCTCCAGCGCCGCCAGCTGTTCGGGGCTATGCACCGCCGTATGCAGGCGCTGGGCGGCGATCACCGCCAGGTCTTCCGCAGCAAAAAAGCCTTCCAGCAGGAGGATCGGCTGGGCGATGCCCCCCGCTCGCAGGCGCAGCGCCTCTTCCAGGCGGGCGACGCCAAAGGCGTCGGCGTCGGTCAGCGTTCGCGCGGTCTCGAGAAGACCGTGTCCGTAGGCGTTCGCTTTCACTACCGCAACCAGTTTGCTGGCGGGCGCCAGTTCACGCAGACGTTGCAGGTTGTGTCGCAGAGCGCGGCGGTTGATAACTACAGTTGCCGCTTGCATTTGAATTCCTTAATAAAAGAAGGCGGAAGGATTACTCATCATCATACTGAGGACCGGCATAATTATCGAAACGCGACCACTGGCCGTTAAAGGTCAGTCGCACGGTGCCGATCGGGCCGTTACGTTGTTTACCAATGATAATTTCCGCGATGCCTTTAAGATCGCTGTTCTCGTGATAGACCTCATCACGGTAAATGAACATGATTAAGTCGGCATCCTGTTCGATAGAGCCGGACTCACGCAGGTCGGAGTTGACCGGACGCTTATCGGCGCGCTGCTCCAGCGAGCGGTTAAGCTGCGACAGCGCCACCACCGGCACCTGCAGCTCTTTCGCCAGCGCCTTCAGCGAGCGGGAGATTTCGGCAATCTCAAGGGTACGGTTGTCGGAGAGCGACGGCACGCGCATCAGCTGCAGGTAGTCGATCATAATCAGTCCGATGCCGCCGTGCTCGCGGGCGATACGCCGCGCGCGGGAGCGCACCTCCGTCGGCGTCAGGCCGGAGGAGTCATCGATATAGATATTGCGCTTTTCCAGCAGGATGCCCATGGTGCCGGAGATCCGCGCCCAGTCTTCGTCGTCCAGTTGACCGGTACGAATGCGGGTCTGATCGACGCGCGACAGCGAGGCCAGAGAACGCATCATGATCTGTTCCGAGGGCATCTCGAGACTGAAGATTAATACCGGTTTGTCCTGCAGCATCGCCGCGTTTTCCACGAGGTTCATCGCGAAGGTCGTTTTACCCATCGATGGACGGGCGGCGACGATAATCAGATCCGACGGCTGCAGGCCGGCGGTCTTTTTGTTGAGGTCGTCGTAGCCGGTATTGACCCCGGTGACGCCGTCATGGGGCTGCTGGAACAGCTGTTCGATACGGGCGACAGTGGCATCGAGGACATCGGCGATGTTCTTCGGCCCTTCGTCTTTGTTGGCCCGGCTTTCGGCGATTTTGAAAACCCGGGATTCGGCGAGGTCGAGCAGATCTTCGCTGGTTCGCCCCTGTGGGTCGAAGCCGGCTTCGGCGATCTCGTTGGCCACCGAAATCATTTCGCGCACCACCGCGCGTTCGCGCACGATGTCGGCATAGGCGCTGATGTTAGCCGCGCTGGGCGTGTTTTTGGACAGTTCGGCCAGATAGGCGAAGCCGCCCACGCTGTCCAGCTGCCCCTGACGCTCCAGCGACTCGGCGAGCGTAATCAGGTCAATCGGGCTGCCGGACTCCTGCAGGCGCGCCATCTCGGTAAAAATATGACGGTGCGGACGGGTATAAAAGTCGTCGGCAACGACGCGTTCGGCGACGTCGTCCCAGCGCTCGTTATCCAGCATTAAACCGCCCAACACCGACTGCTCCGCTTCAATCGAGTGCGGCGGGACTTTCAGCCCGGCGAGCTGCGGATCGCGTTCGCGGGTTTCTGTCTGTGGTTTGTTGAAGGGTTTATTTCCTGCCATAGCCTAACATTTCACCGATCCGGAAAAGAGCGTGACAGTATAGCGAGAAAGCCATTGCCGCTAAAGAACCCATTAAGCGTGGCAGGCCTGAGGCGGGTAAGAAAATCCGTCGCCGCCGGCGCAGGCTGTTAAGCTTACTGAATAATCTCGGAACAACACAGGAGCGAACATGGCAACACGCATCGAATTTTCGAAACACGGGGGACCGGAGGTGCTTCAGGCGGTTGAGTTCACGCCACGCGATCCCGCAGAACATGAGATTCAGGTCGAAAACAAAGCCATCGGCATCAACTATATCGACACCTATGTTCGCAGCGGCCTCTATCCGCCGCCGTCGCTGCCGAGCGGCCTGGGCACCGAGGCGGCCGGCATCGTCAGTAAAGTTGGCCATGGGGTCACGCATATTAAGGTAGGCGATCGGGTGGTGTACGCCCAGTCGGCGCTCGGCGCCTACAGCACGGTACACAATGTGCTGGCCGACAAAGCGGCGGTCCTGCCGGACGCTATCTCTTTCGAACAGGCCGCCGCGTCGTTCCTCAAAGGATTAACGGTCTGGTATCTACTGCGCAAAACCTATGAAATTAAGCCTGATGAGATGTTCCTGTTTCACGCGGCCGCTGGCGGCGTGGGGCTGATAGCCTGTCAGTGGGCGAAAGCGCTGGGGGCGAAACTTATCGGTACCGTCGGCAGCTCGCAGAAAGCGCAGCGCGCCAAAGAGGCGGGCGCCTGGCAGGTGATTAACTATCGCGAGGAGTCTATCGTGGAGCGGCTCAAGGCGCTCACCGACGGTAAGAAAGTGGCCGTCGTCTACGACTCGGTGGGGAAAGATACCTGGGAGGCCTCTCTGGACTGCCTGCAGCGCCGCGGCCTGATGGTCAGCTTTGGTAACTCCTCCGGTCCGGTGACCGGCGTTAATCTGGGGATCCTGAATCAAAAAGGCTCCCTGTACGTCACTCGCCCATCGCTGCAGGGCTATATCACCAACCGGGAAGAACTGGAGGAAGCCTGCAGTGAATTGTTTTCGCTGATCGCCAGCGGGGTGATTAAAGTGGACGTGGCTGAAAGTCAGATCTATCCGCTGAGCGAAGCGCGGCGGGCGCATGAAGTTCTGGAGAGCCGGGTGACGCAGGGTTCGAGTTTGCTGCTGCCATAAGTTGGCAGAAGGGGCAAAAGTTTAGGGCTTCCACCTGGGAAGCCCTTACTTTTTTTTAGTTCGGCTGTATGTAGGGTACAGCGCGATGAATTCGTTAACGCGCTAATAGTGACAGATTTGCGCAGCAATGCCTACGCGGTTGTCTGCAAAATTGTTCAGGTTGTGACGCACCCCTCAATACCTTAGTAACGCCAACGGTTATTGTCGCGAAAAGCATTTCCGTTCGGGGATTTCAGCGCCCGAATAACCCACACCACCGCCACCGCCAGCAGCAGCCACGGCAGTAATTTGATCATCAAGGCGAACAACCCGCCGACGAACATCAGCGCCGTCGCCACCACGATTGCCGCGATAATCCCCAGCAGCGATACGCCGGTGACCAGCAGCATGACAAAAAATCCAATGACAAATAGCAGTTCCAGCATGGTTCTCTCCCCAAAAAATGAATACTTCACTCTGCAGGTATTACAAAAAGCATGCCAAACATAAGCACTTGACTTTAAAACAAAACGCCCCGCGTCAGTGCGCGAGGCGTGGTCAATTTCACCAGGTTTTGGTCAGAAATTAACGTTTATCGGCCACCAGCTTCAGCGCATGCTCCAGCACCGCAATATCGGCGCCGGCTTTATGCGCATTTTCGCTCAGGTAGCGACGCCACTGGCGAGCGCCAGGGATCCCCTGAAACAGCCCCAGCATATGGCGGGTAATATGGCCCAGATAGGTGCCCTTGCTGAGCTCGCGCTCAATATAGGGGTACATGGCTCGCACCACCGCTACCGGATCGGCATCCGCGCCGGCGACGCCGAAAATTTCGCGGTCGACCGAGGCCAGAATGCCCGGGTTCTGATAGGCCTCACGCCCGACCATCACCCCATCCATATGCTCAAGCTGTACTCTGGCTTCGTCCAGCGATTTGATGCCGCCGTTGATCGCCATCGTAAGGTGGGGGAAATCGCGCTTCAGCTGCCAGACGCGGGGGTAATCCAGCGGCGGGATCTCGCGGTTCTCTTTCGGGCTCAGCCCGGAGAGCCAGGCTTTGCGGGCGTGAATAATAAACATCTCACACTCGCCCTTGCCGGAGACCGTCTCAATGAAATCGCACAGAAACTCATAGCTATCCTGGTCGTCGATACCGATACGGGTTTTTACCGTGACCGGAATCGACACCACATCGCGCATCGCCTTGATACAGTCGGCCACCAGCTGCGCATTGCCCATCAGGCAAGCGCCAAACATCCCGTTCTGCACGCGGTCGGAGGGGCAGCCGACGTTGAGGTTGATCTCATCATAGCCGCGCGCCTCGGCCAGCTTTGCGCACTGCGCCAGGGCCTGGGGATCGCTGCCGCCGAGCTGCAGAGCAACCGGGTGCTCTTCTTCGCTATAGGCCAGATAGTCCCCTTTGCCGTGAATAATCGCCCCGGTGGTCACCATTTCGGTATACAGCAGCGTATGCCGCGACAGCAGCCGCAGGAAGTAGCGGCAGTGTCGGTCGGTCCAGTCGAGCATCGGCGCGATGGAGAAGCGGTGAGCAGGGAAAACAGGTGACGTTGATTCAGGCATCATGGCGAATAAATAAGCATCCGGGTAAAAAGGGGCGCTACTATAGCATAAAGATACACCACAGGCGCATAGTGCGCCGCGCTTCGCCCCTCACCTGAAATGATTACTTTTTCCGCGGCTTGCCGTCGTGTGGACCGAAGAACTGCGGCGGATGGTCAACCCAACGATCCTGGCGCGTCGCGGCATAGCCGGGATTGAGCGGGTAATAAATGCGGTTGTACTTCTTGTTGGCCTCGCCCACCACCAGCAGACGAACTTCCTGCTCGGTGTTATTGAGAAAGGTGTGGCAGATGCCGGTACCAGCGGGAAAACCCACGCTGTCGCCGGGCTCCAGCTTCCAGAGATAGCCGTTTATCCACACTTCCGGATAGCCCTCCAGCACGTAGATGAACTCTTCCTCATCGCTCTCCGCGTGTGGATAAGAGGTGCGCCGCCCGGGCGGCAGCCGCTCGTGGTGGATCCCCAGCCGGTTGAGACGTAAACCTCGCCCCAGCGGCGCGCCGATTGAAAAACGCTCCGGGCTGTCGGGATAAGTAGCATCGTCGGGCCCTTCCAGTTCGCGCCAGTGGCGAATGCAATCAGGTCGTTTCATCGTTTTCTCCCGAAAATGAGACACTTCAGATATAGCATACCCAGGGTCGGGCGTGTTGTGATTAAATCGGACATGGTGGTTTTAGCGAGCGGCTAAGGCGTAGTCTGCTCGAGAATAAGCGGCCAGCGCTCGGGACGGGCGCCGGTGCCGACAACCTGAAGTATGACCCGTATCACCTGCCGGCTCTCGGTGTTTTCTGAGGAACGTGATAAAGTAACAGATTCAAATTCACGCAACCCGAGGATGCTCATGGATAAGACCCCTTCGCAAGAGATGTTAGCGCATGCTGAAAAGCTTTGCGCACAGCGCGGCGTACGCCTGACTCCACAGCGTCTGGAAGTGTTGCGCCTGATGAGCCTGCAGCAAGGGGCAATCAGCGCCTACGATCTGCTGGACTTGCTACGTGAGAAAGAGCCGCAGGCGAAGCCGCCGACGGTTTACCGTGCGCTGGAGTTTTTACTCGAGCAGGGTTTTGTCCATAAGGTAGAGTCAACCAATAGCTATGTGCTGTGCCATCTGTTCGACCAGCCGACCCATAGCTCGGCCATGTTTATCTGCGACCGCTGCGGCGTGGTAAAAGAAGAAGCGGCGGAAGGGGTCGAAGATATCATGCATACGCTGGCGGCCCGCATGGGGTTTGCCCTGCGCCACAATGTGATAGAAGCTCACGGGCTTTGCGCGGGCTGCGTGGAAGTCGAAGCCTGCAGCACCCCGGGACACTGCCAGCACGATCATACTATTCAGCTCAAAAAGAAAGCCCGCTGAGCGGCTGCCGCAGCGGGAAAAAGGGTTAACGGCGCGTCCGTGCGCCATTCAGACAGGCACTAACACAAATGCTTCATTCTTCGGATCAAGGAACGCTACCAGCGATAGTCGTTCTTATGCTCCCAGTCTGAGACTTCTTTCTCAGCCTGATCTTTCTCATAGCCGTAACGCTCCTGAATTTTGCCGACCAGCTGGTCGCGCTTCCCTTCGATTACGGTCATATCATCATCGGTAAGTTTGCCCCACTGTTCCTTGGCTTTACCTTTAAACTGTTTCCAGTTACCGCCGATTTCGTCTTTATTCATAATAACGTCCTCATCATTCGGTGGGTTTACAGCCCGTTTTGTGCCGGACATGGTATTAACTATAGATGAGAATGCTGGCGTCGATTCGTTATTCGGAATTTTTAACCATCGCACCGCGGGATAACGCGAAGAGGATGTTCCCGGCTTGCGCCACGCTGAGCCGGGCTATTGAATCGCCCTGTAAGCGTAGCGCGACCGGGGAAGGTCACGGCTAGCGGCAATGACGGGAGATGACTAACTAAACCATGTGCCGCGTCGCCAGTGACGACGCCAGATCAGCGCCAGCGACAGGCCGCGCAGGGCGAGGAACACCGCCAGCGCCAGCCACAGACCATGGTTGCCAAGCACCGGTAGCGTAAGCAGCGTCACGGCAAACCCCGCCGCGGCGACCGCCATACTGTTCCTCATCTCAGCGCCGCGCGTCGCGCCGATAAACATGCCGTCCAGCAGATAGCACCAGACGCCGACCACCGGCAGGATCGTCTGCCAGATCAGATAGCGATCGGCCAGCTGCTGCAGGGAAGGCAGTGAGGTTAACAACGCGATAATGTACTGCCCCGCCAGGCTGTAAATCAGGGCAAACGCCAGCGCCACCATGCCGGACTGCCGGCAGGCCGCCCGCCACACCTCCAGCAACTGGCTACCGTCGCGCGCGCCGTAAGCCTGGCCGGAGTGAGCCTCCACGGCATAGGCAAAGCCATCCAGCGCGTAGGCGGTAAAGGTCAGCATGGTCATCAGTACGGCGTTAACCGCCACGATGTCGCTGCCCAGACGGGCGCCGAATACGGTCAGCGCGCCAAAGCACAGCTGCAGCAGCAGAGAGCGCAGCATGATGTCCCGATTCAACGCCAATAAACGGCGCAGATCCCCGCGCCAGGCGTTTTTCAGCATCGCCAGCGACACGCCGCGCAGCGTCAGCACCCGCTTCGCCATCAGCAGGCCAATAATGAGGGTGGCGTACTCCGCGGTGACCGTGGCCAGCGCCGCTCCCTGGACGTTCATCCGCAGGCCCATCACCAGCCACAGATCGAGCACAATATTCAACAGATTACCCACCACCAGCAGAATAACCGGCGCCCGGGCGTACTGGACGCCCAGCAGCCAGCCGAGCAGCACCAGGTTGGCCAGCGAGGCGGGGGCGCTGAGCCAGCGAATTTCGAGAAACCGTCTCGCCTGCTCAAGCACCGCCTCGCTGCCGCCGACAATATGCAGAGCGAGGTCAATTAGCGGCAGGCGAAGCAGGATAATCAGCACCCCGGCGCCCAGCGCCAGGGCCAGCGGCTGCACCAGCGCCCGCGCCAGGCGCTGCGGATCTTTGGCGCCCCAGGCCTGAGCGGTGAGCCCGGTGGTGCTCATGCGCAGGAACAACAGCAGCATGAAGAGGAAACTGGTGGCCGTCGCCCCGACCGCTACGCCGCCGAGGTATACCGGGCTGTCCAGGTGGCCGATCACCGCCGTATCCACCAGCCCCAGCAGCGGGACGGTGATGTTGGAGAAAATCATAGGGAGGGCAAGACGCCACAGCGCTTTATCGGCAGCGTTGAGCAGCATGTTTGAGGACCTGATTGAGGAAAAACGTCGCAGCGTCACGCAACAGATGACGCTGCGCAGAGGCAGGCGCTACAGCCATTCTCCATTACGGATCACGCCAACGGCCAGACCCTCAATGGTAAAACTCTGCTGGCGCAGATCGACGACGATCGGGGAAAACTCGCTGTTTTCCGGCAACAGTTCAACGACATTGCCCTGCTTTTTCAGGCGCTTCACCGTCACTTCTTCATCGATACGCGCGACAACCACCTGGCCGTTACGCACATCCTGGGTTTTGTGGACCGCCAGCAAATCGCCATCCAGAATACCGATGTCTTTCATCGACATCCCACTGACGCGCAGCAGGAAATCGGCGTTGGGCTTAAACATCGACGGGTCGACCTGATAGTGGCCTTCAATATGCTGCTGCGCCAGCAGCGGCTCACCGGCGGCGACGCGGCCGATCAGCGGCAGGCCTTGCTCTTCTTCCGTCAGCAGGCGAATACCGCGAGAAGCGCCGGAGACGATCTCGATCGCGCCTTTACGCGCCAGCGCTTTCAGGTGTTCTTCCGCCGCGTTTGGGGAACGGAACCCCAAGCGCTGAGCAATTTCCGCACGCGTCGGCGGCATGCCCGTCTGGCTGATATGATCCCTAATGAGATCAAACACCTCTTGCTGCCTGGTCGTTAACGCTTTCATTCCGCCCCCTGGGTGTATATACAGTTATGCTGTGAGTATATACAGCTAACGGTGATTTTGGAACCACATGGCACACAAAAATCGGCGGATTGTTCATATTTTGCGAGGGTTAGCGAAGAACGTTAGTGATAATGGCTCCACAGCAGCGTTCCCCAGGTGATCAGCGCGATGATAATCGCCAGCAGAACCGCCGCCGACCCCATATCTTTGGCGCGCCCTGAAAGCTCGTGAAAATCCGAGCCGATACGGTCCACAACCGCTTCAATCGCGCTGTTGAGAATTTCGACTATCATCACTAGCAGGACCGAGCCAATCAGCAATACGCGGGTGATGGCGTCGACGTCCAGCCAGCAGGCTACCGCGACGGCCACGATAGCGGCGACGCCTTCCTGACGAAACGCAGCCTCGTTGATCCACGCCGCGCGAAATCCTTTCCAGGAGTAACCTGCCGCCTTAATGATCCGGGTTAACCCGGTGGTATTATTGGCCATCACAAAACCTTTTTACGTAAATGACGTCGATGAGTGTGCGCGTTTGCCGCGTGGTAACGGAAATTTTGCCCACTTTCTGTTATTCTTGCCGCGCATTTGCATGATTAACCAGAGGCTTCACATCGTTTATGTCCGGCTGGCAACGAATTTACTATAAATTACTGAATTTACCATTACAGGTGCTGGTAAAAAGCAAGTCTATTCCGGCAGAGCCTGCCCAGGAATTAGGACTCGATACCTCGCGTCCGGTCATGTACGTCCTGCCCTATAATTCGAAGGCAGACCTGCTGACGCTGCGCGCCCAATGCCTGGCGCATGATTTACCTGACCCGCTTGAACCGCTGGAAATCGACGGCGCCCTGCTGCCGCGTTACGTATTCATCCACGGTGGGCCGCGCGTATTTACTTATTACACGCCAAAAGAAGAGTCCATCAAGCTGTTCCACGATTACCTCGATCTGCACCGCAACCATCCGGACCTCGATGTGCAAATGGTGCCGGTTTCGGTCATGTTCGGCCGTTCGCCGGGTCGCGAGAAAGGAGAAGTCAATCCGCCGCTGCGGATGCTGAACGGCATTCAGAAATTTTTCGCCGTCTCCTGGCTCGGCCGCGACAGTTTCGTGCGCTTCTCGCCGTCCGTTTCGCTGCGCCGCATGGCGGATGAGCACGGTACCGATAAGATCATCGCCCAGAAGCTGGCTCGCGTCGCTCGCATGCATTTTGCCCGCCAGCGGCTGGCCGCCGTCGGCCCGCGTCTGCCGGCCCGCCAGGATCTGTTTAATAAACTGCTGGCCTCGAAAGCGATTGCCCGCGCGGTGGAAGACGAAGCGCGCAGCAAGAAAATTTCGCACGAGAAGGCACAGCAGAACGCTATCGCGCTGATGGAAGAGATTGCGGCGAACTTCTCATACGAGATGATCCGCCTGACCGACCGCATTCTCGGCTTCACCTGGAACCGCCTGTACCAGGGCATCAACGTGCATAACGCCGAGCGCGTACGCCAGTTGGCGCACGACGGCCATGAAATTGTCTATGTCCCCTGCCACCGCAGCCACATGGACTATCTGCTGCTCTCCTACGTCCTGTACCATCAGGGGCTGGTCCCTCCGCATATCGCGGCGGGCATCAACCTAAACTTCTGGCCGGCCGGGCCGATCTTCCGCCGCCTCGGCGCCTTCTTTATTCGCCGCACCTTTAAGGGCAACAAACTCTATTCCACCGTGTTCCGCGAATACCTTGGCGAACTGTTCAGCCGCGGCTATTCCGTGGAGTATTTCGTCGAAGGCGGCCGCTCCCGTACCGGCCGCCTGCTCGATCCGAAGACCGGTACGCTGTCGATGACCATCCAGGCGATGCTGCGCGGCGGAACCCGACCGATCACCCTGGTGCCGATTTACATCGGCTATGAGCACGTGATGGAGGTAGGAACCTACGCCAAAGAGCTGCGCGGCGCCACTAAAGAGAAAGAGAGTCTGCCGCAGATGGTGCGCGGTTTAAGCAAGCTGCGCAACCTGGGCCAGGGTTACGTTAACTTCGGCGAACCGCTGCCGCTGATGACCTATCTTAACCAGCATGTGCCGGATTGGCGGGAAGCGATCGACCCGATCGAAGCGGTTCGCCCCTCCTGGCTGACGCCGACGGTGAATAGCATCGCCGCTGACCTGATGGTGCGCATCAATAACGCCGGCGCGGCCAACGCCATGAACCTGTGCTGTACGGCGCTACTGGCCTCCCGCCAGCGTTCGCTGACCCGTGAGCAGCTCACCCAGCAGTTAGAGTGCTACCTCGCGCTGCTGCGCAATGTGCCCTATTCTCCGGATGCGACCGCCCCATCCGCTTCGGCCAACGAGCTCATCGATCATGCGCTGCAGATGAACAAGTTCGAAGTGGAGAAGGACACCATTGGCGACATCATCATCCTGCCGCGCGAGCAGGCGGTGCTGATGACCTACTATCGCAACAATATCGCCCATATGCTGGTGATGCCGTCGCTGTTAGCCGCTCTGGTGACTCAGCATCGTCATCTCAACCGCGCCGAAGTGCTGCGTCATGTGGAAACACTCTATCCGTTCCTCAAGGCCGAGCTGTTCCTGCGCTGGGAAAAAGCGGAGCTGGCCGGAGTGGTGGATGCGCTGATTGCCGAGATGCTGCGTCAGGAGCTGATCGTCGTCGATGGCGATGTCATGAGCCTCAACCCGTCGCACTCTCGCTCCCTGCAGCTGCTGGCCGCTGGCGCCCGCGAGACGCTGCAGCGCTATGCCATCACCTTCTGGCTGCTGAGCGCTAACCCGGCCATCAACCGCAGCTCGCTGGAAAAAGAGAGTCGCACCGTGGCCCAGCGTCTGTCGGTGCTACACGGCATCAATGCGCCGGAGTTCTTCGACAAAGCGGTGTTCAGCACCCTGGTGTTGACCCTGCGCGATGAAGGCTATATCAGCGACACCGGCGACGCCGAGCCGGAAGAGACCCTGAAGGTTTATCGGATGCTGGCGGATTTGATTACGTCGGATGTCCGACTGACCATTGAGAGCGTCACGCAGGACGACGCGTAACGCGGCGTTTGCTGCCCCCCGGAATGCCGGGGGGCAGCGGACAGGAGGTTACAGATAGCTCATCGCCAGGCCGAGGAACAGCACCAGCCCGACGTAGTTATTGTTCATAAACGCTTTGAAGCAGTTATCGCGGTCGCGATTGAAGATAAGCTTCTGCTGCCAGCCAAACAGACCCGCCGCCACGAACAGCGACCAGTAATATTCCCAGCCCAGCCCATTCAGCCAACCCACCGCGCCCATCAGCGCCAGTACGGCCACCTGCAGGATACCGATAATCAGACGATCGTTTTCGCCAAACAGGATCGCCGTCGACTTGATGCCGATCTTAACGTCGTCATCGCGATCCACCATCGCATACTGGGTATCGTAGGCCACCGCCCACAGAATATTGGCGAGGAACATCAGCCAGCAGCTCAGCGGCAGCGATTCGCTGACGGCCGAGAAGGCCATCGGGATCGACCAGCCAAAGGCCGCGCCCAGCACCACCTGCGGCAGATGAGTGTAGCGCTTCATAAACGGATAGACCCACGCCAGCGCCAGCGCCGCCACCGACAGCAGAATGGTCATGGTGTTAAGGGTGAGCACCAACAGGAAAGAGAGCAGCACCAGCACGATAAACAGCGTTCGCGCCTCTTTCTCGGTAACATCGCCGCTCGGCAGCGGACGGCGGGCGGTACGCTTTACGTGACCATCAAATTTTCGGTCGGCATAGTCATTCACCACGCAGCCGGCGGCGCGCATCAGCCAGACGCCGGCGACGAATACCGCCAGGATCCACAGCGGCGGGACGCCCGGCGAGGCCACCCATAGCGCCCACAGCGTCGGCCACAGCAGCAGCAAAGCGCCGATCGGTTTGTCAGTGCGCATCAGGCGATGAAACGCCAACAGCTTATTCTGCGACAGACTCCACTCCATTTTTTCTTCCTCTTAGTACAACGGCGACGCAGGCAAAAAAAGCTCGGTCAGCAGCAGGGGTTTGCCGCTCAGCCGCAGGCGGGAACGACGCCCCCACAGCGCTGCATCGCGACCAATTTCAATAAAATCGCGGGTTAATGTCGACGACGTAAACAGGTATCGGCCCAGCGGAGTTTGCCCGAGCTGCTGTAGCGCCAGCTCCGGACCACACAGCGTCGACTCCGGCGCCACCGTGCGCCCGGCCAGCCAGGGCTCGCCATCGGCATTGAGTATAATCTCCCGCAGCCAGTAGCGCGGCTCGTCGGGCAGCAGCGCCGCTTCGTCAGTCAGCGCGTCACGGCCGATATACCCTTCGTTAACCAGGGTCACGGTGACCTGCTTTCCTTGTTGTTCAAAGCGCTGGGTCATTGAGTCCTCCAGCAGCAGCCAGTCACTTAGCGGCGGCGGCAGGGATGGCATAACGGCAAAATAGCGCAGCGCACGCAGTCGCGTAAGCGCAGGATGGGACATGCCTGATTCTCCGGTACATAACGTGAAAGCATTGTATCGCAGAATAGGCGGTTGGTGGCGGGCAAACGTCAATATACGATCATTCACGCAACAGCCATGCAACAGGCTGCCGCGCGTGCAAAAAAAGGTGCATCCCGGAGGATGCACCTAAAGGCTGTGCCTAAACATCAGCATTGTGGGGAGACGATTACCCCTTGCCTTTTACACTGCTGATAAAGGTGGAACGAGCGGATTTCGAGCCGAGGCGCTCAGCTTCGTTCATCAATTTCAGGGCTTTGTCGATGTCACCTTGTTTCACCGCCTGCTTAATACCATTGTTGAAGTAGGTTTCGGTATCGCTGAGCATCGGTTCGCTTTTGGCGGCCGGCGCCGCGGCGGCGGCTGGCGCGGCTACCGGCGCCGCGGTGTTGCCGACGGTTACCGGACCCGGGCCGGAGGAGCCGAACAGCGGCCCCACCAGCACGCTGGAAGTGCTATTAGTTTTCACTTTCAGCTTCAGCACGCCATCGGTGGTATGTTTAGCGATCGGATCCGGGATATCCGGGGCCGCATTGCCGGCGCCTTTGGCATAGGCTTTCGCCGGATCCAGCAGGGTCGTGGTCTGCTGGAGATCTTTTTCAGTGGTAAACACCAGCACATAGAGCTTTTGCTGGCCCAGCGCCGGGGTCAGGCGCATCACGCCGCCCAGGCGGTCAGCGGTCATCACGCCCGGCTGCTGATAGGTAAAGTAATTGCTGGGGAAGAACGCCGCGGGCGTCATGTTCTGGTCGAGAATCAGCACGTTCGGCGCAAAAATCTGCTTATGTTTGTTCAGTTCGCTGTCGAGCGTCAGGGTCAGCTCACCGATATTGGCCGGCACGCTCCAGGCGGCGACCGGTCCGACGATCCCCGGGACATCCAGGCGTTGACCGCCGGTAGTTAAATCAACGCTCTGCGTCTTTGATTGATCGGCAGGCGTCCAGATCAGCTGCTGCAGCGCGCTGGCTGGAATAGCCGGCGCGGCGCTGGTGTTCTGCGGTACAAAGTTAACATCGGCAAGGCTCATCCCCGGCACGCATGCCAACATCCCTGCGGATAAACACAGAGCGACGAGAGTTTTCTTCATTTTCATTCTTCTCACCTTGGATAGCATCGGTTTAGCGGTAGCCAGGCAATAGCGCGCTAACCCTGAATAATCAGGAGGGGCTGACGCCCCTCCCAGGTTACACCCGTCCTGCGGACGGTATTACCACCACACTTCCATCTGGGCACCGAAGGTAACTTCGCTGTCGTCACCGCGGCTGGAGGTGAAAGCGCCGCTTCCGCTGCTGTCTTTCGTCTGCAGACCGGAGGTGTTGCTGTAGCCCCAGTTTTCATCCCACTTCGCGTAGGTTGCGAAGATACGGATAGCCGGACGAGACCAGACGCTGTTGCCTGCCTGCCACTGTTGAGCCAGAGTAATTTTGTACTGGTTGTTGTTTTCGCTGGTACGCTGGGATTTCACGTTGTCGTAACCGATTTCCAGCTGGGTGCTCATGATCGGCGTCCATTTGTACATCGGACGGACACCCACGGTGTACCAGGTAGAACCGTTCTTGCTGTCCAGATCCACGTCCTGGTACATTGCCACGTACATCAGGCCCCAGTCATCGTTGAAGTCCATCGCGCCGTGATCCAGAACGCGGATCATGCTGCCGTTGTTATCGATGCTGGTCCCCTGAGAGTGGCCGCTGTTCCAGGAGGTCATTGCGTCAGTGGCGTACTGAACCACAAACTTGTTGAAGCCGCCCCAGATAGACTGAGTATGTTCACCGGTCCACATCCAGCCGTCTTTCGACGCGCCGTCTTCCAGGCGATAGTCATCCTGCGGGTTAGCACGGCCGTAATCGACCCCTAACTCCAGCACGCCGCCCGGGTTGGTTTCCAGACCCGCCAGACGGATATCAAAGACGTCGTTGGCAGTTTTCGCAGCATATTTTTTGGTGTCATCGCTGGAGAAAGTATAAGAGCCGCCGCTTTCTGAGTTACGGGTAGCGGCCAGAGAGAGCTTACCGAAGCCAAGGTCAACGTTTTCCAGACCTGCACCCGGGCCGGAGATATCCCAGTAGTAGAAGTCGATCATGTGAACGTCATGACGCTGATAGAAGCGTTTACCCGCCCACAGCGTGGAGCCCGGCAGCCAGTCGATCAGGTTTTTACCCTGGATGTTGGCTTCACGGAACGCCGGAGAGGTGCTTTCCCAGTCATCTTCCTGATTCACGGAATAGGCAACGTTAGTATCGAAATAAAAACTCTTATCCCCTTCCTTCCACAGCTCCTGGCCCAGCTTCAGTTCCGCATAGGTTTCACATTCGTTACCAAGACGGTATTTACTTTGAGCGCCGGTCGCTTTGAAGCACTGTTGCTCGCCGCCGCTGCCGGTCCAGCCAATGCCGGAACGCGCGTAGCCATGGAAATCGACAGCCAGCGCCTGAGCAGACATCACGCCTGCTGCGACGGCGACCGCCAGAGGAAGTTTGCGCAGAGTAATCATCATTCTATCTCCTGAGATCATTGCTTTTCTTTGCACGCTTCGCCGGTATATCGCCAGCCGGGTTCGCGCTTTTTTAATGGGAAGCCTTACACGCCCGGCTCTTTATGCAGCCGACGACAAGCGGTGCCATCCTCACGGAATAAATGGCAACGTTCTGGCGGCAAACCGATAGCGAATGTGGCTCCCTCTTCTACCAACACCACGTCGTTCTGGCGGTAAACCAGGTTCTGACGGATGGCGGGGATCTGGATATGAATTTGCGTTTCGTGACCGAGCTGTTCGACGACCTGGACCTCGCCTTCAAGGGTTACATCGGCGATATCGCTGGGCAGTAAATGCTCCGGTCGAATACCTAAGGACATATTGGCGCCCGCCTGCACGTTGGCGCTGTCCACCGGTAGCCAGATTTGCTGACGGTTCGGCAGTTCAACCTGCACCTGATCGATAGCCGTCGCGGTGACTTTGACCGGCAGGAAGTTCATCTTCGGTGAACCAATGAAGCCGGCAACGAAGCGGTCAGCCGGATAGTGATAGAGCTCCAGCGGTTTCCCAACCTGCGCCACACGGCCGGCGTCGAGGACCACGATCTTGTCGGCGAGGGTCATCGCTTCCACCTGATCGTGGGTGACATAGATCATGGTGCGGCCCAGTCGCTTATGCAGACGGGAGATTTCGATACGCATCTGGACGCGCAGGGCGGCATCGAGGTTGGAAAGCGGCTCATCCAGCAGGAAAACGCTTGGCTCTGCCACCAGCGTACGACCAATCGCCACGCGCTGGCGCTGACCGCCGGAGAGGGCTTTCGGTTTACGCTCCAGCAGATGGGCCAGCTGCAGCACTTCCGCAACCTGAGTCACCCGCTGGTTAATCAGATCTTTTTTCGCGCCGGCCAGCTTCAGGCCAAACGACATATTTTCCGCAACGGAAAGGTGGGGATAGAGTGCATAAGACTGGAATACCATCCCAACGCCGCGTTCTGCCGGTGGGATCTCGTTCATGCGGGTGTCACCGATAAACAGGTCCCCGCTGGTAATAGTTTCTAACCCGGCAATCATACGCAGCAGGGTAGATTTGCCGCAGCCCGATGGCCCGACAAACACGACGAATTCCCCTTCGTGGATATCGAGATTGATATCTTTCGATACCACCACGTCACCCCAGGCTTTCGTTACATTTCGCAGCTGTACGCTCGCCATGCCCTTCTCCCTTCATTACAACCTGTCACTAACAGTCACATTCAAGATGGGTCGACTATGCGGCATTCATTACGCAGGCAAATCCTCCACCCCCCGGCTTTTTTATGGGGGAGGAGATGGGAGGATGAGAGATTGGCTCTCGCCGCGGGGGATGGCGGCCGGAGCGTGATTTCGTGATGGAGGCGACAAAATTGGGCGCTTTTTTCTGTGCTCCAGGACGCAATACGGCCGTTTTTGCAATGGAGATCACACAACCAGCGGGTGGGGCGTAGACCTGGGGAGGATGGAAAGGGGTTGTTAAAAAAGGAAACTCATCATCGTTAAGCCACCGAAGTGTATCCACGAGTACAACACCAAAAAGGACGGGTATATGAAAATCAAAACTGGCGCTCGCATCCTCGCGCTGTCGGCACTGACCACGATGATGTTTTCCGCCTCTGCCCTCGCAAAAATTGAAGAAGGTAAGCTGGTTATCTGGATTAACGGCGACAAAGGCTACAACGGCCTCGCTGAAGTGGGTAAAAAGTTTGAAAAAGACACCGGCATTAAAGTTTCCGTAGAACACCCGGACAAGCTGGAAGAGAAATTCCCGCAGGTTGCGGCGACCGGCGACGGCCCGGACATCATCTTCTGGGCGCATGACCGTTTCGGCGGCTACGCGCAGTCGGGCCTGCTGGCGGAAATCACCCCGGACAAAGCGTTCCAGGACAAACTCTATCCGTTCACCTGGGATGCGGTTCGCTATAACGGCAAACTGATCGCCTACCCGATCGCAGTCGAAGCCCTGTCCCTGATTTACAACAAAGACCTGGTGCCGAACCCGCCGAAGACCTGGGAAGAGATCCCGGCGCTGGATAAAGAACTGAAAGCGAAAGGTAAGAGCGCGCTGATGTTCAACCTGCAGGAACCGTACTTCACCTGGCCGCTGATCGCTGCCGACGGCGGATACGCGTTCAAGTTTGAAAACGGCAAGTACGATGTGAAAGACGTCGGCGTGGACAGCGCAGGCGCGAAAGCGGGCCTGACCTTCCTGGTTGACCTGATCAAGAACAAGCACATGAATGCCGACACCGACTACTCCATCGCGGAAGCGGCCTTCAACAAAGGCGAAACCGCGATGACCATCAACGGTCCGTGGGCGTGGTCTAACATCGATAAGAGCAAGGTTAACTACGGCGTGACCCTGCTGCCAACCTTTAAAGGCAAACCATCGAAACCGTTCGTTGGCGTGCTGAGCGCGGGGATCAACGCCGCCAGCCCGAACAAAGAGCTGGCCAAAGAGTTCCTCGAAAACTACCTGATGACCGATCAGGGTCTGGAAGCCGTTAACAACGACAAACCGCTGGGTGCCGTGGCGCTGAAATCCTTCCAGGAAAAACTGGAAAAAGATCCGCGCATCGCTGCCACCATGGCGAACGCCCAGAAAGGCGAAATCATGCCTAACATCCCGCAGATGTCTGCCTTCTGGTATGCCGTTCGTACCGCGGTTATCAACGCCGCCAGCGGTCGCCAGACTGTCGATGCTGCGCTGAAAGATGCACAGAGCCGTATCACTAAGTAAGAAAACGGCGGGTGGCGCGTGCGCCTACCCGCCCTACCACTACGGCTCGGACCGTAGGTCAGGTAAGCGAAGCGCCACCTGACAAATAAGTTTTCACCGCTGTAGAGGATGATCCCCATGGATGCCGTTAAAAAGAGACACTGGTGGCAAAGCCCGCAACTCACATGGTCTGTGATTGGCTTACTGTGCCTGCTGGTGGGTTACCTTGTTGTTTTGATGTACGCCCAGGGGGAGTACCTGTTCGCCATCATGACGCTAATTTTAAGCTCAGTTGGCCTGTATATTTTCGCTAATCGCAAGGCTTATGCCTGGCGCTATGTTTATCCCGGCCTCGCCGGCATGGGCCTGTTTGTCCTGTTTCCGCTGATCTGCACTATCGCTATCGCGTTTACCAACTACAGCAGCACCAACCAGCTGACCTTTGAGCGTGCGCAGCAGGTGCTGATGGATCGTTCCTTCCAGGCCGGCAAAGCCTATAATTTCACGCTGATCCCTGCGGGTGACGAGTGGAAGCTGGCGCTGACCGACGGCGAAAGCGGTAAAAACTACCTTTCTGACGCCTTTAAATTTGGCGGCGAGCAGAAGCTGGCGTTAAAAGAAACCGACGCCCTGCCGGAAGGCGAGCGCGCCAACCTGCGCGTGATTACCCAGAATCGCACCGCGCTGAACCAGCTGACCGCTGTGCTGCCGGATGACAGCAAAGTCATCATGAGCTCCCTGCGCCAGTTCTCCGGTACCCAGCCTCTGTATACCCTCGGCGAAGACGGGGTACTGACCAACAATCAGACCCACGTTAAATACCGCCCGAACAACGACGTCGGCTTCTACCAGTCAATTAACGCCGACGGCAGCTGGGGCAATGAGAAGCTGAGCCCGGGCTACACTGTGACTATCGGCTGGGACAACTTTACCCGCGTCTTCCACGATGAAGGCATTCAGAAACCGTTCTTTGCGATCTTCGTCTGGACGGTGGTGTTCTCGGTGCTGACCGTGGTGCTGACCGTCGCGGTGGGGATGATCCTCGCCTGCCTGGTGCAGTGGGAAGCGCTGAAAGGCAAAGCGATTTATCGCGTCCTGCTGATTCTGCCGTACGCCGTACCGTCGTTTATTTCGATTCTGATTTTCAAAGGGCTGTTCAACCAGAGCTTTGGTGAAATCAACATGATGCTCAGCACGCTGTTCGGCATTAAGCCGGCCTGGTTTAGCGACCCGACCACCGCGCGCACCATGATCATCATCGTCAACACCTGGCTGGGCTACCCGTACATGATGATCCTGTGCATGGGGCTGCTGAAGGCGATTCCGGACGATCTGTACGAAGCGTCGGCAATGGATGGCGCCGGCCCGTTCCAGAACTTCTTTAAAATTACCTTCCCGCTGCTGATTAAGCCGCTAACGCCGCTGATGATCGCCAGCTTCGCCTTTAACTTTAACAACTTCGTCCTGATTCAATTGTTGACCAACGGCGGTCCGGACCGTCTCGGCACCACCACCCCGGCCGGTTATACCGACCTGCTGGTGAGCTACACCTATCGCATCGCCTTTGAAGGCGGCGGCGGTCAGGACTTCGGCCTGGCGGCGGCTATCGCAACGCTAATCTTCCTGCTGGTTGGCGCGTTAGCGATTGTGAATCTGAAAGCCACGCGCATGAAGTTTGATTAAGGGAGATAACGATAATGGCTATGGTCCAACCCAAATCGCAGAAGCTACGTTTATTTACCACGCATCTCCTGCTACTGATTTTTATCGCCGCGATTATGTTTCCGCTGCTGATGGTTATCGCCATCTCGCTGCGCGAGGGTAACTTCGCCACCGGCAGCCTGATCCCGGATACCATCTCCTGGGAGCACTGGCGTCTGGCGTTAGGCTTCAGCGTCGAACACGCCGATGGCCGCGTCACGCCGCCGCCGTTCCCGGTCCTGCTGTGGCTGTGGAACTCGATTAAGGTCGCCGGGATCACCGCGATCGGTATCGTCGCTCTCTCCACCACCTGCGCCTACGCTTTCGCCCGTATGCGCTTC
Organism: Klebsiella sp. 10; assembly: GCF_018223925.1. Lineage (NCBI taxonomy): Bacteria > Pseudomonadati > Pseudomonadota > Gammaproteobacteria > Enterobacterales > Enterobacteriaceae > Klebsiella > Klebsiella sp. 10. The sequence continues at coordinate 279,069 of NZ_JAGRRB010000018.1, forward strand.
CCGGGGAAAGCGACCCTGCTGAAAGGGATGCTGATTTTCCAGATGTTCCCGGCGGTGCTGTCGCTGGTTGCCCTGTACGCGTTGTTTGACCGCCTGGGCCAGTACATCCCGTTCGTCGGCCTCAACACCCACGGCGGCGTCATCTTTGCCTACATGGGCGGTATCGCGCTGCACGTCTGGACGATTAAAGGCTACTTCGAAACCATCGATGGCTCGCTGGAAGAAGCGGCGGCGCTGGATGGCGCGACCCCATGGCAGGCTTTCCGTCTGGTGCTGCTGCCGCTGTCGGTGCCGATTCTGGCAGTCGTGTTTATTCTGTCGTTCATCGCGGCCATCACCGAAGTGCCGGTCGCCTCGCTGCTGCTGCGCGATGTGAACAGCTATACCCTGGCGGTAGGTATGCAACAGTATCTCAACCCGCAGAACTATCTGTGGGGCGACTTTGCCGCCGCGGCGGTGCTCTCCGCCATTCCGATCACGGTTGTCTTCCTGCTGGCGCAGCGCTGGCTGGTTAATGGCCTGACGGCGGGTGGAGTGAAAGGTTAATTTTTTTGTAACACCGGCCCCAAATTTCAGAGGAGGGCCGACGGTCTAGCCGCAATACACGACCCCAACCGGGTATTGTCGCCGTCGCCCTCAGCTGAAAAAGTAAGGTCAATGCCACTGCTATCCTCAACTGGACCCTACATAAATTCTATTTGTGACTGTTGGTCAGCGGCCCTGGAGGCCGCTTTTTTTTATTCGCGTTTCAGGCGATTGGAGTTACACAGCCAGAGCGTAATCACCAGGATCAGGATCGCCGCGGAGTAAATGAGAACCGCCAGCGGCGACTCATGATCGACGATAATAAGCCGCACAATTGCGGTAATACCGATATAGACGAAATAGCGCAGTGGAAAGTGAAAACCGGATTCAAAATATTTAACAATCAGCGCGATAAACTCAAAGTAGAGAAAATAGACCACCAGCCCTTCGACCAGCTTGTACTTACTCACCGGCTCCGGCGTAAACAGTACGTGCGCCAGATGCAGGGTCTCCTTTCCCAGGAACACCACCAGAATAATTCCCAGGCACAGCAGTGCCAGATTCAGCACGGCCTGCATGGCCTTCGCAACGAAATTAACCAGCGGACGATATACCGACGGCATAGTGACACCTCAAATGCATGAACGTTGTCGATCTGTATAGCGCAAAAGTGTGATCCAGATCTACCTATGATTCATTCGTCTTACGCTATCTCCGGGCTATTGATTCGAAAAGTACGAACAAGAGAAAATTGTCCTTCCAGCAACGCTGTGAGCAGATTAACAAAATCATCCATTACGCTTAGAACGAATCAGCCCAACTAACTGAAATATAAAAAGTTTACTTTTTGAAACAGGTATATCTTAAAACCTCCCGTAAGATAAAATTTTTCTCCAAACCACAGTCTTTTTATGGTTATTAGGGTAAGTTTTTTCTTATCTTTTGTCTTAGCATTATCGCAGCTGAATAAAATTTAATTTTGGACATTAAATCATTATGAACACCGATAACGCTTCCCTGTACGTAAAATGGCTCAAACAAGAGGTCGCCCCGGCTTTAGGTTGTACTGAACCCGTCGCTATTTCCTTCGCGGCCGCCTACGCCGCACAATATCTGGATCAGCCTTGCACTAAAATTAGCGGTTTTATTTCCGCCAATCTTTATAAAAACGCGATGGGCGTCACCATACCCGGCACCACCGTTTGCGGTGTACCGCTGGCAGCCGCAATTGGCGCATTTGGCGGCGACCCGCAAAAGGGATTAAAAACGCTGGAAGATATCACTCCGCGACACGTTGAAATGGCGCAGAAGCTGATCGCCAATAACGCCGTTGATATTGCCGTCGAAGAGACCCCGGATTTTATCCATCTCGATTTAACCCTCTCTGCTGGCGAGAATTGCTGTCGTGTCGTGGTCAAAGGAACCCACACCAACGTGGTCGAACTTTATATTAATGGCCAGCCGCAGCCATTAAGCGAAAAACAGAATACGCGCACCCAGCGCGAAACGCTGCCCACTTTCTCGCTACAACAGGCTTACGAATTTATTAATCGCGTCGACTTTAATGATATTCGCTTTATTCTCGACGCCGCGCGCTTAAACTCCGCGCTGGCGGCAGAAGGCAAAACAAAAAAATATGGCCTGAACATTAACGGTACCTTTTCTGACGCAGTGAAAAACGGCCTGATGAGCAACGATCTGTTAAGCAAGGTGATCATCAACACCGTCGCCGCTTCAGATGCCCGCATGGGCGGCGCGCCGGTGGTAGCGATGTCTAACTTCGGCTCAGGCAATCAGGGCATTACAGCAACCATGCCGGTAGTGGTGGTTGCAGAGCATCTCGGCGTCGATGAAGAGACCCTGGCTCGCGCTTTGTCTCTCTCTCATCTCACCGCCATCTCAATTCATTCTCGTTATACGCGCTTATCTGCGCTATGCGCAGCCTCAACCGCCGCTATGGGCGCCGCCGCCGGTATGGCCTGGCTGTTTACCCGCGACATCAATACCATTAATACCGCAATTATTAATATGGTCAGCGATATTACCGGCATGATTTGTGATGGCGCTTCCAACAGCTGCGCGATGAAAGTCTCGTCAGTGGTATCCAGCGCCTTTAAGGCGGTACTAATGGCAATGCAAAATAGCTGCGCTGGCGCCAATGACGGTATTGTCTGCGCCGATGTCGAGCAGACTATTAATAACCTGTGCCGTCTGGTGATTAAACCAATGACTCTCACCGATAAAGAAATTATCAGCATTATGGTCGCTAAATAATACCATTTCACGGGCCTGAAAGAGCAGGCCCCGATTAACGTACTCTACCCACACTATTATTTATAAATTAGCAGGTATAGCAGATGAATAAAAAAGTCATCTTCCGCGGCGCCAGCGCTATTATGCCCCTATGCATCGGCGACTTTCCATTTTCATTTATTGTCGGCGCATTAAGCGTTAGCGCGGGCATGAGCGTCTGGCAGAGTACGGCGTGGTCGGCGATCGTCATTGCCGGCTCGGCGCAAATGCTGGCACTGAATATGTTAAAAACCGGCGCCACGCTCGGCGTGATTATTTTCACCACATTAATTATCAATCTTCGCCACGTGCTGTATAGCGCCTCTATTTCCGGCACCGTGCGCGAAGCTTCATTCTTTAAAAAATGCTTTATGTCCTATGCGCTCACCGACGAGGTGTATGCCACCACCGTCAAAGAGATGGAAGGAAATAAAAAGGAAAAATATCTGTTTTATGGTTCGGCGATGATTACCTTCTGGGCGATTTGGGTGCTGGCTGATTTTCTTGGCGCGCTGGTCGGCGCCTCGTTTCCCCACATTGAGAAATACGGTCTTGATTTCGCCATGGTCGCCGCCTTTATCGCCATCGTGGTGCCGCAAATTAAAAGCCAGGCCTGCACCGTCGCCGCGGTTGTAGCCGCCGTTTCCGGCGTGCTGTTAGTGGTCCTACCCTATTCGCTGGGTATCGTCGTCGCCTCAGTGCTTGGCGTCCTCGCCGGCCTGTGCGTCGACCTGGCGGAAGAGCGCAAGCAGATGGCAAAAACCGAATCCGATATGCCGTTAGTGGAGGCGATGGAAAATGAGTAATAGCTATTTTATCGCCCTGACGCTGGGCATGGCCGCGGTGACTTTTCTCATCCGTTTCTCGTTTATCGGCCTGGCCGGCAAGATCCAGATGTCCGAGCGGGTGACCAAAACGCTACGCTTCGTGCCGGTCACCGTTCTGCCGGCCATCATCACCATTCAGATCCTGAGCGTGAATTCCAGCATGGAGTTCGACTTAAAAAATCCGAAGGTGATCGCCGCCATCATCTGCACGCTCGCCAGCTTCCGTTTAGGCCTGGTGTGGGTGGTAGTGAGCGGCGTCGGCTCGCTGGTGTTGTTAAATTATTTTATGTAACCGTTTGAAGGATAAACCGTATGATTATTACCACCGCTGACGCGCCTGCCGCTATCGGCCCGTACGTGCAGGGCGTCAATCTCGGCGCGATGACCATCACCTCCGGTCAGCTGCCGATTAATCCGCTGGACGGCACCATGCCCGAGGACATTGCCGAACAGGCGCGGCAATCACTGGAAAATGTGAAAGCCATCGTTGAAGCTGCCGGACTCACGGTCGGGCAGATCGTTAAAACTACGGTGTTTGTCAAAGACCTGGCGGATTTTGCCGCCATCAATGCCGCCTACGAGGCCTTCTTTATCGAACACCAGGCGGCCTTTCCGGCGCGCTCCTGTGTGGAGGTAGCAAGGTTACCGAAAGATGCCGGCGTCGAAATCGAAGCGATCGCTTTCGCCCGCTAACCCCCAAGCTGGAGGGAGCGCCTCCAGCCTTCTCCCACCGATTTTTGTCGTTCCACATTGTTCACTTTACAGGCAATATAGCCGCAGAACGACGCGAGGAACGCAGCATGTTAACTATTCGACAGGCATGTCCCGAGGACGCGCCCCAGCTTAGCGCGATGGGCTATGCCAGCTATCATCACCACTTTGCTCATCTCTGGCGCGATGCCGATGAACTGGCGTTATTTCTTAAGCAAGAATATGCCGAAGATGCGCTACGTCGGAGTCTTGCGGATGCGACCCAACACTGGCTCATCGCCGAAGCCCCCTCTCCTGTTGGTTTCGCTAAATATAGCTATCAGCAGCGAATGGCTGACGACGGCAAGATTGGTACGCTGCTGCATAAGCTCTACCTGATGCCGGGGAAGACTGGCCACCGCTACGGCGAGCATATTTTTCACGCCGTCGAGACGCGAGCAAAAACGGCCGGTGAAAGTTGGCTGTGGCTGGAAGTACTCGCCGCGAATCCCGCCGCGCGCCGTTTTTACGAACGCCAGGGGATGAAGCACATCAGAGACACGATTTTCCACTCCGCCAGCCAGCAAAGCACCTTACATATTCTGGCCAAACCGATTTGAGAGGAACTATGCCTGAGCTTCGTGATACCGGCGTACGTAACGTCGTTTGTGGGGAAAATGTCGTTATTTACCAGCCCGCCAACCTCTATGATTGCCAGCTCGGCGATAACGTCTTCGTCGGGCCGTTCGTTGAGATCCAGGGGAATACCCGCATCGGCGCGAACAGTAAAATTCAGTCCCATACCTTTATCTGCGAGTACGTCACCATCGGCCAGCGCTGCTTTATCGGTCACGGCGTGATGTTTGCCAACGACCTGTTTCGCGAGGGTAAACCAAACGCCGACCGCGCCAGCTGGGGGCGGATCGAGATTGGCGATGACGTGTCGATCGGCAGCGGCGCCACGATTCTGGCCGTCAGCATCTGCGATGGGGTGGTGATAGGCGCGGGCAGCGTGGTAACGAAGTCCATTACCGAGAAAGGCGTGTGGGCGGGGAATCCGGCGAGGCTGCTGCGGCGGCTATAAATAAAAATGCCGACCAAAGGGTCGGCATTCCGTCTTAGCTGCGCAAGCGTTATGCGCGCCAGGCTTTATAACGGTTAATCAGGCCGTTAGTAGAGCTGTCGTGGCTGCTAACTTCGCTGCCGTCTTTCAGCTCCGGCAGGATGCGGTTAGCCAGCTGTTTGCCCAGCTCAACGCCCCACTGGTCAAAGGTGAAGATGTTGAGGATCGCGCCCTGGGTGAAGATTTTGTGCTCGTACAGGGCAATCAGCGCCCCGAGGCTGAACGGGGTGATCTCACGCAGCAGGATGGAGTTAGTCGGGCGGTTACCTTCGAACACTTTGAACGGCACCACGTGCTCCAGGGTCGCCGGGTCTTTACCCTGATCGCGATATTCCTGCTCAACCACTTCGCGGGATTTACCAAAGGCCAGGGCCTCGGTCTGGGCGAAGAAGTTAGACAGCAGTTTCTGATGGTGGTCAGACAGCGGGTTGTGGGTGATAGCCGGAGCGATGAAATCGCACGGTACCATTTTGGTGCCCTGGTGGATCAGCTGGTAGAACGCGTGCTGACCGTTGGTGCCCGGCTCACCCCAGATGATTGGGCCAGTCTGGTAGTCTACCGCGTGGCCGTTACGGTCAACATACTTACCGTTGGACTCCATGTTGCCCTGCTGGAAGTAAGCGGCAAAGCGGTGCATGTACTGGTCGTACGGCAGAATCGCTTCGGTTTCCGCACCGAAGAAGTTGTTGTACCAGATGCCGATCAGCGCCAGCAGCACCGGCAGGTTTTTCTCCGCCGGAGTGGTGGAGAAGTGCTTATCCATCGCATGCGCGCCGGACAGCAGCTCAACGAAGTTGTCGAAGCCCACGGAGAGAATGATGGACAGACCAATCGCCGACCACAGGGAGTAACGGCCGCCAACCCAGTCCCAGAATTCGAACATGTTGGCGGTGTCGATGCCGAACTCGCCAACCGCTTTCGCGTTGGTGGAAAGCGCGGCGAAGTGTTTCGCCACGTGCTTGTCGTCGCCCGCGGTTGCCAGGAACCAGTCGCGCGCGCTGTGGGCGTTGGTCATGGTTTCCTGGGTAGTGAAAGTCTTGGACGCCACCAGGAACAGAGTCGTTTCCGGATTCACGTTCTTCAGCACTTCGGCGATATGGGTGCCATCGACGTTAGAGACAAAGTGCATGTTGAGGTGGTTTTTATACGGACGCAGCGCCTCGGTCACCATGAAAGGACCGAGGTCGGAGCCGCCGATGCCGATGTTAACCACGTCGGTGATCGGTTTGCCGGTGTAGCCTTTCCAGCTACCGGAGATAATCGCTTCGGAGAAGGTTTTCATCTTCTCCAGCACAGCGTTCACTTCCGGCATCACATCTTTGCCATCAACCACAATCGGCGTATTGCTGCGGTTACGCAGCGCGACGTGCAGTACCGCGCGGTCTTCGGTGCGGTTGATCTTCTCACCTGAGAACATCGACTTGATAGCGCCCGCCAGGTCAGTCTCTTTCGCCAGATCCTGCAGTTTAGCCAGCGTCTCTTCAGTGATGCGGTTTTTGGAGAAGTCCACCAGCATCAGATCGTCGAACGTCGCGGAAAATTTAGAAAAACGGTCGCTATCTTTGGCGAAAAGCTCGCTGATAGTGACATCTTTCATTTCGTCGAAGTGTTTCTGTAATGCCTGCCAGGCAGAGGTCTGCGTTGGGTTGATGTTTTTCATTAGCAATACTCTTCTGATTTGAGATTGTGACTTCGGTCGATTGTAGCGCCGGTGACGGAAAATTGTGATGATTTTTGTGACTTGACCCTGACGCCGGTCAGGAATCGGGTCAAAACGGAGTAAAAAGCCCCATTAGTATAGCTATCATAAGGCTTTTTTCTGTTAGCCGCAGAGGCATGAAAAATCCGCATAACCGCAGCGTTGACATAGCTGGCGTTAAGCCTTTATATATCCGCAGTGCTTACGTATTGGTAGGTATCTATTGCTCGCGCATTTCACGCTACAGCGAAAGGGTATTCGCGGGGGATATAATGTCCCTGTTCCCCCGGCCAGGTGAAAGACGTCAGTAATTGCCAGAAGAGGTGCGTTGCCCAGGTAACCGTATTGGAGGAACCAGTCCGGGGAAGATACGTGAGGGGGAGCAACGCCGAGGTGAAAGAGCGTCTGGTCACGCTCCTCGCCGGCCACAGGGGCTGAATCCCCTGGGTTGTCACCAGAAACGTTCGCAGTCGGGCGTTTCATACCCGAACACCTCAGCGCCCAAAGCGGTGAGTCGGGTCTACAAGGTGGAGCACTTCTGGGTGACATCGTAGTTGTTTATCACTCTGCGCCACCCTGTTTATCGCTCTTCCCTTGTGCCATGGCTGAATAATTTGGCCTGGCTTATTAAGACATTTTGTTGCGATCCGGCGGCGTCCAGCCCCTGCCAGGATCGGTGCTCAGGAATCGTTTTAATAAGTCAGGCCCCCTGACACGAGGTTGTTATGACAGATCTAGTCGTCGCCAAATTTGGCGGCACCAGCGTTGCTGATTTTGACGCAATGAACCGCAGCATCGATGTGGCGCTGCTCGATGCCAATACCCGTATTGTTGTGCTCTCCGCCTCTGCCGGCGTGACCAACATTCTGGTGGCCTTAGCGGGAGGGCTGGAACCCACCGAACGTTTTTCCCAGCTGGACGCTCTGCGTCAGATCCAGTTCAATATTCTGGAGCGTTTGCGTTATCCCAACGTGATCCGCGAAGAGATTGAGCGCTTGCTGGAAAATATCACGACGCTGGCGGAAGCCGCCGCGCTCGCCTCCTCAACCGCCCTGACTGACGAACTGGTCAGCCATGGCGAACTGATGTCCACCCTGCTGTTTGTGGAAATTCTGCGTGAACGCGGTATTCAGGCGCAGTGGTTTGACGCCCGTAAAGTGCTGCGCACTAACGATCGCTTTGGCCGCGCCGAACCGGACATCGCCGCCGTCGCCGAACTGACCCAGCAGCAGCTGGCGCCGCGCCTGGCGGAAGGCCTGGTGGTGACCCAGGGCTTTATCGGCAGCGAAGCGAAAGGCCGCACCACCACCCTCGGCCGCGGCGGCAGCGATTATACCGCCGCTCTGCTCGGCGAAGCGCTGAATGCCACCCGCGTCGATATCTGGACCGATGTCCCGGGGATCTATACTACCGACCCGCGCGTCGCGCCGGCGGCGAAACGCATCGACGTCATCGCCTTTGAAGAGGCAGCGGAAATGGCCACCTTTGGCGCCAAAGTGCTGCATCCGGCGACCCTGCTGCCTGCCGTGCGCAGCGATATCCCGGTGTTTGTCGGCTCCAGTAAAGAGCCTAAAGCGGGCGGTACGCTGGTGTGTAAAACCACCGAGAACCCGCCGCTGTTCCGCGCGCTGGCGCTGCGTCGCCGGCAAACGCTGCTGACGCTGCACAGCCTGAATATGCTGCACTCCCGCGGCTTCCTCGCCGAAGTGTTCGGTATTCTGGCGCGCCATAACATCTCAGTTGATTTGATCACCACCTCCGAAGTGAGCGTGGCCCTGACCATGGACACCACCGGCTCGACCTCTGCGGGCGATACCCTGCTGACCCAGGCGCTGCTGACCGAGCTCTCTTCGCTGTGCCGCGTGGAAGTGGAAGAAAATCTGGCGCTGGTCGCCCTGATTGGCAATGAGCTGTCGAAAGCCTGCGGCGTCGGCAAAGAGGTCTTTGGCGTCCTCGAGCCGTTTAACATCCGCATGATCTGCTATGGCGCCTCCAGCCACAACCTGTGCTTCCTGGTGCCGGGCGACGATGCGGAGAAGGTTGTGCAGAAGCTGCATCATAATTTGTTTGAATAAAATTCCTTAGCACGATAAACAATACCTATAGCCGGGCTCGAACCCGGCTTTTTTATAACAATATCAACACAACCAGCTGACCTGCTCGCCGCCCATCGGGATGGCGCGGCCCGGTTCGCGTATCGCAAGGAACACAACATGCTCGCAACTCTGACGCGGCTGTTCCCGTTATGGGCACTGCTGCTCTCCGTTCTGGCCTATTACACTCCCACCACCTTCACCCCAATTGGCCCATGGGTCACCACCCTGCTGATGCTGATCATGTTCGGTATGGGCGTGCATCTGAAGCTGGAGGATTTCAAACGCGTCCTGTCGCGCCCGGCGCCGGTCGCTGCGGGGATCTTTCTCCATTATCTGGTGATGCCGCTCGCCGCCTGGCTGCTGGCGCTGCTGTTTCATATGCCGCCGGAGCTTTCCGCCGGAATGGTGCTGGTCGGCAGCGTCGCCAGCGGGACCGCCTCCAACGTGATGATCTTTCTTGCCAAAGGGGATGTGGCGCTGTCGGTGACCATCTCCTCGGTCTCCACCCTCGTCGGCGTCGTGGCGACACCGCTGCTCACCCGTCTGTACGTCGACGCGCATATTCAGGTCGACGTCATGGGCATGTTGCTCAGCATTCTGCAGATTGTGGTCATTCCCATCGCGCTGGGACTGATTGTCCATCATCTGCTGCCGAAGGTGGTGAAAGCGGTAGAGCCGTTCCTGCCTGCCTTCTCGATGGTGTGCATTCTGGCGATCATCAGCGCGGTGGTGGCGGGTTCCGCCGCCCATATCGCCTCCGTCGGCCTGGTGGTGATTATCGCGGTGATCCTGCATAACACTATTGGTCTGCTTGGCGGGTACTGGGGCGGACGTCTGTTTGGTTTTGATGAATCCACCTGCCGTACGCTGGCGATCGAGGTGGGGATGCAGAACTCCGGCCTGGCGGCCGCGCTGGGTAAAATTTACTTTGGCCCGCTGGCGGCGCTGCCAGGCGCGCTGTTCTCCGTCTGGCATAACCTGTCCGGTTCGCTGCTGGCCGGGTACTGGTCAGGAAAGCCCATCGCCAAAAAAGCCGACAAGCGCTGAGCGTGATACGTCCGGACGCAGGCCCGGGCGTGTGCCTGCTTTAGTTGCCATACAGGCTATCAGTAAAATATTCATTGCCGTACACTGGGTGCTCTGGTCTGACTGAGGGCACCACCATGGCACTCCCCCGTATTACACAAAAAGAGATGACCGAGCGCGAACAGCGCGAATTGAAAACGCTGCTTGACCGCGCGCGTATTGCGCATGGCCGCCCGCTGAGCAATGCGGAAACGAACAGCGTGAAAAAGGAATATATCGATAAGCTGATGGCGCAGCGTGAAGCGGAAGCGAAGAAAGCCCGCCAGGTGAGAAAACAGCAGGCTTATAAAACGGATAAGGAAGCGACCTTTTCCTGGTCGGCGAATACGCCGACCCGCGGCAGGCGTTAACGCCCTTTCTTTTTACGTCCCGGCTGGGTGAAACGTTTCCCGTTACCAGCCGGGCGGCCCTTATCGTTGCTATTTTCCATCTTCACCACCGGGCGCTTGATGCCGGGAGTCGCCGCTTTGGCCTTCGGCCTGGCTTTCGGCTTCGCTTCGGAAGAGGAGTTTTCAATCAGCTTGAACAGGTCGATCAGCTCGTCATCGGTTAGATCACGCCATTCACCCAAGGGGATCCCCGTCAGGCTCACGTTCATGATCCGCGTACGCTCAAGCTTCGTCACTTCATAGCCAAAGTGCTCGCACATACGACGGATCTGGCGATTCAGCCCCTGCACCAGAGTGATGCGGAAAACGAACGGCGCTTCTTTCTTTACCTTACATTTTTTGGTCACGGTCCCGAGAATCGGTACCCCCGCGCCCATGCCGCGAATGAACTCATCGGTCACCGGCTTATCGACCGTCACCAGATACTCTTTTTCATGGTCGTTGCCGGCGCGCAGGATCTTGTTCACCAGATCGCCGTGGTTGGTGAGGAAGATCAGCCCCTGAGAATCTTTATCCAGACGGCCAATAGGGAAGATACGCTTGCTGTGGTTGACGAAATCGACAATGTTGTCGCGCTCGCCGTCTTCGGTGGTGCTCACAATGCCGACCGGCTTATTCAGCGCAATCAGTACCAGATCATCCGCTTCGCGCGGCTCAATCAACCGTCCGTTCACTTTGACTAAATCGCCAGGCTTCACCTGATCGCCAATGGTGGCGCGCTTGCCATTGATAAAGACGTTGCCTTGTTCAATAAAGCGGTCCGCTTCGCGACGCGAGCAGATGCCGCTTTCGCTGATGTATTTATTTAATCGGGTTGATGAGTCGGGCAGCATAGATTCTCCTGTAAAAGCGAAATATACCCTACCTTGTGGGCGAGAAAAAAGATGTGCCTTTGCGCCCTCCGGCGCAAGGTGTGATCGACTACGCCTTTTTTCACAAAAGTGTCCCGCTCAACGCCTGGCAACTTTGCATGATGAAATATCACAGAATCAGCGATTTAGCGTGCAATGCACAAAGGTGCCAACAACCCGCTATTGATAACGCAAATGTGCAAGATTATTCGCCAGATTAGGGTGATGAAATAAAAGAAAATCGCTTTAAACGGTGGCTCTAATAGGGTTATATCAGATCAACAGCACAAACCCGCGATTTGCACAAATGTGCAGGAGCCTGCAGATGACCATGGAAAACAGTGACGATATCCGGCTGATTGTCAAAATCGCCCAGCTCTATTACGAGCAGGATATGACTCAGGCGCAAATTGCTCGCGAGCTGGGGATCTATCGCACCACCATCAGTCGCCTGCTGAAGCGCGGCCGCGAGCAGGGCATTGTTACCATCGCCATCAACTATGACTACAATGAAAACCTGTGGCTCGAGCAACAGCTCAAGCAAAAATTTGGCCTGAAAGAGGCGGTGGTTGCCAGCAGCGATGGGCTGCTGGAAGAAGAACAGCTGAGTGCGATGGGCCAGCATGGCGCCCTGCTTGTCGATCGGTTGCTGGAGCCAGGCGATATCATCGGTTTTTCATGGGGCCGCGCCGTGCGTTCGCTGGTGGAGAACCTGCCGCAGGCCAGCCAGTCACGCCAGGTGATCTGCGTCCCCATCATCGGTGGACCTTCCGGTAAACTGGAGAGCCGCTACCATGTGAACACCTTAACCTACGGCGCGGCAGCCAGACTGAAAGCGGAATCCCACCTTGCCGATTTTCCAGCCCTGCTGGATAACCCGCTGATCCGCAACGGCATCATGCAGTCCCAGCACTTTAAAACCATCTCATCCTACTGGGACAGCCTGGATGTGGCGCTGGTGGGTATTGGTTCACCGGCCATTCGCGACGGCGCAAACTGGCACGCCTTCTACGGCAGCGAAGAGAGCGACGATCTCAACGCCCGCCACGTCGCCGGGGATATCTGTTCGCGTTTCTACGATATTAACGGCGGGTTAGTCGATACCAATATGAGCGAAAAAACCCTGTCGATCGAAATGGCGAAGCTGCGCCAGGCTCGCTATTCCATCGGCATCGCCATGGGGGAAGAGAAATACTCTGGCATTCTTGGCGCATTGCACGGACGCTATATTAATTGTCTGGTGACAAACAGAGAAACGGCTGAGTTATTACTGAAATAACACACAGGATATGATTTCACGCAGCACCCGCTGCGGGGGATCCCTTTATCTAAAGAAATGGGAGTGAATAATGAATACCTGGTTAAATTTAAAAGATAACGTCATTATCGTGACCGGCGGCGCCTCGGGAATTGGGCTGGCCATTGTCGATGAATTATTATCACAAGGTGCTCATGTCCAGATGATTGATATTCATGGCGGCGATCGTCATCACAATGGCGATAATTATCACTTCTGGCCGACGGATATTTCCAGCGCGACAGAGGTGCAACAGACTATCGATGCCATTATTCAGCGCTGGTCGCGTATTGATGGTTTGGTCAATAACGCTGGCGTGAATTTCCCGCGTTTATTAGTCGACGAAAAAGCACCGGCCGGCCGCTATGAATTAAACGAAGCCGCTTTTGAAAAAATGGTCAATATCAACCAGAAAGGGGTGTTTTTCATGTCGCAGGCGGTGGCGCGTCAAATGGTCAAACAGCGCGCCGGTGTGATTGTCAATGTCTCTTCGGAGAGCGGCCTGGAAGGCTCTGAAGGTCAAAGCTGCTACGCCGCGACCAAGGCCGCGCTCAACAGCTTTACCCGCTCCTGGTCCAAAGAATTGGGTAAATATGGGATCCGCGTGGTCGGCGTTGCGCCGGGGATCCTCGAAAAAACCGGTCTGCGGACACCGGAATATGAAGAGGCGCTGGCCTGGACGCGCAATATCACCGTCGAGCAACTTCGCGAGGGATATACCAAAAACGCCATTCCCATCGGGCGGGCAGGAAAACTCTCAGAAGTCGCTGATTTTGTTTGCTATCTCTTGTCAGCGCGCGCCAGCTACATCACCGGAGTCACCACTAACATTGCCGGCGGAAAAACGCGCGGTTAAGGAGGCAGTATGGTTCACGCTATCTTCTGCGCCCACGGCCAGCTGGCCGGGGCCATGCTTGATTCGGTATGCATGGTCTACGGCGAGGTTAACGTCAGCGCCGTCGCGTTTGTCCCCGGCGAAAACGCGGCGGATATCGCCATTAACCTGGAAAAGTTAGTAAGCGCCCACACCGATGAGGAGTGGGTAATCGCGGTAGATTTGCAGTGCGGAAGCCCATGGAATGCCGCAGCCGGGCTGGCAATGCGTCACCCGCAGATCCGGGTGATTAGCGGCCTGTCGCTGCCGCTGGCGCTCGAGCTGGTGGATAACCAGTATACCCTGAGCGCCGATGACTTATGCCAGCATCTGCAGGCCATCGCCAGTCAGTGCTGTGTGGTCTGGCAGCAGCCAGAAACCGTTGAGGAGGAGTTCTGATGCAAATTACCCTCGCCCGTATTGATGACCGACTGATTCATGGCCAGGTCACCACCGTGTGGTCAAAAGTCGCCAACGCCCAGCGGATAATTATCTGCAATGACGATGTATTTAACGATGAGGTTCGCCGGACCCTGTTGCGCCAGGCGGCTCCGCCAGGCATGAAGGTAAACGTTGTCAGTCTGGAAAAAGCGGTTGCGGTCTATCATAACCCGCAATATCAGGACGAGACCGTCTTTTATTTATTTACCAATCCACACGATGTTTTAACGATGGTGCGCCAGGGCGTGCAGATCGCCACGTTAAATATTGGTGGCATGGCCTGGCGACCCGGTAAAAAACAGCTAACCAAAGCCGTTTCTTTGGATCCGCAGGATATTCAGGCATTCCGTGAACTCGATAAACTGGGCGTAAAACTCGATTTACGCGTGGTCGCATCAGATCCGTCAGTCAATATTCTCGACAAAATTAACGAAACAGCTTTCTGCGAATAAAAAATAGCGCCTGTTGTGATATGCCGTAGCAGGCAGGATGACTCACACCTTAAAGGTCATAAATTATGGAAATTAGTACCCTACAGATAATAGCCATATTTATTTTTTCCTGTATTGCCGGAATGGGCAGCGTGCTGGATGAATTTCAGACCCATCGGCCCCTTATCGCCTGTACCGTGATTGGCCTCATCCTGGGCGATTTAAAAACCGGGGTTATGCTCGGCGGTACGCTGGAGCTGATCGCCCTCGGCTGGATGAACGTGGGGGCAGCGCAGTCGCCAGATTCGGCGCTGGCCAGCATTATCTCCGCCATTCTGGTGATTGTGGGCCACCAGAGCATTGCCACCGGTATCGCCATTGCTCTGCCGGTGGCCGCCGCCGGGCAGGTGCTGACCGTTTTCGCCCGTACCATTACCGTGGTGTTCCAGCACGCCGCGGACAAAGCGGCCGAGGAGGCGCGCTTTCGCACCATCGACCTGCTGCATGTCTCCGCGCTGGGGGTGCAGGCGCTGCGCGTGGCAATCCCGGCGCTGGTGGTCTCGCTGTTCGTTAGCGCGGATATGGTCAGCAGTATGCTCAGCGCGATCCCGGAATTCGTCACCCGCGGCCTGCAGATTGCCGGTGGTTTCATTGTCGTCGTGGGCTACGCGATGGTGCTGCGAATGATGGGCGTGAAATACCTGATGCCCTTCTTTTTCCTCGGTTTTCTCGCCGGGGGTTATCTCGACTTCAGCCTGCTGGCCTTCGGCGGCGTGGGCGTCATCATCGCGCTGATCTACATCCAGCTCAATCCACAGTGGCGTAAGGCTGAACCCGCCGCCTCCACTGCCCCCTCTGCCCCCGCCCTTGACCAGCTTGACGACTAATGGAGCCGAAAATGGAACAGAAAAAAATCACGCAAGGCGACCTGGTGAGCATGTTTCTCCGCTCCAACCTCCAGCAGGCCTCCTTTAACTTCGAACGTATTCATGGCCTGGGGTTTTGCTACGACATGATCCCGGCGATCAAACGCCTGTATCCGCTCAAAGCCGATCAGGTCGCGGCGCTGAAGCGTCATCTGGTGTTCTTTAATACCACGCCGGCGGTGTGTGGCCCGGTGATCGGCGTCACCGCCGCCATGGAGGAGGCCCGGGCTAACGGCGCGGCCATTGACGATGGCGCTATCAACGGCATCAAAGTGGGTCTGATGGGCCCGCTGGCCGGCGTCGGCGACCCGCTGGTCTGGGGCACGCTGCGGCCGATTACTGCGGCCCTTGGCGCCTCGCTGGCCCTCTCCGGCAACATTCTGGGACCTTTGTTATTTTTCTTTATTTTCAATGCAGTGCGGCTGGCAATGAAGTGGTACGGCCTGCAACTGGGCTTCCGTAAAGGGGTCAATATCGTCAGCGATATGGGCGGTAACCTGCTGCAGAAGCTGACTGAAGGCGCCTCCATTCTCGGCCTGTTTGTCATGGGGGTGCTGGTGACCAAATGGACCACCATCAATGTGCCGCTGGTGGTTTCCCAAACGCCCGGTGCAGACGGCGCCACCGTCACGATGACCGTCCAGAACATCCTCGATCAGCTCTGCCCCGGCCTGCTGGCGCTGGGCCTGACGCTACTGATGGTGCGTCTGCTGAACAAGAAAGTGAATCCGGTCTGGCTGATTTTCGCCCTTTTCGGCTTAGGCATTATCGGCAACGCCCTCGGCTTTATGTCCTGATTATTCCGCCCCGGCGATGCCGGGGTGACGTCAACAACATAGCCCCGAAAGATGAAGGGGATGAGGTGGTTTATGCAAACAACAACGGCCCTGCGCCTGTATGGCAAACGAGACCTGCGCCTGGAAACCTTTACCCTCCCGGCGATGCAGGACGATGAGATCCTCGCCCGGGTGGTCACGGACAGCCTGTGTCTTTCCTCATGGAAAGAGGCCAATCAGGGTGCCGATCATAAAAAGGTGCCAGATGATGTGGCCACCAGGCCCATTATTATCGGTCATGAATTCTGCGGCGAAATCCTTGCCGTCGGTAAAAAGTGGCAGCATAAGTTTCAGCCAGGGCAGCGCTACGTGATCCAGGCCAACCTGCAGTTGCCCGACCGACCCGACTGCCCCGGCTACTCATTCCCATGGATCGGTGGCGAAGCCACCCATGTGGTGATCCCCAATGAGGTGATGGCGCAGGATTGCCTGCTCACCTGGGAGGGGGATACCTGGTTTGAAGGATCGCTGGTGGAGCCGCTCTCCTGCGTCATTGGCGCTTTCAACGCCAATTATCATCTGCAGGAGGGGAGTTACAACCACGTGATGGGGATCCGTCCTCAGGGACACACTCTGATCCTGGGCGGGACGGGGCCGATGGGGCTGCTGGCTATCGACTATGCGCTGCACGGCCCCATCAATCCTTCACTACTGGTAGTGACCGATACCAATAAGCCGAAGCTCAGCTACGCCCGCCGTCATTACCCCTCTGAGCCGCAGACGCTGATCCACTACCTCGACGGCCATGAGGCCAGTCGCGATACGCTGCTGGCGCTCAGCGGCGGCCATGGCTTCGACGATATCTTCGTGTTTGTGCCAAACGAACAGCTGATCACCCTGGCCTCCTCGTTGCTGGCTCCGGACGGCTGCCTGAACTTCTTTGCTGGCCCCCAGGATAAGCAATTCAGCGCCCCGATCAACTTCTACGACGTGCACTACGCCTTCACCCACTACGTCGGCACCTCCGGCGGTAATACTGACGATATGCGCGCCGCGGTGGCGCTGATGCAGGCGAAAAAGGTCCAGACGGCGAAAGTGGTCACCCATATTCTCGGCCTGAACGCCGCGGGCGAAACCACCCTCGATCTGCCTGCCGTCGGCGGGGGAAAAAAGCTGGTGTATACCGGAAAAGCCTTCCCGCTCACGCCGCTGGGCGAGATCGCCGATCCCGAACTGGCAGCGATTGTGGCGCGTCACCATGGGATCTGGTCCCAGGAGGCTGAAGCGTATCTGCTGGCCCACGCGGAGGATATTACGCATGATTAACCGCGATACGCTGCTGTGCATCTCCCTGGCGGGTCGCCCCGGCAACTTCGGCACCCGCTTTCATAACTATCTGTATGACAAGCTGGGATTGAACTACCTCTACAAAGCCTTTACGACTAAGGATATTGAGGCGGCGGTAAAAGGGGTTCGCGCATTGGGTATCCGCGGCTGTGCGGTCTCCATGCCGTTTAAAGAGAGCTGCATACCGTTTCTTGACGCGATCGATCCGTCAGCAAAAGTCATCGACTCCGTCAACACCATCGTCAACGACGACGGGAAGTTAACCGGGCTAAACACCGATTACATCGCGGTCAAAAGCCTGATCGCCAGCCATCGGCTCGATACCAACGCCAGAGTGATGATTCAGGGTAGCGGCGGCATGGGGAAAGCCGTCATTGCCGCCTTCCGTGATGCCGGTTTCCGCGACGTGATCATTGCGGCCCGCAATCGCCAGCGCGGCCTGGCGCTGGCAAAACAGTATGGCTTTCAGTGGCAGCCCCTGCCCGAAGGGATCGCAGCCGAGATTCTGGTCAATGTCACACCGCTGGGCATGGCGGGGGGAGCGGAAAGCAACACGCTGGCGTTCAGCGAGGCCATGGTGGCCCAGGCCAGCGTCGTGTTTGACGTGGTCGCGTTGCCGGCGGAAACTCCGCTGATCCGCCTGGCGCAACAACGGGGTAAGCAAACCATCAGCGGTGCGGAAGTTATTGCCCTGCAAGCCGT
This sequence comes from Klebsiella sp. 10, assembly GCF_018223925.1. Lineage (NCBI taxonomy): Bacteria > Pseudomonadati > Pseudomonadota > Gammaproteobacteria > Enterobacterales > Enterobacteriaceae > Klebsiella > Klebsiella sp. 10. The sequence goes on from NZ_JAGRRB010000018.1 coordinate 297,441, forward strand.
CGAGCAGTTCGCCCTTTATACCGGCGTACGGCCGGATAATGCGCTGGTGGCAGAAGCCTCGGCGTTTGCCAGAAGCTAGTGTCTCCCTCCCGGGAAAGGCGTCAGCCACCTCCCGGGAGGGCTATCGCGCCACAAAAGAAGCGACATAAACGGGGAAAATAACCCGTCTTAGTAGTCATCCCGTTCGTCGTCTTCATCCGGCTGCTCCATCACGCTGTAGGCCACCGAGCAGAACAGGCTGTTCAGACGCTTCATATCCCCCAGCAGCGCCAGGTGCAACGTACTGGTTTCGATGCTCTGCACGTTCTGCTGATGCAGACGGTCAACGTGCGCATGCGAGTAGCGGCGGTTAAGAATGCGGAACCGGTGTTTGCTGCGCCGCAGGCGGCGGGCGCTGGGCACATCGCTGGAGAAGAAGACCGACATCGCCAGCTGCAGGTTGCTGAGCAGCAGATCGTACAGGGCGTCCAGCTCCTTTAACCCTTCTACCGAGAAGGCGCGCCGCGCCGCCAGCGATTTATCGGCGATCTCGCTGCCCATTCGCTCGACGATATCGGACGCCTGTTCGAGGTTTAACGACATCTCAATAATTTCCGCCCAGCGCCGGGATTCCTCTTCCGCCAGCTCATCCTTTGGCATTCGCGCCAGATAGAGCTTAATAGCGGTGTAAAGTACGTTGATATCATCCGCCATACGGCGCAGCTCTTTCTCCTGACGCGGTTCGCCATGCATCACCTTGTGCAGGCTCTCCAGCATCTGCTCCATCGCGTCACCAATGCGCAGCGTCTCGCGCGCGGCATTGGCCAGCGCCAGCGCCGGGGTGTCCAGCGCCGACGGGTCGAGATGCTTGGGTTTGAGATGGTTATCCAGCTCGGGCTCATCGCGGATCAGACGCTGGCACAGCTTCGCCATCGGTCCGGCAAAGGGCACCATCGCGATGCAGCGCAGCAGGTTGTAAAAGACGTGGAAGTAGATAACCAGCTCGGACTCGGCCAACGGCAGCTTGTGCATCGCCGCGGCCAGCGGATGGACGAACGGCAGAATAATCAGGCTCCCCACCAGCTTAAACAGCAGGCTGCCCAGCGCCACCCGGCGCGCCGCCGCGTTCGCCGCGCTGTTGTTAAGCATCGCCAGCAGCCCCGATCCCAGGTTGGCGCCAATCACCAGACACAGCGCCACCGGGAAAGAGATCGCTCCCGCCGCGGTCAGCGTCGCCGTTAACAGCACCGCCGCCAGGCTGGAGTAGCTAATGATTGCAAATACGGCGCCAATCAAGGCATCCAGCATGATATCGCCGGTCAGCGAGGCGAAAATCACCTGCACACCGTTCGCCTGGGTTATGGGGTGTACGGCCTGGACAATCAGCTCGAGGGCCAACAGGATCAGCCCCAGACCAATCCCCACCCGTCCAAGCTGCCCGGCGCGGGTCTGCTTGCGGCCGAGGAAGAAAATCACCCCGATAAATATCAACAACGGCGACAGCCACGACAGGTCGAAGGTCAACACCCTCGCCATCAGCGCCGTCCCGACGTCGGCCCCCAGCACCATCACCAGCGCTGGCATCAGACCCACTAAATCCTGGGCGACAAATGAGGTCACCAGCATGGTGGTGGCGTTACTGCTTTGCACCAGCGCAGTCACGCCAAGACCCGCGCAGAAGGCGAGCGGCTTTTTCTCTACGCTGCTACTGAGAACGGTACGCAGGCGAGCGCCATAGACGCGCATCACCCCGGTACGCACGATATGCGTGCCCCACACCAGCAGAGCAACCGCGGACAACAGGTGTAGCAGAGTTAACACGGAATCAGCTTCTCCTTATCGTTATAGGTTTTCCGAAGTTCAGGAACCTATCTCAGTATAAGGGGTTAACCTCAATAAAGAGACAAGGCGCTCACAGAGCGCCTTGTTTGTTGTAAGGAAAGATGACGACTAGTCCGCATCATAGCCCAGATTAGGCGCTAACCAGCGCTCAACCTCCGCCGGCGTCATTCCTTTACGCAGCGCGTAATCTTCGACCTGATCGCGCTGGATCTGCGCCACGGCGAAGTACTTGCTATCCGGATGGCTGAAGTACCAGCCGGAAACCGATGCGCCCGGCCACATGGCGAACGATTCGGTGAGCTTCATGCCGGTATGGGCTTCGACGTCCAGTAGCTGCCAGATGGTCCCCTTTTCGGTGTGCTCCGGACAGGCCGGATATCCCGGCGCCGGTCGGATCCCCTGGTAGTTCTCGCGAATAAGCTCCTCATTGCTGAGGTTCTCATTGGCCGCATATCCCCAGTAAACCTTGCGCACTTTCTCATGCAGATACTCGGCAAAGGCCTCCGCCAGGCGATCGGCGATGGCCTTGATCATGATCTTGTTATAGTCATCATGCTGCGCTTCATAGGCATCCGCCAGCGCGTCCTCTTCCAGGCCGCCGGTCACGGCGAAGGCGCCGATGTAGTCCGCCTTGCCGCTCAGCTTCGGCGCGACAAAATCGGCGAGGCAGTAGTTGGCGAAGCCAACCTTCTCCGTCTGCTGGCGCAGATGATGGCTCACCGTCAGCACGTGGGTGCGGGTTTCATCGCGATAGATTTCAATATCGTCGCCCACGCGGTTGGCCGGGAACAGACCCACCACGCCGCGCGGGTTCAGGGTTTTCTCTGCGCTCAGCTTATCCAGCAGCTCGTTAGCATCTTTGAACAGGCGCTGCGCCTCTTCCCCTACCACTTCATCTTCCAGAATGCGCGGATATTTACCCGCCAGCGACCAGGTCATGAAGAACGGCGTCCAGTCGATGTAGTTGCGCAGAGTCTCGATACTGGCTTCCACCGTCTGTACTCCCAGACGATGAGCCACCGGCGGCGTGTAGCTCTCCCAGTCAAAGGCCAGATCGTTTTCCCGCGCGGCGGCAAGGGTCACCGGCGGCGTACGCGGTTTTTTACGCCCATGCTGGATACGCACCGTTTCATACTCTTTGCGCGTGCGGGCGACAAACTCGTCGCGCTGCGTGTCCGAGAGCAGCGCAGACACCACGCCGACGGTGCGCGAGGCGTTCTGTACGTAAACGGTCGGGCCGCTGTAGTTCTGCTCGATTTTCACCGCCGTATGCGCTTTCGAGGTGGTCGCGCCGCCTATCAGCAGCGGGATGGTAAAGCCCTGGCGCTCCATCTCTTTCGCCACATTAACCATCTCGTCCAGCGATGGGGTAATCAGCCCGGAAAGGCCAATTAGATCCGCGTTTACCTCTTTGGCCGTTTTGAGAATTTTATCCGCCGGGACCATCACGCCAAGATCGATGATTTCGTAGTTATTGCACTGCAGCACCACGCCGACGATGTTTTTGCCAATGTCATGAACGTCGCCTTTTACCGTGGCAATCACCATTTTGCCGTTACTGGAGCCCTGCTCTTTACTGGCTTCAATAAACGGCTCAAGGTAGGCCACCGCCTGTTTCATTACACGGGCGGATTTCACCACCTGCGGCAGGAACATTTTGCCTTCGCCGAACAGATCGCCGACCACGTTCATGCCGTCCATCAGCGGCCCTTCAATGACCTCAATCGGGCGGGCGGCCTGCTGACGCGCTTCTTCGGTGTCCTGTTCGATAAATTCGGTAATGCCCTTCACCAGCGAATATTCGAGGCGTTTTTTCACTTCCCAGGTGCGCCACTCCGCCTGCTGGGCATTCGCGCCGTCGTCCGCTTTGCTGCCGCGATATTTTTCCGCCAGCTCAAGTAACCGTTCGGTACTGTCATCGCGGCGGTTGAGGATCACGTCTTCGACCGCGTCGCGCAGCTCGCCCGGGAGGTCATCATAGATGGCCAGCTGACCGGCGTTGACGATCCCCATGTCCATGCCGTTGCGGATCGCGTAGTAGAGGAATACGGAGTGGATCGCCTCACGTACCGGGTCATTACCGCGGAAGGAGAAGGAGACGTTGGAGACCCCGCCGGAGATTAGCGCATGCGGCAGCTCGCGTTTGATGTCTTCGCAGGCGCCGATAAAGTCCTGTGCGTAGTTGTTATGCTCTTCGATACCGGTGGCGACGGCAAAGATATTGGGGTCGAAGATAATATCTTCCGGCGGGAAGCCGACCTCTTCGGTGAGGATTTTGTAGGCGCGACGGCAAATCTCAATTTTACGTTCGCGGGTGTCGGCCTGACCAACCTCGTCGAAAGCCATCACCACCACCGCGGCGCCGTAGCGGCGAACCAGTTTCGCATGGTGGATAAAGGATTCGACGCCCTCTTTCATCGAAATCGAGTTAACGATGCCTTTGCCCTGAATACATTTCAGGCCCTTTTCAATGACTTCCCACTTGGAGGAGTCAATCATGATCGGCACGCGGGCAATGTCCGGCTCGCCGGCAATCAGGTTAAGGAAACGCACCATCGCCGCTTCCGCGTCGAGCATCCCCTCGTCCATGTTGATATCGATAATCTGCGCGCCGCTTTCCACCTGCTGACGCGCAACGTCCAGCGCTTCGCTGTACTTCTCTTCTTTAATCAGCCGCTTAAATTTCGCCGAGCCGGTGACGTTAGTTCGTTCACCGACGTTAACGAACAGGCTATCGTCGCCGATATTCAACGGCTCCAGGCCGGCGAGGCGGCAGGCCACCGCAATTTCCGGCAACTGACGCGGCGGCAGGCCCGCTACCGCCCGGCTCATGGCGGCGATATGCTCCGGGGTGGTACCGCAGCAGCCGCCAACGATATTGAGGAAACCGGCTTCCGCCCATTCGCGAATTTGCGTCGCCATGGTGTCGGCGTCCAGATCGTATTCGCCGAAGGCGTTGGGCAGGCCGGCGTTCGGGTGCGCGGTGACGTAGCATTCGGCAATGCGCGACAGCTCCTGGACGTACTGCCGCAGCTCGTCCGGCCCGAGGGCGCAGTTCAGACCAAACGATAAGGCTTCGGCGTGACGCAGCGAGTTATAAAAGGCTTCGGTGGTCTGTCCGGAAAGCGTGCGGCCAGAGGCATCGGTAATGGTCCCGGAGATCATCAGCGGCAGGTCAACGCCTAACGCCTCCAGCTCCTCTTTCACCGCATAGATAGCCGCTTTAGCGTTCAGGGTGTCAAATACCGTTTCAATCAGGATCAGATCCACGCCACCTTCCACCAGCGCCCGGGTGGATTCGCGATAGGCGGCCACCAGCTGGTCAAAGGTAATATTACGGAACGCCGGATCGTTCACATCAGGCGAAATAGAAGCGGTGCGGTTGGTCGGGCCAAGCACGCCCGCGACATAGCGCGGCTTTTCCGGCGTGCGGGCCGTCCAGGCGTCGGCGCTGGCGCGGGCCAGCTTCGCCGCGGCAAAGTTGATCTCGGCCGACAGGGATTCCATCTGGTAATCCGCCATCGCGATGGTCGTCGAGTTAAAGGTGTTGGTCTCAATGATATCCGCGCCGGCCTCGAAATAGGCGTCGTGGATCTCGCGGATCACTTCGGGTTTGCTGAGCACCAGCAGGTCGTTGTTGCCTTTCAGGTCGCACGGCCAGTCAGCAAAGCGCTCACCGCGAAAGTCCTGCTCACTCAGACGATAGCCCTGGATCATGGTGCCCATGCCCCCATCCAGAACCAGAATACGTTCTTTTAACTGCTGATGCAGTTGCTCAACTTTGCTGCTCACACTTGCTCCCGACAACGCTCGACTCAGGCCAAATAGCCAACAAACCATACTGGCATAAACCACCGGAGCGGAAAAGACAACAACGGGCAATATGAGACATGTTCAGCTTCACTCCTCCGATGAGTCCGGTTGTGATTGCATTATTGCCAAATAAAACGAAAATTATTTCCACGATACAGAAAAAGGAGTTCGCGATGGCCACAACCCCCATTCCCGCGAAACGCGGCAGAAAACCCGCGGCTGCCACTGCCCAGCAGGCTGGCGGTCAGGTTCAGTCGCTGACCCGCGGCCTGAAATTACTCGAATGGATTGCCGAGTCCCACAGCAGCGTCGCGCTGACCGAACTGGCGCAGCAGGCGGGTCTGCCCAACTCCACGACTCACCGTCTGCTGACCACCATGCAACAGCTGGGCTTCGTCCGCCAGGTTGGCGAGCTGGGTCACTGGGCCGTCGGGGCGCATGCTTTCGTGGTCGGCAGCAGCTTTCTACAAAGCCGCAATCTGCTGGCCATTGTCCACCCGATCCTGCGCCAGCTAATGGAAGATTCCGGTGAAACGGTGAATCTGGCGGTGCTCGACCAGAGCGACCACCAGGCGATCATTATCGATCAGGTGCAGTGCACCCAGCTGATGCGGATGTCGGCGCCAATCGGCGGTAAACTGCCGATGCACGCTTCCGGCGCCGGGAAGGCGTTTCTCTCGCAATTGAGCGAAGAGCAGGTCACCAGTCTGCTGCACCGTAAAGGGCTGCATGCCTATACGCATGCCACGCTGGTCTCCCCGCTGCATCTGAAGGAAGATTTAGCCCAGACCCGCAAGCGGGGCTACTCTTTCGATGATGAGGAGCACGCGCTCGGCCTGCGCTGCGTCGCCGCCTGCATTTACGATGAACATCGCGAACCGTTCGCGGCAATCTCCATCTCAGGCCCCATCTCGCGTATGACCGATGATCGGGTGACTGAGCTGGGCGCGCTGGTGATCAAGGCGGCGAAGGAAGTGACGCTGGCGTATGGCGGGGTTAAATAAAAAAATGCCCCAGAAGGGCATTTTAAGTAGGCCTGATAAGCGTAGCGCCATCAGGCAGATCGGCGCACCTTGCCGGATGGCGGCGTAAACGCCTTATCCGGTCTACTGTCGGCGCCATAGCGCACGCTAAAACGCTGCTTGCGCCGGTAGGCGTAGACATCTTCCACATGGCCGTTTTTAATCCGCATCTGCAGTGCGCGCCAGTAGTCGGCGCGCAGCAGGTCGGCATGCATCTCTTCAAACAGTGGCCCAATGCGCGGGTCGGCGCACAGCCAGTGGCGGAACTCCTCCGGAAACACATCGCCAGGCGAAACGCTGTACCACGGCTCGCTGGCCAGCTCATCCTCCGGATAGCGCGGCGGCGGGATCTCGCGAAAATTCACTTCCGTCATATAGCAGATTTCATCATAGTCGTAGAACACCACCCGGCCATGGCGGGTGACGCCGAAGTTTTTAAATAACATATCGCCGGGAAAGATGTTGGCGGCGGCCAGCTGGCGGATAGCATTGCCATACTCTTCTACCGCATCACGCAATGCCTGGCCGTTAACCTGCTCCAGCCACAGGTTGAGCGGCACCATTCGCCGTTCAATATAGAGATGGCTGATGACTATGCGGTCGCCGAGATCGGTGAGTTTGTTCCCCGCTTCCGCCTGCAGCAGCGCCAGCAGCGCCGGCGCGATTTGCCGTTTATCCAGCACGAAATTTTCAAACTCCTGGGTGTCCGCCATCCGCCCGACGCGGTCATGCTCCTTTACCAGCTGATAGCAAGCCCGCACATGGGCGGCGGTCATCTCTTTCTGCGGCGCGAAGCGGTCCTTGATCACCTTAAACACCCGGTCAAAGCCCGGCAGGGTAAACACCAGCATCACCATCCCGCGAATACCCGGCGCTTCAATAAACTGCTCATCGCAGCGAGTAATGTAGTGTAGATATTCGCGATAGCTTTCGGTTTTGGCATGCTTCTGACAGCCAATCGCCATGTACAGCTCGGCCGTCGTTTTACCCGGCAAGATCTCGCGCAGCCATTCCACCAGGGCGCCGGGCAACGGCGCATAAACCATAAAATAGGAACGCGCGAAGCCAAAAACGATACTCGCTTCGGCATGGGTTGTGAGGCAGGTGTCAACAAACAGCTCACCCTCTTCGCTGCGGTGGATCGGCAGCAAAAAAGGCAGCGTCGCCATCGGCATGACCAGTTTGCCCACCAGCCAGGCGGCTTTATTGCGGTAGAACAGCTCATTGGCGACCTGCAGATGACAGGTGGCGAGCAGTTCCTCCCCCAGCGCCTCCTGCAGACTGGCAATGATATAGCCGATATCCCGCGCTTTGTTTTGCCACGGTAGCCGCAGCGGCAGATCGGACAGTACTTTACCCAGCAGGTGCGACCAACCGCGTTCCGGAAAGAAATCTTTCGCCAGCGGTCGCGGGAGGGTACGAAAGGGTCGCTCGGGCTGCGAGCTGAAAATAAAGAGCCGCTCGGGGGTCAGCGAGCGGTGGTCAAACAGGCGGCAATAGACCGAATTGAAAAAGCTCTCAGCAATTTCAAAGCGAGGGTAATCCGGTAAAAGTTGGGTGTACTGCTGTTTCACCCGCAGAAGAAAATCGACGTCGGTGCTTTTCCCTTCGGTGATGCAGCGCAGCTGCTCTACTACCAGGCCCACGTGGTGATCGTAGAGATGGATCCGCTGCTTCATCGCCTGCTGCACGGCGTGCCAGTCAGCCTGTTCAAAGCGCTGCTGCGCGCCGGAAGTGACTTCAAGAAAACGCCCATACTGCGCGTCAAATCCCTGCAATATCGTTTGGGCAATCAGTAATTCCAGACCACGCGTCATCGCTTTCCCCCATCCGGCGCCACGTCATGCCGGATGGCGCGCTCGCTTATCCGGCCTGCGTCCTCTTGCAGGCCCGGTCAGCGTCGCGCCACCGGGCATGGCTTAAAACTGCTCTTCTTCGGTCGAGCCGGTCAGCGCCGTTACCGACGAGGTACCGCCCTGGATAATGGTGGTGACCTTGTCGAAGTAGCCGGTGCCCACCTCCTGCTGATGCGAGACGAAGGTGTAGCCTTCCGGCCCGGCGGCGAATTCCGGCTGCTGCACTTTCTCAACATAGTGGCGCATCCCCTCACCCTGAGCGTAGGCATGGGCGAGGTCGAACATGTTGAACCACATGCTGTGGATCCCCGCGAGGGTAATAAACTGGTATTTGTATCCCATGTCCGACAGCTGCTGCTGGAAGCTGGCGATGGTTTTATCATCAAGATTTTTCTTCCAGTTAAACGACGGCGAGCAGTTATAGGCCAGCAGTTTGCCCGGGAAACGCGCATGGATAGCCTCGGCAAAGCGGCGCGCCTGCTCGAGATCCGGTTTCGACGTTTCACACCACACCAGATCCGCATACGGCGCGTAGGCCAGCCCGCGGCTGATCGCCTGCTCGATCCCGGCGTGGGTGCGGAAGAACCCTTCGCTGGTGCGATCCCCGGTAATAAACTCACGATCGTACGGATCGCAGTCTGAGGTAATTAAATCCGCGGCGTCGGCATCGGTACGGGCGATGACCAGCGTCGGGACCCCCATCACGTCGGCCGCCAGACGCGCCGCCACCAGCTTCTGAATCGCCTCCTGAGTCGGAACCAGCACTTTACCGCCCATATGGCCGCACTTCTTCACCGATGCCAGCTGATCTTCGAAGTGAACAGCCGCTGCACCGGCTTCAATCATCGATTTCATCAGCTCAAAGGCGTTCAGGACGCCGCCAAAACCGGCCTCCGCATCCGCCACGATCGGCAGGAAGTAGTCGATAAAGCGCGGATCGTTCGGTTCAATTCCCGCTGACCACTGGATCTGATCGGCGCGGCGGAAGGTGTTGTTGATCCGATCCACCACCGCCGGTACCGAGTTGGCCGGATACAGCGATTGATCCGGATACATGCTGGACGCCAGGTTAGCATCCGCCGCCACCTGCCAGCCGGAGAGATAAATGGCTTCGATACCGGCCTTCGCCTGCTGCAAGGCCTGGCCGCCGGTCAGCGCGCCGAGACTGTTGACGTACCCTTTTTTCGCCTCCCCGTGCAGCAGACGCCACAGTTTCGCCGCGCCAAGCTGCGCCAGCGTGCATTCCGGATTCACCGAGCCGCGTAACTTCACCACCTCTTCCGCGCTGTAGGGACGGGTAATGCCTTCCCAGCGCGGGTTCGTCCATTCTTTGTTTAATTCTTCGATTTGTTGGGTACGGGTTTTCATGTGCAGATGCTCCATATAATTTCCTGGCTCCCCAGGCTCATAGGTGAAGGACTAAATGGCGAACCACACCATCTGGCGATTAGGCCAGCAGGCGGTAGCCCGGCAATGTCAGAAAATCAATTAGCTCGTCGGAGGTGGTGATCTGCTCCATCAGTCGCGCCGCATCGTCAAAGCGGCCGTGGCTGAAGCGGTGCTCTCCCAGCTCCTCCTGAATCACCATCAGCTCTTCCGCCAGCCACTGGCGGAACAGCGCCTTAGTGACTGGGGTACCGTCGTTCAGGGTTTTCTGATGATGGATCCACTGCCAGATAGAGGTGCGCGAGATCTCGGCCGTTGCGGCGTCTTCCATCAGGCCATAAATCGGTACGCAGCCGTTGCCGGAGATCCACGCTTCGATGTACTGCACCGCCACGCGAATGTTGGCGCGCATTCCGGCTTCCGTGCGTTCGCCCTCGCAGGGAGCCAGCAGTTGTTCAGCGGTAATTGGCGCATCCTCGCTCCGGGTGACCGAGAGCTGATTCGGCTTATCGCCCAGCACGCGGTCAAACACCGCCATGGCGGTATCCGCCAGGCCCGGGTGGGCGATCCAGGTCCCATCGTGACCGTTGTTGGCCTCCAGCTCTTTATCGGCGGTGACTTTACTCAGCACCTGGCGGTTACGTTCGGTATCTTTGCTCGGGATAAACGCCGCCATACCACCCATCGCAAACGCGCCGCGTTTGTGGCAGGTCTTAATCAACAAGCGTGAGTAGGCGCTGAGGAAGGGTTTATCCATCGTCACCACCTGCCGGTCCGGCAGTACGCGATCCGGATGGTTTTTCAGCGTCTTGATATAGCTGAAGATGTAATCCCAGCGGCCGCAGTTCAGGCCAACAATATGGTCGCGCAGCGCATGCAGGATCTCATCCATCTGGAACACCGCTGGCAGCGTCTCAATCAGCAGCGTGGCCTTGATGGTGCCGCGCGGCAGGTCAAAGCGATCTTCCGTAAAACTGAAGACATCGTTCCACCATGCCGCCTCCTGCCAGGCCTGTGTTTTTGGCAGATAGAAGTAGGGACCACTTCCTTTCGCCAGCAGCGCCTGGTAGTTATGAAAGAAATAGAGCGCAAAATCGAACAGGCTCCCGGGGATGGCCTCATTACGCCAGGTCACATGCTTTTCCGGCAGATGCAGGCCGCGCACACGGCATACCAGCACAGCGGGATTGGGCTGCAACTGATAGATTTTGCCGGCCTCGTTGGTGTAGCTGATGGTTCCGTTCACGGCATCGCGCAGGTTGATTTGACCATCAATGACTTTGCGCCAGTCAGGCGCCAGCGAATCCTCAAAGTCCGCCATAAAGACTTTGACGTTGGCATTCAGCGCGTTAATGACCATCTTGCGCTCGACGGGGCCGGTGATTTCCACGCGGCGATCCTGCAAATCAGCCGGGATACCGCGAATAGTCCAGTCGCCATTTCTAATGGAAGCAGTTTCCGAAATAAAATCCGGAAGCTGCCCGTCGTCAATAGCCTGCTGTTGCTGCAAACGCGCGGCCAGCAGCTTATTGCGCGCCGGCGTAAAGCGGCTCACCAGTTCCGTCAGAAATTCTACCGCCTCAGGCGTTAAGATCTGCTTCTCCTGCTCGCCATAGGGCTGACTAAAGGCCAGTTCATCGGTGATTGTCGCCTGCTGCGTCATTGTGCTGCTCCTCTTGGTTGATCCGCTGGAAGCGAGCGAAAGATCGTTGTGCAGTTTTCGCTCAGCACAATTAAGACTACTCAATTAATTTCCAAAATCAAAAACAATTTCCATTTTAATTTTAAATTATCATTAACACATTGATAACAATGAAATTAAAGTTATCATCGTGTATGAAGTGAATTTCGGAAATAAAAAAGGCACCCGAAGGTGCCAGAGGCAAAATGCTGAAACGCTTTAGGATCGTCTCACATAGAGTATTATTCCAGCGTCGGATTCATATGACGCAGATCGTATGGCGTAATCTGGTAGACGTAATAGTTAAGCCAGTTAGCGAACAGCAGATTGCCGTGGCTGCGCCAGGTGGCGCGCGGTTTGTTCTGCGGGTCGTTTTGTGGGAAATAGTTATGAGGTATCTCAGGGTTCAAACCGGCTTCCACATCGCGGAAATATTCACTTGCCAGGGTATTGGCATCGTACTCCGGGTGGCCGGTGACAAAGGCGATGCGCTTATCTTTACTGGCGAACAAATACGCATCGCCCTCTTCCGTCTCCGCGAGGATCTCAAGATCGGTATAGTCGCGAATAAGTCCGGCCGGAAAATCAGCATAGCGTGAGTGCGGGGCCAGGAAAGAGTCGTCGAAACCGCGGGTCAGTAAGGCGTGCGGATGAAGAATATGGTGTTCATAGACGCCGGAAATCTTTTCGGCGCGGGTCTGCTTGGGAATGCCGTACAGAATGTTCAGCGCGGCCTGAACCGCCCAACAGACGAACAGCGTCGAAGTGACGTGATCCTTGGCCCACTCCAGTACCTGTTTGATCTGCGGCCAGTAAGCAACATCGTTAAACTCAACCAGGCCTAAAGGAGCCCCGGTAACAATCAGGCCGTCAAAGTTCTGATCGCAGATCTCATCGAAATTACAGTAAAAGTTATTCAGATGCTCCGCAGGGGTATTACGCGACTCGCGCGCATCGATACGCAATAACTGGATATCCACCTGCAGCGGAGAGTTTGATAGCAGACGCAGGAACTGATTTTCCGTCTCGATTTTCTTCGGCATCAGGTTGAGGATTAACACCTTCAGGGGGCGGATTTCCTGAGTCGTTGCACGTGTTGTCGTCATTACGAAGACGTTTTCATTGCGCAAGAAATTGACGGCTGGCAGCTCGTCCTGCACCCGAATTGGCATAACTGTATTACCTCATAGCATACGTATAAACGTTTAGACATCCAGATAGCTGAAGATAACCAGGAATCGGGTGAATGTCGAGTCTGCATGTTCACGGTGAGAAAATTTCACGGCGCTTGTTGAGTTAGAATATAAGAATGTAGAAAAGGAGAAAGTATGGTTATTAACATCCGCCGTTCCCGGCCTGATGAAGGGGATAAACTGACTGCGATCTGGTGTCGGTCGGTCGACGCCACGCATGATTTTCTGACAAAAGCGTATCGAAAGGAGCTGGAGGAGATGGTACGCGCATTTTTACCGGAGGCTCCGCTGTGGGTGGCGGTTAATACGGAAGACCAGCCGATCGCCTTTATGCTGCTGACCGGAGATCATATGGATGCGCTGTTCGTCGATCCGGATGTCCGCGGCTGTGGCGTGGGGAAGTTGCTGATTGAGCATGCGCTGTCGTTAACGCCGAAGCTGACGACCAATGTAAATGAGCAGAATGAACAAGCGGTCGGGTTTTATCAGAAGATGGGTTTTAGGGTGACAGGGCGCTCTGAAACGGACGATCTGGGGCAACCGTATCCGTTATTGAATTTGATGTATGAGCAGCAGGCTGAAGCAGACTACGATTGACGTCGGTAACTTTGCGGCATTGATGTCCCCTCGGCCAGCAGGTGGCCGAGGATCTGTAGCCCCGGTAAGCGCAGCGCCACCGGGGGAGATATACCCCACACAGCAAAAAAACCCGCACCTTTCGGGACGGGGTTC
>NZ_JAGRRB010000019.1:0-188049 GCF_018223925.1 Klebsiella sp. 10
ATTCGCGTAGAAAGCCGTTAGTGTCCTACCACCGCGGCTTTCGCCTTTTTCAGAACAGACCTTGCTGCTTAACGGGCTTTGCCCTTTTCTTTTCGAACTTGTCAGACGGTAATGTCTGCTTCTCTGCCCACAGCTTTGCGTGGCGTAACACATCGTCAAAAATCCTCCCCTTGCGACTGGCCTGCGACATGCGCTTGTACATATCGACCGCCTGGTATGCCCCCCCCCTGAGCCACTGCCTGGGTGAATCCCTGGCGCATCAGCTCTTCGCGGACGTTCTTCTCAATGAATTCGATGTGGTTCATCAATCCCACCCTAACGGACCTGGACGGCACCGCTCTGCACGTAATCCGATATCTGCCAGCGTTTCTACTGACTGCAGGTAGTGGCGGGAAACTACCACCGCCTCCGGCGGAACAACCTGCAAACCCAGCGCTGATATTTCCTTCGCCATCTCGGCGTAATACCCCTCGCTCTTGCGGCGACTGATTGTCGACTCGCTAACCCCTCGCATTTCTGCAAAAACCTTCTGACCAATGGATAAAAGGCGGTTTAGCAAAATGCCTTCTATCTCAATCGGGTTGAGGATTGGCGGTTCTAACTTTCGGGCTATTGCATTCTCCATCTGTGATAATTCCTCTGGTGTTGTTTGGAATGGCCGCCAGTCAGGCGGCGCTATTGTTTGGTGGCGGAAAAATCGAAGGCAGATCAGGGCGAAACTCATATGCCTTAATCTCTCCATTTACGGCAGCGACAAGGTCGGGGACGTGCACTGGAGAAATCCTCTTTTTCCCGTTTAGCCAGTCGCAGATCGTCGACTGCGCTTTGCCGCATCGCTTGGCCAATTCTTTCTGACTGCCGGCGATGGAAATCGCTTTTTCTACTGCAGGGTTTTTCATAATCACCTCAGCTATTGGTTTTTGATGATTATGGTTATCGCAAAAGAGATTGTCAATCGCCTATGCGATTTTTTGCCAAGTAATCGCCTTGGCGATAGGATTAAAGGAGTTACTTTGAGGAGGTGTTATGGATTTCTCTGAGCGTCTTGCTCGAGCAATGTCATTGGCTGGGTATACGCAAGGCAGGCTTGCCAAAGAGGTCGGCATGGCTCAGTCAAGCGTAAACAAGCTGCTTAATGGCGCCAACGGCTCTCGCAAAACAGTGGAAATAGCATCTGTGTTAGGCGTGCGTCCTGAATGGCTTTCCACTGGAGCAGGTGAAATGCTTGCTGATTCCATACAGATCACGGAAGTGCAGACGCCAGTAACACCGAAAAATGGCATTTATCGGGTAGATGTCCTCGATGTAAAAGCCAGCGCAGGTCCTGGTGCACTTATCACGAACGATTTCATCGAGACGATTCGTGCGATCGAATACACATCAGAGCAGGCCAGATCTCTATTTGGCAATCGGCCAGCTCATCACATAAAAGTAATCACCGTTACCGGTGATAGCATGGACACGACAATATCCCCCGGCGATGAAATTTTCGTAGACATCAGCGTCACCCATTTTGACAGTGATGGCGTTTATGTGTTTGTTTTTGGCAAAACTCTTCACGTCAAGCGCTTGCAGATGCAAAGGGACCGACTAGCTGTAATTTCGGATAACCCCATCTATGAAAAATGGTATGTAGAGCCAGGTGATGAAGACCAGTTTTACGTTATGGCCAGAGTCCTTCTCAGACAATCGATCGAATACAAACGATTCGCATAACCCGCTCCGGCGGGTTTTTTATCGCTACACCTTAGCAACCACCCTCGCAAAAACACCTTTCTAAAATTTTTTCTTAAAATAATCACTTTAATAATCACATATTTATCACTTATACGATTGATAATATCGTTTTAGCGATTGACCTGAATAATCGCCTTGGCTATTATCATCTCATCCAAACAACAACGTTGGCGCCGGAAATAGGTAACAACGCTCCGTTAGCCGCGATAAGGCAAAGGTGAAGAGATGATCCGCGAAGAAGACAAGCCTGCATGGCGTAATTTTTGGTTAAAGGTCGTTCCGTTTCTGGTTGCTGTCCTCTTTTTTAGCTTCGCATGCTGGGGTGGAAAATGAGCAAACAAGGCATTCGTTCACTGATTTACTGCCTGCTGATCTGCGGCGTTATCTGGACAGCGTTGATTATCAAAATTCTGCACGTTACGTGGGTGTTCAATGGTTAGTCATCATTACGGGACACAGACCGTTAACCGCGGCGCCGTTCTCCCAGGGATGCTGGTTAAGCATCGGGAAAGCACCTGGACAGCATCAGCAAATAAACGCGGTCGCCTGTACCTGCATCGCGGGATTGAGCGGACTTACACAACCGACTTGCTGGTTGAAGTTTATCTGAACGGGTTGGGACAAGGTCTCAGCCGGTAATCGAAACGAAGAATTTAACTGAGCTATCAGGCAGCCAATACGGTGCCGGGCGTTTCACAACCAAATTTCAGGGGAAACCATGAGCGAAATAATGGATTTAACCGTCATCGAAATAAAACCAGAACAGGCACCGACCCTGTACCGGGCTGGCGGTCTTGATGCTTACCTGGAGCAGATTCGCCAGGCCGTGAACGAGGTTCCGGACCTGACCACCAAGAAAGGTCGTGACCGTGTCGCTTCTCTCGCGGCGCAGGTATCACGCAGCAAGACGGCAATCGAGAAGCCGGGGCGCGAGTACCTGAAACGTCTTAAAGAGGCTGTGCGCCCTGCTGAGGCGGAAATTAAGCGGTTCGTTGACGCATGTGACGAGCTGCGCGATGCAACACGTCGCCCACTGACTGAATGGGAAGCTGAGCAGGAACGCATTAAGGCCGAAGAAGCCATGAATGCCCTTCACGTCGAAGCGCTGGTGATGAACGAGAACATCGATCTGCAGCGTGCGGTTCAGTTCGAAGCTGACCACGAAATGGCCCTGCTGATGAATGACGCTTTCGACCGAGAGCAGGCTGAGAAGAAAGCAGAAGCCGAACGCCAGCGCATTGCCCGCGAAGAAGAGATTAAGCGCCTGGCAGAAGAGAAAGCGAAGCGTGAGGCAGCAGAACAGGCACAGCGTGAAATTGACGCCGCAGCCGCCAGAGAGCGCGAAGCGATTTTGGCCAAAGAGCGAGCCGAACGTGAACAGAGAGAAGCAGCTGAGCGTGCGGAGCGTGAAAAGCAGGCCGCTGTGGAAGCAGAACGCCGCAAAGCACAGGAAGAAGCCGATCGCATCCGCCGCGAGGCAGAGCAACGCGAACAGGCCCGCCTGGCTGAGGAGAAGCGTAAAGCCGATGAGCAGGCGCGCCGCGAAGCCGACGTTAAGCACCGCAAGGCTGTAGGTACTGAAATCGTCAAAGCTCTTCTGGCCAATACCAGCCTTACCCGGGATCAGGCTATCGAGGTGCTTACAGCGGTTAAAGACGGAAACATCCCGCACACCGGGATCAGTTACTGAGGTTCTTATGAACGCATACCGCGCATATGACGTGATCGAAGAGCGTAAGTGGGCCGAGCAAGCGCTCACCGAAGAGAAGCAAAAGTGGATTGACGATCGGGCGCAGGAAATTATCGACGCCCTGCCGAAAGAGCCGTCAGGACTGTTCCGCTTCTCTGTACCGATGGACAAAAGCCCATACGAAGGCCTCCGCAGCGATGCAGCTGGCGAGGCATATAACGATCTCATCTCGGCAGTAGCTTACGCCCAGGCGGAATACGACTGGGATCACCGCACCGGCTGCCCGTTTTAACTTTGGGGAATAGCAATGGCTAACGAACTTGTGATTACAGCCAGCACTCTTGCTGAGCGAGGCATTGACGGCGCTACCTGGAGCGCCCTCAAGAACAGTATTTACCCTGGCGCCAAGGATGAGTCGGTAATGATGGCGCTGGACTACTGCCGGGCCAGAAACCTCGATCCGCTTCTGAAGCCCGTTCATCTGGTGCCGATGAGCGTTAAGGACTCGAAGTCGGGGAAAAGCGAATGGCGCGATGTGGTTATGCCGGGCATTGGGCTTTATCGGATTCAGGCCGATCGCTCAGGTTCTTACGCTGGCGCAAAAGAACCAGAGTTCGGCCCGGACGTCACTCTGACGCTTACCGGTATTGAAGTGACCGTACCTCAATGGTGCAAGTACACGGTCAGCAAGCGCATGCCGAGCGGGGAGATCGTCGAATTCAGCGCGAAAGAATACTGGGTTGAAAACTACGCCACCGCTGGCCGTGACACTACCGCGCCAAACGCTATGTGGAAAAAGCGCCCTTACGGCCAGCTGGCGAAGTGTGCCGAGGCTCAGGCTCTGCGTAAGGCGTGGCCTGAAATTGGCCAGCAGCCCACCGCCGAAGAGATGGAAGGTAAAACGCTGGAAGTGGATGCGCGTGACGTGACGCCGCGCAGCACGACAGAGGCGCTCCCCCTGGTGGCCAGTGAGGAAACGCTGCAGGCAATTACCGACCTCCTGACGTCCCTGAATAAGGACTGGGAGCAGGACTTCCTGCCTCTGTGCAGCAACATCTTCAAGCGTGACATTTTACAGGCATCACAGCTTACCGAAGAAGAAGCGCAGAAAGGCTTTAGCTTCCTCCAGAAAAAAGCGCAGGTGGCAGCATGACACCAGAAATTATCTTCGAACGAACTGGCATTGACGTTACCCGCGTTGAACAGGGAGACGAATCCTGGCACCGATTACGCCTGGGCGTGATCACCGCCTCGGAAGTCCATAACGTCATCGCCAAGCCCAAGTCAGGTAAGAAATGGACTGATATGAAGATGTCCTACTTCCTTACGCTCCTTGCCGAAGTGTGCACCGGCGTGGCGCCGGAAGTTAACGCCAAGGCGCTGGCCTGGGGGAAACAGTATGAGGCCGACGCTCGCACCCTGTTTGAGTTCACCACCGACGTGAAGGTAACCGAGTCGCCGATCCTTTTCCGTGACGAAGGTATGCGCACCGCCTGCTCACCAGACGGCCTGTGCAGTGATGGTCGCGGCCTTGAGCTGAAATGCCCTTTCACCTCTCGCGACTTCATGAAATTCCGGCTTGGCGGCTTCGAGGCTATCAAATCCGCCTACATGGCCCAGGTGCAATTCAGTATGTGGGTAACCGGGAAGGATGCCTGGTATTTCGCGAATTATGACCCTCGCATGAAGCGAGAGGGCATTCACCATGTCGTTGTTGAGCGCGACGACAAATACATGTCCGACTTTAACGAAATGGTGCCGGAGTTCATCAGCAAGATGGATGAATCGCTGGCGGAGATCGGCTTTACCTTCGGGGAGCAGTGGAAATGAAACGCACTCCATTTTACCGCAGGCCCGGCAAAGCAGGGAAATTCTCCGGACTTCGCGAGCGCGTGATCTGGATGATTCAGACGCGCGGCCGCCCTGTAACCGGCAGCGAAATAGCGGAGAAGTTCGGCGTGACGCTTGTCGAATTTAACCGTGTAGCGAACGGCATAACCAAGGGAGAAGGCCGCATTGCGCAGCTGGTCGCATCGGAAACCTGGCTCAACGAGGACGGCATCTGCGATCGCACCTTTTACCTGATCACAAGGCCAAAGGTCATTACCCCGCAGGGTAAAACTCGCCTGTTCACTAAGCGCTCGATAGCTCAGGCCGCCTCTGGCAACCGCCAGAAATGTATTGATAAAGCGGCCCGGCGCCGCCGGCTTATCGCATCTGGCCTCTATATCGATGAAATGGAGTCAGTCCTATGAACCGCTACTCACTTATCTATGCCGACCCGGCCTGGTCTTACGGGAACCAGATCAGCAATGGCGCCGCCGTCGATCACTACCCCACAATGAGCCTTCTCGATATGAAGCGGCTCCCGGTGTGGGAGCTCGCCGCGGATAACGCCGTGTTGGCGATGTGGTACACCGGCACCCACAACCAGGAGGCGATCGAGCTGGCCGAGGCCTGGGGCTTTACGGTTCGCACGATGAAGGGCTTCACCTGGGTGAAGTTGAACCAGCTGGCCGAGCTACGCATTACCAAGGCTCTGGCAGATGGCGATGTGAACGATTTTTACGACTTCCTCGCCCTGCTGAATGCCGAGACGCGCATGAACGGCGGCAACCACACCCGCGCCAATACCGAAGACGTGCTGATCGCCACCCGCGGCGCCGGGCTGGAACGCAAGCACGCTGGAATTAAGCAGGTGGTCTACAGCCCACTCGGCGCACACAGCGAGAAACCGTGGGAAGTTCGCCACCGCCTGGAGCTGCTCTACGGCGACGTGCCGCGGATTGAGCTGTTCAGTCGCAGCGCAGCGCCAGGCTGGAGCCACTGGGGGAACCAATGCGCCACCGCTTCCGTTGAACTGATACCCGGCTGCGCCATCGACGTAGTGAAGACGGAGGCAGCATGACGCCAGAAGAAAAAGAAAACGCTCTCCGCGCCCAGGCTCGTCGCTGCGCAGAAGAGATAACCAAAGCGATGAGCGTAAAGCCTAAACCGAAGTGGAACGCTGTATGCCCCCCATCCTTCGCAAGCACTACGAGAAGGTAAAACCGATGGGTGTCAGCCTGGTGAAATTTGTCAGTGTTATTGGGCGGCTGAGCGGCCGCTATGGAGTGGAGTCATGAAGCTGAAAATGTATACCCCATCTGGGTCTGTGATCGTCGAAACCAACGACGTCGCGCAGTTTTACCCAGACGCTGAAAGCGGCGGAGAGCTGACCACAATCGAACTGGTTTCGCCAGCCGGCGACCATGGGAAGGTGGCAGTAAAACATAGCTTCCACCAGGTGGCTGGCGCTCTCGCCACGGCCTGGAAAATAGATGAAGACAAGGCAGGTGCAGCATGAGCAAATACGTAAATCTTGATATCGCGATAATGAGCAAGCTTAGCGAGACGCCTTCTCCGTTTAGCCGCCTGTTCTCTGGTGACGTAGGGGCTGAGTGCGTCGATATAGCGAAGGATGAAGGAGATAAAAAAGAGCCGTTCCGCATCCTCGACCGCCGATTACAGGCCTTGCGTAAATTGGGGGTGATTGCCCATGTGAAAGGTAAAGGATGGGTGAAGTTATGAGCGCAGAAATCATCGATCAGGCCAACGAGCTGGCAGAGCGCCGGCTGGAAATGACCATCCAGAGCACGCGCATCAACCATGCGGCAGTTTCAGCTACTCACTGCCGCGACTGCGGGGAAGAGATACCCGAGCGGCGCCGGGAACTGGTGGCGGGTTGTCAGCGCTGCGCTGACTGTCAGGAAGAGTTTGAAGAACGTGGTAAGCACCAGAGGTGATACATGCAGACAATTATCCAAGTTGAGACAAACGATTGGGTTTCAGAGGACTTGCTGATGGCGGTCACAGGGATGAAGCGCGGCACCATTACACGGGCTCGCAAGCTGTCCTGGTTACTTGGGCGAGAGTACAAACACGTTGCCCCTGATGGGGACCCTAAACCCCATTGCGAATTTATGTATAACAGAAAAGCTGTAGATTCTTGGATTTATGCCATGAAACAGCCAGGGGTAGTGATCGATTAGCATGAAAAAGGTAATCTTTCACCGCTCCTGGACGTCGGGAGGGAACAATGAGTAAAGAATCATACCCAACGGGCGTTGAGAACCACGGAAAATCACTCCGCATATGGTTCATTTTTAAAGGTAAGCGTGTCAGGGAAAACCTCGGTGTCCCTGACACCGCTAAAAACAGGAAGGTGGCCGGGGATCTGCGAACGTCAGTATGTTTTGCTATCCGCATGGGGACCTTTGACTATGCGGCGCAGTTCCCCAACTCACCAAACCTGAAAACTTTCGGGATCGGCAAGAAAGATATCACCGTGAAAGAGTTGTCTGAAAAATGGCTTGACCTGAAGCGGCTGGAGATCTGCGCAAATGCTTTAAACCGGTATGAATCAGTGGTGAAAAGCATGCTGCCGAGGATTGGTGCGAATAAGCTGGTTTCGGGTGTGACAAAGGAAGAACTGCTCTATATCAGGAGGGATATGCTGTCGGGGGAGAAAGGACTGAGTGTGGTGACGGTAAACTACTACATGACCACGATAGCGGGGATGTTTCAGTTTGCTGTTGATAATGGCTATGTGAGTGAAAACCCGTTTAACGGCATCAAGCCGCTAAAGAGGGCCAGGATAGAACCAGATCCGCTCACGCGTGATGAATTCGTTCGTTTAATAGATGCCTGCAAGCATCAGCAAACGAAAAACCTGTGGTCAATTGCGGTATACACAGGATTACGCCACGGTGAGCTGGTATCCCTCGCATGGGAAGACATAGATCTGAAAGCTGGAACGATGACCATACGCCGGAATTATACGAAACTCGGTGATTTCACTCTACCAAAAACCGAAGCCGGTACCGACAGGGTCGTGCACCTGATCAAGCCAGCCATTGACGCTTTAAGGAACCAGGCGGAAATGACCAGGTTAGGCAAACAGTATCAGGTTGAGGTGCAACTACGGGAGTATGGCCGAACGGTTATTCACGACTGTACATTTGTGTTCAATCCTCAGTTGGTTAAAAAAAGTGGCAGCGTGGGTTACCTGTACAAAGCCGATTCAGTTGGTGATTCATGGGATGCGGCGCTTAAACGGTCAGGTTTAAGACACCGCAAGGCGTATCAGTCGAGACATACTTACGCCTGCTGGTCGCTGTCTGCCGGGGCCAACCCGAGTTTCATTGCCAGCCAGATGGGACACGCCAGCGCCCAGATGGTTTTCAATGTCTACGGCGCCTGGATGGCCGACAGCAGCAGCGATCAGATTGCCATGTTGAACCAGAAATTATCGGACTTTGCCCCATCCATGCCCCACGGCATGGTGATAGGAATATGAGAATGATAAAAATCAGCAAGTTAGCGCATCACGCCCGCCACTTTAACTGCGTGGAGGGCAACACCACCCTGTATGCGCTACCAAAGCCGGAGATTGTCGCCCGCTGGTATGAACAGACTCACGATGACTTCCGCTTCTGCTTCAAATTTCCGGCCACCATCTCGCACCAGGCCGCCCTGCGCCATTGCGACGAGTTAAGCAGTGAATTTTTTGCCCGCCTGGCGCCGCTGGCCTCGCGCATCGGCCAGTACTGGCTGCAGCTGCCGGCGACGTTCGGTCCTCGCGATCTCCCCGCGCTATGGCATTTTCTCGACGGACTGCCGAAGGATTTCACCTACGGCGTCGAAGTTCGTCATCCCGAGTTTTTCGCCAAAGGGGAAGCGGAACAGCAGCTCAACCGCGGGCTGCACGAGCGTAACGTCAACCGCGTGATCCTCGACAGCCGCCCGGTCCATAGCGCTGCGGCCACCAGTCCGGCGATGATCGATGCCCAACAAAAGAAACCGAAGGTGCCGGTACATGCGGTGATGACCGCCCGGCAGCCAATGGTGCGCTTTATCGGCGGTGACGATATGGCCCATAACCGGGAACTGTTTCGCGTCTGGCTTCAGACCCTGGCGAAGTGGCATCAGTCGGGGACCCCGTGGTTGTTCCTGCATACCCCGGACATTGCTTTCGCCCCGGCGCTGGTGGATACCCTGTGGGGTGACCTGCGCGCTGCCCTGCCGGCGGCAGGAAATGCGCCGTCGATTCCGCAGCAATCTTCTCTTTTCTGATATCCTGCTATCATATCCGGAGCCATCTGCCAGAGTTAAAGGGAGTTTTCGTATGGTCAGCGCGCTGTATGCCGTTTTAGGTGCGTTATTGTTAGTGAAGTTCTCATTTGACGTGGTGCGTCTGCGCACCCAATACCATGTAGGCTACGGTGACGGCGGCTTTAGCGAGCTGCAGGTTGCCATCCGCGTTCACGGCAATGCCGTCGAATATGTGCCGATTGGCCTCATTTTGCTGTTATTTATGGAGATGAACGGCGCTCAGACCTGGATGGTGCACGTTTGCGGGATTTTATTGATTGTCGGGCGACTGATGCACTCCTGGGGCTTTCATCACCGCGTCTACTACTGGCGCCGCTCCGGCATGAGCGCCACCTGGTGCGCGTTGTTGCTAATGGTGCTGGCCAATCTTTGGTATATGCCCTGGGAGTTGGTTTTCTCCCTCCGTTAGCGCACAATACGCCGTTTTCGTTTTTTCGGGTTTAACGTTATGTCTCACCGCGATACGCTTTTTTCCGCGCCGATTGCCAGCCTCGGCGACTGGACCTTTGATGAACGGGTTGCTGAAGTCTTCCCCGATATGATCCAGCGTTCTGTGCCCGGCTACTCCAATATCATCTCGATGATCGGCATGCTGGCCGAGCGCTTCGTTCAGCCCAACACTCAGGTTTACGATCTTGGCTGTTCGCTGGGCGCCGCCACCCTCTCCGTGCGCCGCAATATTAGCCATCCGGGCTGTCGCATTATCGCTATCGATAACTCTCCCGCGATGGTGGAGCGCTGCCGTCGCCATATTGACGCTTATAAAGCGCCGACGCCGGTCGAAGTGATTGAAGGGGATATCCGCGACGTGACCATTGAAAACGCCTCGCTGGTGATCCTGAACTTTACTATTCAGTTCCTTGAGCCGGGCGATCGCCAGGCGATCCTCAATAAAGTCTATCAGGGGCTGAATCCGGGCGGCGCGCTGGTGCTCTCGGAAAAATTCAGCTTCGAAGACGCCCACGTTGGCGAACTGTTGTTCAATATGCATCATGACTTTAAGCGCGCCAACGGCTACAGCGAACTGGAGATCAGCCAGAAACGCAGCATGCTGGAAAATGTGATGCTGACGGACTCTGTCGAAACCCATAAAGCCCGCCTGCGTCAGGCTGGGTTTGAACATGCCGAACTGTGGTTCCAGTGCTTTAACTTTGGCTCGCTGGTGGCTGTTAAAGCCGGGGAGCAGGCATGATCGACTTCAGTAACTTCTATCAGCTGATCGCCAAAAGCCCGCTGTCTCACTGGCTGGAGACGCTGCCTGCCCAGGTAGCCGCCTGGCAGCGCGATGCCCTGCACGGCAAGTTTCGTGAATGGGAGCGCGCCGTAGAATTTCTGCCGGAGCTAACGCCCTGGCGTCTGGATCTTCTGCACAGCGTCACCGCCCAGAGCGAAACGCCGCTCAGCGAAGGCCATCAGCGGCGGATCGAAAATCTGCTTAAAAACCTGATGCCGTGGCGCAAAGGCCCTTATTCGCTGTACGGCATCAATATCGATACCGAATGGCGATCCGACTGGAAATGGGAGCGCGTTCTGCCGCACCTGTCCGATCTCACTGGCCGGACTATCCTCGACGTGGGCTGCGGCAGCGGCTATCACATGTGGCGGATGATCGGCGCCGGCGCACATCTGGCGGTCGGAATCGATCCCACCCAGCTGTTCCTGTGCCAGTTTGAAGCGGTGCGTAAGCTGCTCGGTAACGACCAGCGGGCGCATTTGCTGCCGCTGGGCATCGAGCAGCTGCCGGCGCTGGAGGCCTTCGACACCGTGTTCTCGATGGGGGTGCTCTACCACCGCCGCTCGCCGCTGGACCATCTGTGGCAGCTGAAAGATCAGCTGGCGCCAGGGGGCGAGCTGGTGCTGGAGACGCTGGTGGTTGAAGGAGATGAAAATACGGTGCTGGTTCCGGGCGACCGCTATGCGCAAATGCGCAACGTCTATTTTATCCCCTCGGCGGCGGCCCTGAAAATGTGGCTGGAGAAGTGCGGGTTTATTGACGTGCGCATCGTCGACGCCTGCGTCACCTCGACAGAGGAGCAGCGACGCACCGAATGGATGACGACCGAATCGCTGGCCGATTTCCTCGACCCACAGGATCAGCGCAAAACGGTGGAAGGCTATCCGGCGCCATTACGGGCTGTGATCATTGCCACCAAACCGGAAACCCAGCAGTCGCTGGCGAAAAAAGCGAGATAAAAAAAGGCCCCTGTTTAATGGGCAGGGGCCTGGTACGGGCAATCATCATATTGGGCGACATGATGTGCAGCAAAAAACCGTTTAACTTCTCCTGGCGGAGATAATCCTTTTCATCTCCGCCACCGCTGCGCCATTCACGGCGTAGCGTCTGTATTCATCGGCATCGGGATCGGCTGACATCGAAACGCCCGGATGACGAAAGCGCATTTCCGACGGCAACCAGTGGCCAGCCGAGCTATGGACCTCTTTCACCCCCGCCTGCAGAAACAGCGGCAGGTTCGCGGCGCGGACTCCCGCACCGGCCATAATGATTGGAGTATCCCCTGCGGCAATAAGTTCCGTAATTAATGAAATACCTTTCTCCGCCGAGGATTGCTGACCGGAAGTCAGGATACGTTTGACCCCCAGCTCACCCAGCGTTTTCCAGGCCTGACGCGGGTCGGCGCACAGATCGAACGCGCGATGAAAGGTCACCGCCAGCGGCCCCGCCGCGGCCATTATTTTTTTCATCCGCGGGATATCGACCTGGCCATCAGCATCCAGCACGCCGGTCACCAGCCCGGGAAAGCCCAGATCCCGCACCATGCGAATATCGTTAAGCATCGCGGCGAACTCTTCCTCGGTGTAGCAGAAATCGCCGCCGCGCGGGCGAACGATCGGATGCACCGGGAGAGTAATCGCCTCGCGGGCCGAGACCAGCACCCCATAAGAGGGGGTTAATCCCCCTTCCTGCGGCGCGGCGCAGAGCTCAATACGATCGGCGCCGCAGCGCTCAGCCTCCCGGGCGCACGCCATGCTGTAGCAACACACTTCCAGTACCGCCATTCCTCTCTCCCTGATCCAGACAACCTTTGCAGCATGTCACAATTTCACGCGGCAGACGCCGCGCGGCTTCACACTGTTACGTATCGGCTTGCTCGCTGGCGACGATTTGTTCAATAGACCATGGATGAAATTTGACCGTCACGCTGCCGTCGGTCACCGCCAGGGTGGGGTTCGGCAGGCGCTCATGCTCCCCTTTCGGCGAGCTGGTTTTGACCACGATCCCCGGCTGGCTGAGTCCGTCATCGGCCAGCAGCGCCAGCGCGCGGGCATTTAAGGTTGCCGGATCGCCGGGCAGGACGATTTCGATATGCTCCCAGCCTTCATGGGGATAACGCTTTTCACCCGGCCACGGCAGCTCAACGATATGGAAGCGCCAGTGCGCCACGCAGACCGGCTCCGCCAGTTTGAACAGGCAAATGGGCCGGCCGTTGATCATATTCTCCGACAGCAGGGTGCCGCACTGCTCCAGACCGCGGCGCCAGCGTTCCGCAGTGGTATTCTGATGACAGCGCAGGGAGATATGGTCGGCGTCGAGCCCGGCGATCTCCAGTCCCAGTCGCGCAGTGAAGCGCTGAAGCGCATCGGAAAATCGCGGGAGATCCGCCGTAATATCGGCCAGTTGTTCATTTTGCTGCCAGTTTGCCATGGGTTTGCTCGTCAATAATGCTCGTCAGTAATGAAAAGGTAATTTACCGTGTTTCGGCCTGCGGACCAACCGCCGCCCCGCTGATGGGCAACTGACCGGCGATGGATTGCGCACGCCGGCGCGCCGCGCGCAATGCTGACGGACGGGGACAAATGCAGTATACTCCCGCCCTAATTTGTCCACATTATGGCGCCGCCTCCCTCGGGGGCAGGCGCATTACACGTAAGGTATTCCGGTGAATATTCAGGCTCTTCTCTCAGAAAAAGTCAGCCAGGCCCTGATCGCGGCAGGCGCGCCTGCCGATTGCGAACCCCAGGTCCGCCAGTCAGCAAAAGTTCAGTTCGGCGACTATCAGGCCAACGGCGTGATGGCTGTCGCCAAAAAGCTGGGTATGGCGCCGCGACAACTTGCAGAGCAGGTACTGTCTCATCTTGACCTCAACGGCATTGCCAACAAGGTTGAAATCGCCGGGCCGGGCTTTATCAATATTTTCCTCGACCCCGCGTTTCTGGCGGACAACGTCAACCGCGCGCTGCAGTCTGAGCGCCTGGGCGTCACGAAACCGCAGGCGCAGACTATCGTCGTCGACTACTCGGCACCCAACGTAGCGAAAGAGATGCACGTCGGCCATCTGCGTTCGACCATCATTGGCGATGCTTCAGTCCGTACCCTGGAGTTCCTGGGTCATAAGGTGATCCGCGCCAACCACGTCGGCGACTGGGGCACCCAGTTCGGGATGCTGATCGCGTATCTGGAAAAACAGCAGCAGGAAAACGCCGGCGAGATGGCCCTGGCCGACCTCGAAGGTTTCTATCGCGAAGCGAAAAAGCACTATGACGAAGACGAAGCCTTCGCCGAGCGCGCGCGCAGCTACGTGGTTAAGCTGCAGGGCGGTGATGAGTACTTCCTGCAGATGTGGCGTAAGCTGGTCGACATCACCATGTCGCAGAACCAGATCACCTACGATCGCCTGAACGTCACCCTGACCCGCGATGACGTGATGGGTGAGAGCCTGTACAACCCGATGCTGCCGGGGATCGTCGCCGATCTGAAAGCCAAAGGGCTGGCGGTTGAGAGCGAAGGCGCTACCGTGGTCTTCCTTGATGAGTACAAAAACAAGGAAGGCGAACCGATGGGCGTCATCATCCAGAAAAAGGATGGCGGCTACCTCTATACCACCACCGATATCGCCTGTGCGAAGTATCGCTATGAAACGCTGCACGCCGACCGCGTGCTCTACTACATCGACTCTCGTCAGCACCAGCACCTGATGCAGGCGTGGACCATCGTGCGCAAGGCAGGCTACGTGCCGGACTCCGTGCCGCTGGAGCACCATATGTTCGGTATGATGCTGGGGAAAGACGGCAAGCCGTTTAAAACCCGCGCCGGCGGTACCGTGAAGCTGGCGGATCTGCTGGACGAAGCGCTGGAGCGCGCCCGTCGCCTGGTGGCCGAGAAGAACCCGGATATGTCGGCTGACGAGCTGGAAAATCTGGCGAAAGTGGTGGGTATCGGCGCGGTTAAATATGCCGACCTGTCGAAAAACCGCACCACCGACTACGTCTTCGACTGGGATAATATGCTGGCGTTCGAAGGCAACACCGCGCCGTATATGCAGTATGCCTATACCCGCGTGCTCTCCGTGTTCCGCAAAGCCGGCATCGACGAAAACGCGATGATCGACGCGCCGGTGGTCATCGCCGAAGATCGCGAAGCTCAGCTGGCCGCGCGCCTGCTGCAGTTTGAAGAGACCCTCTCCGTGGTCGCTCGCGAAGGGACGCCGCACGTGATGTGCGCCTACCTCTACGATCTGGCGGGCCTGTTCTCCGGCTTCTACGAGCACTGCCCGATCCTCAGCGCGGAAAGCGAAGAGACCCGCAACAGCCGTCTGAAGCTGGCGCTGCTCACGGCGAAAACCCTCAAGCTGGGTCTCGATACCCTCGGTATCGAAACCGTCGAGCGTATGTAACAAGCAACCCGGCGAAAGCCGGGTTAGTTTTATTCGGCGCCTCGCCAGCGGGGCGCCCTGCTCAGAAGTACTTGCGTAGATACTCCGTCAGACAAAGGATCGCCATCGCCTGACCGTAGGGCATCGAGGTAAGCGGGATCTGGCGATAAAAGTCGAGGTCTGACCCCATCCCGGTGCCAAATGAGGTCTGCAGCAGCTCCCCCTGCGGCGAAATATTCTGCACAATTCCGCGAATCGCTTTTTCAGCCACCCCGGCGTAGTGCTGCCCGACGTAACGCTTGCGCACCGCTTTGAGAATGCCGTAGGCAAAGCCGGCGGTCGCCGAGGCCTCAAGATAAGAGTGCGGGTCGTCCAGCAAGGTATGCCACAGGCCGCTGTCGTCCTGGCATTCTGCTAAGGCGGCAATCTGTGCGTCGAGGACTGTAATCAGATAGCGCCGTACCGCGTTCCCCTCGGGGAGATCCACCAGTTCCAGAAAATCCGGGATCACCATGGTGAGCCAGCTGTTGCCCCGCGCCCAACGCGCCCGGGCAAAGTTATGCCGCCCCTCATAGTTCCAGCCGTGAAACCACAGCCCGGTCTCCCGGTCCATCAGGTTCTGCACATGGAGCAGGAACTGGTAGGTTGCCTCCTCCACATACTGCGGGCGGTTAAGCAGCTTGCCAATTTTGGCTAACGGCAACACGGTCATCATCAGCGTGTCATCCCACATTTGCTGATGGTTCTCCTCCGCCAGAGTCATGTGCTGCATACCGCCCTGCTCGGTGCGCGGCATCTCGTGCATCGCCCACTCCGCCCAGCTCTCCAGCCACGGCAGATACGCCATACGGCCGGTCTCTTCAAAGCGGTAAGCCAGGGTCAGAAACGGGGCCATAGTATTGACGTTTTTGGTCGTTGCCCCCTCGGCGAAGCGGTCGGCAAACCAGCGATCGATGATATCACGCATCTCGATATCGCCGGTTTGCTGGTAATACTGATAGATGCCGTACAGCCCAACGCCGTGGGTCCACTCCCAGCCGGCCCAGCCTTTGGTATCGATCACGCGCCCGTCATCCAGGCGTAGTAAAAATTGCCCGCTCTCATCCTTAATATTCACCAGGTTTTGCGTCACGTTGCGGATCAGCGCCTGCAGTTCGCTACGGGCGATAAAACGCTCAGGCTGACGCAGTAATGGGCTATGTTTGACCGGCCAAACTTTCATGTTGTTAACCTCGGGTATATGTCGAATTCAAAGCGCCGCCCTTAATGAGCGCCGGGGCAGCAGGTTTATGACGATTCAGATAGCCAATATTGTTATTGCCCCACAGACAGTCGTAAGGCATCCCCGCCAGCAGCTCGACCACCGCGCGGTGTTCCGCACTGGTCTGTTCCGACTGAGCGTAGCCGAGCTCGCGCATTCTGAGGGTCTCGCTGCGCAGGACGCTGTGGGTGTGCAGGTTGAGCTTGAAGCGCAGCGAGACGAGGAAGCCGCAGGCTAACACCACCAGAGTGCCGACGCTGAGGATCAGCAGAATGGTATGGCTGACCCCTTCAGGCTGTATTTTTTGCCCGGAAACAAACCCCGACAACTGCATAATGATCCCCACCAGCATCACCGCCCCCGCCTGCGAGGCTTTGCGGGTCAGAGTCATGATGCCGGCAAAAATCCCCTCCCGGCGCTGGCCGGTGATCGCTTCGTCGACGTCGGCAATATAGGTGTAGGTATTCCACGGTACGTAATTTATCCCGCCGCGTCCCAGTCCGGCGACAGCAGAGATGAGCAGCAATAAGGAATAGACGTCGCTCAGTCCGGCGTAATAGAGCAGCGCGTAGGAGAGTGAGCTCAGGCCAAACAGGACCACCACCATGCGGTACGACGGCGCGGGGCCAAAACGAATGCACAGCGGGATCATGGCGATTACTGCAATAAACTGGAAGATGGCCATCGTCCCCAGCAGGTTCGAGGCGACGGCGGCTTCCTGCATCAGAACAAAGACCACGTAATAGGTAAACACGGCATTGAAGACGTCCTGGGCGATATAGCCCCCCAGATACATGCCGAGGTGCTGGCGGAAAATTTTTATCCGCAGCGTAGAACTCAGCTCAATCACCAGGCGATTGAGGCTCTGAGCAAGGGTTAAGTTTTGTTTTTCCGCTTCCGCCCGCAGGGCCGCTTCCGACCACGCCTCCCGCGGTCGTTCCCAGGTGAAACACCAGACCAGAGTCAGCATCACCGCGCACAGCACCGAGAACACCAGACTGGCATAGAAGAACGAGCTGGCATTATCTTTGCCGAGCCAGGAGAGAAGGATCCCCGGCAGGAAGGAGGCTAAAATCGCCGACATCTGCGCCATCGAAATGCGCGCGCCGGAGAATTTGGTTTTCTGTTTAAAGTCATCGGTCATCTCCGGCACCAGCGTCTCATAGGGCACCAGAATCATGGTATAGACCATATCAAACAGCAGATAGGTCGCCAGGTAGTACCAGAAGCCCATCTCGCCGACCCACATCGCTGAATAGCTGAATACGCAGGGGATGCCGAGCAGAATAAAGAATTTTCTGCGGCCGAAGCGCTTACCAAGCCAGGTGGTGCCAAAGTTATCGGTGAGAAAGCCCATCAGCGGGCTTACCACCGCGTCCAGCACGCGGGCGGCAGCAAAAATAAGCGTGGCCTCAATCGGGGTCAGTCCGCAAAAGGTCGTGTAAAAGTAGAGCAGCCATGCGGCGGTTAGCGCCGTCGTGCCGGCGCCGAGAAAATCGCCCGCGCCGTAGGCCAGATAGTTAGCCAGTCCAATTTTTCGTGTTTTCATCGCCGTGATCCTGTGTCTTTTTTTAAAAGAACGCCGACAATCGTTCCGGATTTGCCACCGGAAGGGAGTGGGTACCTGGCTACACTAAAAGCTGTGAAAGGAGGTTACCTTTGTACTTTTGCCACGGAACAGTCGCCGGTGGCAAAATGACAAAGAGATGACGTCGCCACTTCACTCATTTATAAAACAGCATTTCTTTTTAATCAAAAGACAGGTTCATTGATGTGATCTGGCTGGAAGGTCGCCGACTGACGAACAGGCTCGCAAATCCCGGGATCGGCCCTTGCGCAGTCGGGGAAACAGGAGTAAAGAATGGAAGAAAGGGTTATTCCGCCTATCTCAAGGAGGCCAGATGCCTTATACCCATCTGCTGGTTGCCGTCGCGCCAACGCCGGAGAGTCAGGTGTTAATTAAAAAAGCGGTGTCGATAGCCCGCCCCGTTAACGCGAAAGTGAGCTTAATCACTCTCGCTACGGATCCGGAGCTGTATAACCAGTTCGCCGCACCGATGATGGAAAATCTGCGCGAAGTGATGCAGGAAGAGACGCGGGAGTTTCTCAATGAGCTGGCTCGCCACGCGGACTACCCAATAGAAAGAATGACCATCGCCTGCGGCGAGCTAGGCCATCATATTAAGGACTTCTGCCGGTCACACCGTGTTGATCTGGTGATCTGCGGCAATCACAACCATTCCCTCTTCTCACGCGCCACCTGCTCGGCGAAAAATATCGTCGGCAGCTGTGGCGTTGATGTCCTGTTGGTTTCCCTTGAAAAGGGCTAACGCCGGTTAGCCCTTTTCCTGAACTAGGCCAGTTTAGGGAAGGTGGCTATCTTCCCCCGCAGACGGCTCTCCTCGCTGCGCGGTGAAATATGCTGCAGATCCTCGACAAAGCGCGCCTGCCAGTTATGAATATCATTTTCTCTGATCACGTCCAGCATCGCTGAATGACGGGCGATACGTTCCGCCAGCGGCATGCTGAGCGCGCGATCCAGCGCGGCGGCAACCTCGTCGCGATCGTAAGGATTGACGATCAGGGCGCTGGTCAGCTCCTGCGCCGCCCCGGCAAACTGCGACAGGACCAGTACGCCAGGGTTATCCGGATCCTGCGCCGCGACGTACTCCTTCGCCACCAGATTCATACCATCGCGTAGCGGCGTCACCAGCCCGACGTCAGAGTAGCGGAAGACCTTCATCAGCAGCTTACGATCAAAATGCTGATTCAGATAGTAGAGCGGTGTCCAGCCAAGCTGACCAAACTGTCCGTTGATGCGTCCGGCTGCGGTTTCCAGCTGGTGGCGGATATCCTGATAGGCCTGCACATCGCCGCGGGAGGTCGGCGCGATCTGGGTATAACGGATTTTGCCGTGGTGCTGAGGGTACTTCTCGAGCAGCGTCTCGTAGGCGAGGAATCGCTCCGGCAACCCTTTCGAATAGTCAAGACGCTCCACGGAGAAGATATTCTTCACATTTTTCAGCTCGTTCTTCAGCTGGGCCAGCTTCGGCGGCAGCGGACCTTTAGCGTTGCGCGTAATTTCGTCCGGATCGATCCCTATCGGATAAACCTCGGTACTGAACGCCTTACCCCATGCCTGATAGCGTTTATCGCCGAGGTCGGATAGGCGAGTCTGCATAGCAATGCTGTCGAGAAAAGCGGTTCTGTCGCTTTCGGTCTGGAAGCCCAGCAGATCGTAATCGCACAGTTGCTCCAGCAGCTCAGCGTGCGGCGGCAGAGCGTTAAAAATCTCCGGCGTCGGGAACGGAATATGTAAGAAAAACCCGATGCGATTGTTCACCCCGCGCTTGCGCAGCTCGCTGGCGAAGGGCAGAAGATGGTAATCATGGATCCACAGCGTATCGTCTGGCTCAATCAGCGGCAGAAGCTTGTCCGCCAGCATGGCGTTAACCCGCAGATATCCCTCCCAGGCTTCGCGCTGAAAGCTGACCAGATCAAGGCGATAGTGGAAAGCCGGCCACAGCACGGCGTTAGAGAACTGGTTGTAGTATTCATCATGGTCCCGTTCATTAAGGTTGAACGACGCCCAGGAAATATTCCCGCGGGAGACCTGCTTGAGCGGCTGCTGGTCATCGCCAATCTCGCCGCTCCAGCCAAACCACAGACCCCCCGCCGCTCTCAGTGCCCCCAGGATGCCGACGGCCAGACCGCCAGCGCTCGATTTTTTATCGTCCGGTAAGGCGATACGGTTAGAGACTACGACTAAACGACTCATGGTCATCCCTCCTTTCGGTTTGCGCGTCATACGCCAGATGTTGCAACCACGTCCTTACAGCGGCGGCATCCGCCAACCGCCAGTGCGCCTGAGTTTCCCCGGCGCCAACTTTTACCGACATTCCCTGCAGTTGATTAACGACGCTGAATCCCGCCTCGTCGGTCAAATCATCGCCGACAAAAACCGGTTCGCGGCCGGCGAATGGCGCCTCCTGCATGAACGCGGTAATCGCCTCCCCTTTGTTGACGCCGCGGGGTTTAATCTCCACCACGCACTTGCCAAGCTGTAACGCCAGCAGCGGATAGCGCTGAACAATCCGCTGCGCCAGCTCCAGCACGGCGCTCTGCTGCTGCGGGGCCTGGCGATAGTGGAGCGCGAAAGCCATCTCTTTACTCTCCAGCTCACATCCCGGGAGCGCTTCCAGCGCCGACGTCAGCTCAGCCGCGATCTCATCGCGCAGCGCTGTCGGCAGAGAGACGATGTAGGTTTTACCATTGATATCACGGCGCTCGGCCCCGTGAACGCCGGCCAGCGGTAGCCGCCAGGGATGGGTTAGCGCGTCAAGTTCAGCCATTGAGCGCCCTGAAATCAATGCCACCGCGCCCCCCTGCTGCTGAGCCAGCGCATTGAGCGCCTGCAGCGTGCTGTCGGGTATCACCACCTGATCGGGGTGCGGCTGGATATCGGCAAGAGTACCGTCGAGGTCAAAGAAAAAAGCGTAGTTTCCGGTTAGCGCAGGCGGTACAGATATCTGGTTATCCACCCTGTTTCCTCCTTATCATGGCCAGCCGAAGCTGGTTGTTAATTATATGTGAGCCATGTAAGTATAGACAGTGTGACCAACCTCGCCATTTTTGATAGTTACCGCCAGCGAAACGGGCGCTGGCGGCAATTACTCTGTAAACTAAAAAGTTCGGTTTAAATTCAGGCCGCACGTTTGGCTTTTTGTTTGTAGCGGTCGAAGATCACCGCCGCCAGCAGGATCACCCCGCGCACGACGTATTGTGAGAATGGCGAGATATTCAGCAGGTTCATCGCATTTTCCACGGTTCCGAGGATCAGGATCCCGGCCACCACGTAGGAGATCTTGCCGATCCCGCCCTTCAGCGACACCCCGCCCAGCACGCAGGCCGAAATAACAATCAGCTCATAGCCAATCGAGGTCATCGGCTGGCCGCTGGTCATCCGCGACGCCAGAATGATCCCCGCTGCGGCAGATACCAGACCGGAGAGCACAAAGATAATAATCTTGGTGCGCACCACCGGGACGCCGGCCAGGCGCGCCGCCTCTTCATTGCCGCCAATAGCCAGCGTATTACGGCCAAAGGTGGTTTTGTTTAGTAATAATCCGAAAACCACCAGGCAGGCGACGGTCAGCCAGATCGGCGCCGGCAGACCAAACCAATTGGCATAGCCGAGGGTGAAGAAACGTTCATCTTCGATCCCCACCGCTTTGCCGTCGGAGATAATATAGGCCAGGCCGCGGACAATCTGCATGGTGGCCAGCGTGGTGATCAGCGCGTTGATCTTAAGGCGCGCAATGACAAAGCCGTTAACCAGGCCACTAAGCGCCCCCAGCAACAGGCCTGCGGCGATCCCCAGCCACAGGCTTTCGCTGAGATTAATCACCACCGCGGTGGTGACCCCGGCGCAGGCGATAACCGACGCCACCGACAGGTCAAAATCGCCGGAGGCCAGGCAAAACAGCATGCCGCAGGCCACCATCCCGGACATCGAGATCGCCAGCCCCAGCCCTTTCATATTGACGAATGAAGCAAAGTTGGGCACAAAAATCACACAGCCGATAAACAGCACCGCAAACACCACCAGCATGCCAAACTGATCCCAGATGCGGGCAAAGCTAAAGGTTGAGCGGGTAGCCCCGGACGTAGTCACTGATGACATCATTTACTCCTTACTCAGGCGACAGCCTGGCTCACTGTTGGCATCGCAAGGCTTAACGCCTGCTGTTCATTGGCTTCTTCATGCAGCAGTTCGCCGGCGATTTGTCCTTCGCGCATCACCACGATGCGGTCAGCGACGCCCAGCACTTCCGGCAGGTCGCTGGAGGCAAACACCACGGCGACACCGGAGGCGGCGAGGCCATAGATCACATTGTAAATTTCATGTTTGGCGCCGACGTCGATGCCGCGGGTTGGCTCATCAAGCAGGATCACCTTCATCTCTTCCGACAGCCAGCGGCCAAGGATCGCTTTCTGCTGGTTGCCGCCCGACAGGTTCATAATCAGCTGTTCCGGGCCCGGCGTTTTAATATTCAGCGACTGGATATGTTGATCGGCGTTGTCCGCCTCCCAGGCGTTGTTGATCAGGCAGCCAGCGTGAATATGCTTGCGCCGGGCGCTGATATTGATGTTATCGCGCACGGAATGCACCGGAATAATCCCCTCCGCTTTACGATCCTCCGGGCACAGCATCATCCCGGCCTGGATGGCCTGGGCCGGTTTGCGAATGGAGACGGGCTGGCCATCGATATACACCTGACCGCCGGTTATCTGCGTGCCGCCAAACAGGCCTTTCATTAGTTCGCTGCGCCCGGCACCCACCAGTCCGAACAAACCGACAATTTCACCGCTGCGCACCGAGAGACTAACCGGCGTGCGCACGCCCGGCGCTTTGACCTCCTCCAGGCGCAGCCGCTCCTCGCCATAGGGGCGAGGCTTCCAGCCATAAATATCGCCCAGATTGCGGCCTACCATTGCCTGGACCAGGGCGTCGTGGCTGACGCTCGGCATATCGTCAAAGGTGCAAACGTAGCGGCCATCTTTAAAGACGGTGATGGCATCGCTGAGGGCAAAAATCTCTTCCATCCGGTGTGAAACATAGATGATGACCCTTCCCTCCTCCCGCAACTCGCGGATGACGCGAAACAGGTTGTCGATCTCTCTGGCGGAGAGCGAGCTGGTCGGCTCATCGAACGCGATAATCTTGGCGTTACGCGCCAGCGCTTTGGCAATCTCCACCATCTGCCATTGACCAATGGAGAGATATTTCAGCGGCGTCTCCGGGTCGATATCCAGACCCAGATGCTCCAGCTGCAGGCGGGCCTCATAGTTGAGCAGCGAGCGATTGACGATGCCGCCTCTGTGCGGCAGCTGACCGAGATAGATATTTTCGGCGACGGTCATCTCCGGGATCAGATGCAGCTCCTGGTAGATGATTGCCACGCCGGCATTCAGCGCCTCCATGGTATTGGCGAATGCCATCTGCTGGCCGCCGATCTGCAGATGGCCCGCGGTCGGGATATAGTTGCCGCTGAGAATTTTCAACAGCGTCGATTTGCCTGCGCCATTTTCGCCCATCAGCGCGTGGATCTGTCCTGGGTAGCAGTCAAAACTGATATCGGACAAGGCCTTTACGCCAGGGAACGTCATGGTGATGCCGCGAAATGAGAGATAAGGGGTAGACTGTTGCATAACGACTCCGCTCTTCTGCACTCAGCCCCCGCGCCGCGGCGGGGGCCAGTTTAATCAGGCTGTTACAGCCCTTTTTTCGCCAGCTCTTCTTTGAAGTTATCGCGGGTAATCAGCACCACATCGGTCACCGCCGTGAACTTCGGCGGCTCGACGCCCTTGGTGACCCAGTTGTATAGCATTTCGCTGGTTTTGTAGCCGTGGATATCCGGGCTTGGCAGCAGAGAACCATAGAAGCCGGTCGGCTGCGCCTTCGACAGTTCGTTGACGGCATCCACGCCGTTGATGCCGATGCCAATCACATCGGGAGCTTTAAAGCCCTGACCTTCGGTCGCGCGCACGCCGCCGAGGACGGTGTTGTCGTTCATCCCGACGATCAGCCAGTGTTTAACCTGCGGATGTTGGACCAGCATCGAGTTACCGGCGTCGAACGCTCCCGGGATATCGTTGGATTTTGTCGGCACGCGGTAGATTTGCGCGTCCGGGAAGCCGGCCGCCTTCAGGGCATCGATGGAGCCGGTGGTGCGACGGCGCGCGGTATCCAGCTCATCGGCGGTGATCGCCATTACGGCGGTGTCTTTGACATCCCAGCCGCGCTTTTGCATCTCTTTATAGAGTTCCTGCCCCTGACGGGCGCCAATTTCGCTCGCCGCCATCATCACCAGCGGTACGCTCTCCATCGGTTTGCCTTTCGCATTGACGAACTGGTCATCGACGGTAATCACCTTCATGTCATAGCCACGCGCTTTGGCGACAATCGCCGACC
The DNA here is from genome assembly GCF_018223925.1 of Klebsiella sp. 10. Taxonomy (NCBI): domain Bacteria; kingdom Pseudomonadati; phylum Pseudomonadota; class Gammaproteobacteria; order Enterobacterales; family Enterobacteriaceae; genus Klebsiella; species Klebsiella sp. 10. The sequence continues at coordinate 24,429 of NZ_JAGRRB010000019.1, forward strand.
CGAGCTTGGGATCGGGGGTACAGATGACAAAGCCCTTCGCGCCGCTGGCCGCCAGGCTGTCAATGGCATTCAGGGTTTTCTCCCCATCCGGAACCGCAATTTTAATAACGTCAAAGCCTAAATCTTTTCCTGCTTTATCAGCAAATTTCCACTCAGTCTGAAACCATGGCTCTTCCGGCTGTTTCACCAGAAAACCCAGTTTAAGATTTTCCGCCATAGCTGATTGTGACATAACCGCAGCGAGACCAATGGCCGCCAGCGCTTTAGTAAATTTGTGCATGGTAAACTCCAGCTTTAATTCGCTTTCATGTAGGGAAAAATCGGAATTAACAATTTAATCGGCATCAAAACAAGGCATTAGAAAAATCGCATTCCCCACTGCCGTTGTTAGAGTAGTAATACCCGGAAATTATTTCTCCATACGAGAGCATTATCACATCGCGGAATTACAGTAATTGCGTACATACATTTAGCAAAAAATGACATAAAAAATGACACAATTGTCATACAATTTTACCGGGGCATAGCAGGATCATCTATACCATCAGCAGGCTTATCCTTGTGTTGTCAGAGGATGTTTAACGGTGGGTTACAGCACTGTTATCATCAGCGATTGACGGCGTTGCTGCGGGCGATCGCCTGTGCGCCACTCAAATGGCAACCCACCTCGCACCGCTGAGCCACATGGCCCGCTTAATATCGCGAAAAAACGGATCTTTGGCGTAACTTATTCCGAATAGAAAAAATATATTCCTCTTGATAAAAGCGCCTGCAACAAAAAATAAAAATAATGATCATCAACCTGAAACATTACTAATGAAATAACTTATTCCGTTCTCTTCTACGACGAATCTCGTAGTCAAATACTTATATCTTATAACCAATCTGAAACCAGCGAGCCCCTGCCAACGGCGCACAATCTCAGCCCTGGTAGTTTGCACAAATAATGGTGTAACAAAACGTAAATTACCGCGCTTGAGAGTTTTCTTAATTTCGTTGAGCGAGTATTCTTAAATCGTCGGCAAATGGAAAAAATACCCGACTCATACGGAATATGTAGAGTTTTATTATTCTGCAACAGTGCCGCGTGTCACTATTTTATCTTGTAGTTATCCGCAGGATCCGCTGACGCGCACCAGTAACCCCTTCCCGGTTAATAAGGATATTTTTTATGGCAGTTCCAGGAATGGCACAAAAGCTAAACACCCAAATGAATCTTGAGTTTCACGCCTCTAACGTTTACCTGAACTTAAGTGAGTGGTGCGCCCGACATCGCTTCGACGGCGCCGCGACGTTTCTGCGCACCCGCGCGCAAAGCAGCATCACCCTCACTATGCGCGTATTTGACTACCTGAAAAAAGCCGGCAGCTGGCCGATCGTCAATCCCGACCACGCCTGTAACCCTGAGTGCACCTCGCTGGAAGATCTGTTTACCCAAACCCTGAGCGATTACCAACAGCGCAGTCGTCTGCTGAGCGGTCTCGCTCAGGAAGCCAAAGCGCAAAGCGATGACAGCACCTGGCGGTTTCTCACGCTGTTGGCGGAAGAGCAGCAGCAGGATGGCCTGCTATTGCAAAGCGTGCTTGAGGAAATTCGTAATGCCGATAAAGCCGGTCTCGGGATGGAGCAGACCGATCGGCTTCTGATGGCTATCGTTGGAGAAGCGCAGAAAGCGCATTAATCAAGCCTTTATCGCTCTGCCAGGGGGAGCGCGTCTGCGCTGCCCCGCCCGGTTTATTAATCCATTACGTCTATTTTTTCTCCCCTATTATTCCTTTCAAGAATAAAAAAGTTTTAACTCGATCCCATTCCCTCATCACCGTTACCCCATAAGGGGGATTAGTGAGCGCGGTCACTTTTTGACGAACCATAAAGAAATATAAAAACAGTGTTTCAAAAATATAAAACACGAGGTTTATTTTTTATGGCTAGATACACGGCTTCAGCCTCTGAAGGGCTGCAGGGAAGACCGATCTTGTTACGCCATCAGTTAGCCTACGGCGGCGGAAATCTGTTAGGGAGCGGCGCACTGGCGATAAGCGGCGCATGGCTACTCTATTTTTATACGACCTTTTGCGGCCTGACGCTGATCGAGGCCTCATTTATCTTCTCCGTCGCCAGCATCATTGACGCTATCAGCAACCCGCTGATGGGCTATCTGACGGATAATTTTGGCAAAACGCGTTTGGGCAAGCGCTTCGGCCGCCGGCGTTTCTTTCTGCTAATCGGTATTCCGCTGATGATGTTCTACCCGCTGCTGTGGGTGGAAGGCCTGAGTTTCTGGTACTACCTTAGCACCTATGTGGTGTTTGAGATCATCTACACCTCTATCATGGTGCCTTATGAAACGCTGGCGACAGAGATGACCGATGATTTCTCACTGCGTTCAAAACTGACCGGCTATAAAGCTATCTTTGGTAAGCTGGCCAACTTCCTCGCGGCGTTTATTCCCGGCCAGTTCATTCTGCTGTATGGCAAAGATTCTGCCACCCCTTTCTTCCTCACCGGTCTGACCTATGGCGCGATCCTGATCGTCGCTATTTCCTGCCTGTGGTTGTGCAGCTGGGAGCGTGAGCGCGGGGAAGAGGTGGAAACCAGCGCGAAAAAAGGACTGCTGAGCACCCTGCTGTCGCTGGCGAAAGATATGCGTTCGACTTTTTATCTACGCGTATTCCGCAAACATCTTGGTATGTACCTGTGCGGCTTTGGCGCGGAATGGCTGTTTGCCTCCATCTTCACCTATTTCGTGATCTTCGTTCTACAACACGATCCAGCGATGGTGGCCGGGCTGAACAGCCTGAACTCGATTCTGCAGCTGATCTCTACGGCGCTGTTTATCGGCCTGTGCGTGAAAAAGGGCTTCAGCAAACCCTATATCCTGGCGCTGGGGATCGTGATTTTCGCGGTTCTGCTGTATACCTCGCTGTGGTTTTTCCATCTACCGTCCGGCCTGGCGACAGTGCTGATGTTCGGCATTACCGTGCTGTTCGGCCTGGGTACCGGCGGGGTTTACTATATACCCTGGACCGTTTACACCTTCCTGGCCGATGTCGATGAGATCTACACCGGACGCCGGCGGGAAGGGATCTATGCCGGCGCCATGACCTTCTCAGGAAAAATTCTGCGCTCGATTGTGGTGTTCTCGATGGGGGCGATCCTGAGCTTCTACGGTTTCCAGTCAAAAGCGCACAGCCAACCGGAAAGCGCGGTGACCGCTATCGCAGTGGTATTCTGCGTCGGGGTGATCGCATTAGCCCTGGCCGCCATCGTCTTCAGCAAGCAGATGAAGCTGGACCGGAAGGCCCATCTGGTGGTGCTGCAGGAAGTCGCGCGGATAAAAGCGGGCGGCAAAATTAGCGATATTGCGCCGGACGTGCGGATTATCGTGGAGGATCTGGTCGGCCATCGCTACGAAGAGTGCTGGGGCAACAGCAAATTGTTCAAAGATGCTGCCCCTGCGCCTGCGCAGACCGTCGTTTCCCATTAAAGAAGAAGGCCCCGCCGGTATCCGGCGAGGCCTGGTATTAATGCGTTTCTTCCTGTGGAGTAAACTTCAGCTCAATCAACGCGATCGCTTTTTGCACCGCGCGAAGGGTCACCGGATCGGCAGAGGCCGGATGGCTGGCGAAGTCGATAGCTTTCAGCTGAGTGGTCATTTTTTCACGCACTTCCACCGGCGCAATGACGTCAATGACATCGAGGATCTGTTTGATAACCAGCTGGCAGGCAACCACATCGGAAACCAGCTCGTCGTGTTCGGTAAGATGTTGAGACATTAATTACTCCTTTTTTCAGGAGCGTAATAGTACCCTAAATCGTTAACGATAATAAAACCTGCCGTCGCAGGTTTTTTTATCTACCCTACTGGCTGGCGGGTCGTCTCCTGCCGCTTTGCACAGGATCACACTCTTGATGGCAGTGACAACATGAATACCGCGATCTCTTCCCGCGATGAACGTGCTTTTTCAGCGCCGGCGCTGCTGGTGGCCGGTGCCTTTTTTATGGAGTTTCTCGACGGGACGGTGATCGCCACCGCCCTGCCCGATATGGCGAGGGATTTTGGCGTCACCGCGGTCGAACTGAATATCGGCATCAGCGCCTATCTGATTACCCTTGCGGTCCTGATCCCGGCCAGCGGCTGGATCGCCGATCGCTTCGGCGCCCGGGCTATTTTTACTCTCGCCCTGGCGATCTTTACCCTTGCCTCGGTCTTCTGCGGCCTCTCCACCGAGGTGCATATCTTTGTCGCCATGCGTATCCTTCAGGGAGTCGGCGGCGCGCTGATGGTCCCCGTTGGTCGCCTGGCGGTGCTACGCACCACGCCGAAACACCAGCTGATCAAGGCCATCGCCACCCTGACCTGGCCGGCGCTGGTGGCCCCCATTATCGGCCCGCCTTTGGGCGGCTTTATAACCCGCTACGCCAGCTGGCACTGGATCTTCTTTATCAATGTCCCGCTGGGCCTTGCCGCCATCATCCTTTCGCTGCGCATTATCCCTGATATTCGCGAAACGGAACGGCGCTCCTTCGATCTCAGCGGATTTATCACTACCTCGGTCGCGATGGTCAGTCTGGTGACCGCGATGGAGCGGCTCGGCGATCGCCAGCCGCAGATCTGGCCGACGCTGGCTCTCGCCGCGCTTGGCTTCGGCTGTCTGTTATATTCCATTCGTCATTTCCGCCGGGCGGCGGCGCCTATGGTTCGTCTCGACGCCCTGCAGGTGCCGACGTTCCGGGTGACAATGTACGGCGGCTCGTTGTTCCGGGCCTCCATCAGCGCGGTGCCTTTTCTGCTCCCCCTACTGTTCCAGGTGGGATTCGGTATGGATCCTTTTCATTCCGGCCTGCTGGTGCTGGCGGTGTTTGTCGGTAATTTAACCATTAAACCCGCCACCACACCGCTCATTCGCTGGCTGGGCTTTCGTCGGCTACTGCTGATCAATGGTGCGTTGAACGTCTGTTCGCTGCTGGCTTGCGCGCTGCTTACGCCGCAGACGCCGGTCTGGGCCATCATGCTGATCCTTTATCTCGGCGGGGTGTTTCGCTCAATCCAGTTTACCGGTGTAAGCACGCTGGCCTTTGCCGATGTCCCCGCCGCGCAGATGAGTGATGCCAATACGCTGTTCAGTACCGCGTCGCAGCTGGCGGTAGGGCTGGGGATCACGCTCGGGGCGATTGGCATTCGCCTGGGCGAGCAGGTCGGCGACTGGCTGCATCTTACTGAACTACCGGGGATCAGCTTCCGCCTGTCGTTTGTGTTTATCGCCTTGATCTGTCTGGTAGGGATGATCGACAGCCTGCATCTGGCCAAAACGGCCGGCAGCAGCGTGTCGGAGAAGAAGAAATAGAAGAAAAAATAAACGACGGAAGGGCCAGCGGCGCTGGCCCTGATGACGGTTAAGCGACGATCTGGCGAACAAAGTCTTCGATTGCTTTATCCTGGCAGTTTTCGAAGAAGCACTGCTGGAAGCGTGGGCCGGAGACTGCGGTTTTCACCAGCTGCGGATCGATGGCGCGCAGGGTATCGAGGTAGTTCTCTTTTACTACTGCTGCTTTGACCTGGTTGAGGATCCCGGCATTGCGCACCTGCGGTTCTTTGCGCTCCGGCGGATAGCCTTCGCCGTTGCGGCCGGTAAAGGCTTTTTCAAAGATAAACCGCACATTCAGTTCGGCGCCCCAGCCGAAGCCTTTGGCAAACGGCAGCGACAGCGCATTACCGTTGTTGATCTGGGCAAACAGGAACGCATCCGCCGGATCGATACAGTAGCCGCAGACCACGCCCGGATGGATGTTCAGCGACATCAGCGCCCCCTGACCGGTACCGCAGCCGGTGACCACGAAGTCAACTGCTTTCGAATTCAGCAGAATACTGGCCATGATCCCAAGATGGATGTAGGTCAGATGATGATCGTTCTCATCGCTCATGCCGACGTTATAGACCGGGAATCCTTTTTCGTCGGCAACCGCGTTAAGCTCCTTGAGGATGATGGCGTTTTTGTTCGCCTGGCTGTTCTCCATCATCAGTGCAATCTTCATGGTTTACTCTCCTGAATGCTGTGCGGGCCTGCCCGCAGAATGTCATTGGCGTTGACTGCACTCTACTACCTTGAAAACAAACTTTCAAATTTTATGAAAAGTTGTTTTAAAATTTACGCAGTGCTTCACACTTTCGCAGGCTCCCTTTGTCTGTTGACCTCAGCCCTCTGCATGCTGGCGTATCCGCTTCGTCCTCCCTTACCACCCGCCGGCGACAAAACCCTGACCGCCCAGGCAATAATGAATAATAAATTAAAAGCATTCTCATTTATTATTAAACTGCCAATGCGTGTTATTCCCATTAGCATTTTAAATAAAACATTTTTAAATTTACTTTTTGCAAATAATTAAATAACAAATTATAGTGGCAGCCAATAACATCTATTATTTAATTCCAGGAGTGCAACGATGCTGAAAACGGACATGATTGACAAACTCAATGAACAGATGAATCTTGAACTCTATTCTTCTCTTCTTTATCAGCAGATGAGCGCCTGGTGCAGTTACCACAGTTTTGAAGGCGCCGCGGCCTTCCTGCGTCGCCATGCTCAGGAAGAGATGACCCATATGCAGCGCCTGTTCGACTATCTAACCGACACCGGCAGCCTGCCGCGGATCAACGCTATCGCCTCCCCGTTTGCCGAATATGCCTCACTCGACGAGCTGTTCCGCCAGACCTACGAGCATGAGCAGCTGATCACGCAAAAAATAAATGAACTGGCGCACGCGGCCATGACCAGCCAGGATTATCCGACCTTTAATTTCCTGCAGTGGTATGTTGCTGAACAGCATGAAGAAGAGAAATTATTTAAATCGGTGATCGATAAACTGACCCTCGCTGGGAAAAGCGGCGAAGGTCTGTACTTTATCGATAAAGAGCTGGCTACCCTCGACGCGCAGAATTAATCCCCCGCGCCGCGACAGTCCGTGTCGCGGCCCTCTTAATGTCGGCAGATCTTATTTTCTGCGGTAGTAAAACCTTCCTCTCTGGCAATAAATTTGCCTTTTTTCTCTAAAAACGCTACCAGCTCTGCGGCGCTTAGATTCTCTGCTGAACAGGTGTGAAACCGCGCCTCTTCGCCAAAGCGGCGGCGAATGGCGGCCTCCAGCGAGGCGACCGTCCAGGACTCACCCGAGGCGAGCATCATCTGTAAAACTTCATGTCCATGAATAGAAGACATAACCCCTCCTGCAAAAACCGCCAGCTTAGGCCAGACCGTCAACCCGCGCCTTGCGCCAGCGCAGGCTTTCGCCCTCTTATTATGTAAACATTTCATTACACAGCTTGTAATCCCGATTTGACGAAAGCCGTAATATCCCCTACTCTGCGCGGCATAATTTATTGTTATTTGCTGTAGGGATAGCGAAAAGCGTGAAAAACCGCACTCTGGGCAGTATTTTAATCGTAGCTGGCACCACCATCGGTGCAGGAATGTTGGCAATGCCATTGGCCGCCGCAGGCGTCGGCTTTACCGTCACGTTGGGTTTACTTTTCACCCTGTGGGCATTGATGTGCTATACCGCCCTTTTGCTGCTGGAAGTCTACCAGCATGTCCCTGCCGATATGGGGCTCGGTTCTCTGGCGGCGCGCTATCTGGGCCGTTATGGGCAGTGGGTTACCGGATTCTGCATGCTGTTTCTGCTGTACGCCCTCACGGCAGCCTATATCAGTGGCGCCGGTGAATTACTCGCTTCCAGCCTCAACCAGTGGCTGGACTGGCAGCTACCGCCGGCCGCAGGCGTACTGATCTTCACCCTCCTCGGCGGGGCGGTAGTGTGCATTGGCACCGCGCTGGTGGATCTGTTCAATCGCTTCCTGTTTAGCGCCAAAATCGTCTTCCTGGTGATTATGCTGGCCCTGCTGATGCCGCACATTCATCAGGTGAACCTGCTGACGCTGCCGGTTGAGCAAGGCCTGGCCCTGTCGGCCATTCCGGTGATTTTCACCTCCTTTGGTTTTCACGGCAGCGTCCCGAGCATCGTCAGCTATCTGGGGGGGGATATTCGCAAATTGCGCCGGGTATTTATCATCGGCAGCTTTATTCCTCTGGTGGCCTATATTTTCTGGCAGCTGGCGACGCTGGGCAGTATCGACGCCCCGGCCTTTACCGCCATGCTGGCAAATAACGCTGGTCTGAACGGCCTGCTGGAGGCGATCCGCGAAGTGGTGGCGTCACCGCATGTGGAGCTGGCCGTTCACCTGTTTGCCGACCTTGCGCTGGCGACGTCATTCCTCGGCGTCTCGCTCGGCCTGTTTGATTATCTGGCGGATATGTTTCAGCGTAAAAACAGCGTCGGCGGGCGTCTGCAGAGCGGGATAATCACCTTCCTGCCGCCGCTGGCGTTCGCCCTGTTCTATCCCCGCGGTTTCGTCATGGCCCTCGGCTACGCCGGGGTGGCATTAGCCGTGCTGGCGCTGATAATGCCGGCCCTGCTGGTCATGAAGAGTCGTCGAGAGCATCCGCAGGCTACCTGGCGGGTCGCCGGCGGCGCACCGACGCTATGGCTGGTTCTGCTGTGCGGGATCGGCATCGTGGCTATTCAGTTCAGCATCGCTGCCGGGTTGTTGCCCGCGGTGGGATAAAAAAGGGGCCTGCTGGCCCCTTGTTCATTTCGCTAAGCAACACTGCTTATACTTTTTACCGCTGCCGCATGGGCAGGGATCGTTGCGTCCGACTTTCGCTTCATTTCTTATTGGCTGCGGGGCCTCTACCGGCTGCGGATTCGCTATCCAGTACTGGTAAAGCGCCAGCGCCGCCGGCGTGATACGCTCGATGCTGGCGATAAATTCATCCGCCGTCAGATTATCCAGCGCGCTAAACTGTTCTTCGCTGCCGTGGAGCGCGATAGCGTCCAGCTCCGGCTGGAGTTCAGCGGGCAACGTCGACCAGTCGCTCAGCGCCACGCCGCGCAGATAGCCAAAGCACCACTCCTCAACTATGGTCAGCTCCTGACCTTCCGCTTCGCGGGTGCCGAACAGCGGTTCGAACTGATCGGGATAAGACTCCAGCCGTTCGGCGATATCGCTCATATGCTGCAGCGTCAGATTGACAAAGCGATCGCGCTCGCGATCGTTGGCCCAGCGCGGGACATTATCCGCCCCGCCCCAAATCGCCAGCAGCCACTGAGCGGGTTCGATGTCGGTCGGCGCAGAGAGGATCGCCGTCAGCAGGCCATCCAGTTCAGAGACATCCAGAATGGCGCCTTCGGCGGCGTATTTCGCCAGAGTGTCATCCAGCCATTCCAGTTCGTTTTCGTTCAAAGGTCCGGTATTCATTCACAGGCTCGCATGGTAAAAATCGGGCCTACAGTAGCCGAATTGCCGACAGAAAGCCACCCGGCGATACCTATTGCGCCGGTGTCAACGATACGCGATCAGGCCAGGCCGCGCAGCGCCGACGCCACCTCACGACAGGCCTCCTCCCCTAACGAAAGCAAAGGACGGGGAAGCGAGTCTGGATCGCAGAGTCCGAGCATCGCTGCGGCGCTGGCTATCACTCGCAGGCTACCACCATAGCGATCAAAGCATCGCCATAGGGGGGCCAGATGCTCATTCAGTGCCGCAGTCTGCGCCATATCGCCGCTACGTATCGCTCTTACCAGCGCCAGTGAGCAGCGGGGAAAGAGTCCGCCGCAGACCGAATACCAGGCTTCGCAGCCGGCCTGCAACCCGGCAGTGGCCCATGCATCGCCGCTGACGCCAAGCGTAACGCGAGAGGGAAGATGCTGACGCAGGGCCGCTACACGTTCGCTCGCCTGTGGCGCGGGCAGGCCGGGAATTTTAATCGAGGCAATGGCCGGTAAGGCGGCGATGCGCCCCTGCAGCTCATCCGCCAGCATTACGTGGGTAGTGCGGGGATTGTCATACAGGCAAACCGGCACCGAGACATGCCGGCAAACTTCTTCGTAAAAGGCAAAGATCTCCTCCGCGGAAAGCGGCTGATAGGACATCATCGGCAGTAATAACGCATCCGCCCCTGCCTCCTGAGCATCCTCCACCAGGCGTAGCACCTCGTTAGTCGCAATGGCGCCGACGCCGACCATCATCGGGATCGACCCCGCATGCGCCTTCGCCACCTGCACCACTCGTCTGCGCTGCTCACGGCTGAGATAAGCGTAGCTACCGGTTGAACCTAAGATGCCCAGAGAGTCGACTCCGGCATCGGTAAGACGGGCGAGAATACGAATAAACGCTTTTTCATCAAAATCTTGCTGATGCAAAGGTGTCAAAGGAAATGCGCAAAGTCCACTGAACATGCTGCCTCCGGTAGGCTGGGCTGAGAGTCCGTTTGATAGTAGCAAGGCGCGATCGTTTTGTCCTGGGACAAATGAGAAGTTGACTGTAAGGCCAGAGTTAACCGAAAAACGCCGTGGCGTCAGGCTGGCGGGAAAGGTATCAGAAAGCGAAAGTACAGAAACAAAAAAACCACCCGTAGGTGGTTTCACGACACTGCTTATTGCTTTGATTATTCTGCTTTTATCCCAATGGTACCCGGAGTGGGACTTGAACCCACACAGCGCGAACGCCGAGGGATTTTAAATCCCTTGTGTCTACCGATTCCACCATCCGGGCTCGGGATATAAAGTGGAGGCGCGTTCCGGAGTCGAACCGGACTAGACGGATTTGCAATCCGCTACATAACCGCTTTGCTAACGCGCCTTTAATACTGAAGCACCCGCAACTGCCGATGCTGTTAATCTGGAGCGGGAAACGAGACTCGAACTCGCGACCCCGACCTTGGCAAGGTCGTGCTCTACCAACTGAGCTATTCCCGCATCATCAAGTTATTTGCTAATCACTTGATTTTGTTATCGTCTGGAAGACTGTGCCGCCGTTCGATGCGTTGCATTCTACTTATCTCTCGCGGTGAGTCAACGGTATTTTTCGCAACTTTGTATCGTTTGCTGAAAATAACGGCGAAACGATCACTGATCAAGCAAATCGCCGCGCGCCGCGTTCAAATACTGCAGCATCGACCACAGCGTCAGCACCGCCGCCACGAGGAAAAGCGCGATCCCGGCCCACTCCACCCACGGATAAGGACGCCACAGCATCCATACCAGGGCGGTCATCTGGGCGGTCGTTTTCACTTTGCCAATCCATGAGACCGCCACGCTGCTGCGTTTCCCCAGCTCCGCCATCCACTCACGCAGCGCGGAGATAATGATCTCACGGGCAATCATGGTCGCCGCCGGTAGCGTGACCCACCAGGTGTGATAGTGTTCGGCAACCAGCACCATGGCGATAGCCACCATGACTTTATCGGCAACCGGGTCGAGGAAGGCGCCAAAACGGGTGCTCTGATTCCAGCGACGAGCGAGGAAACCATCAAACCAGTCGGTTACCGCGGCAACAAAGAAGATCAGCGCGCAGGCAAACGGCGCCCAGCTAAAGGGCAGATAAAACGCCAGCACAAAAAACGGGATCAGGATGACGCGAAACAGAGTAAGCAACGTAGGGATATTAAATTGCATAGTGACGGGTAACTATCTGTTGTAAGTAAAAATTAGCCCTATGTTGCTACAGAGCCCCTAATGTTTCAACGAGTAGAAGATCTTTTCTGCCAGAGCGTGAGAGATGCCCGGTACTTTAGCAATTTCTTCGACGCTGGCCTGCTGTAGCCCCTGCAGCCCACCCATATACTTCAGCAGCATCTGACGACGCTTCGGCCCCACCCCCTCGATAGTCTCAAGCGAGCTGGTGCTCTTCACTTTCGCCCGTTTTTTGCGATGCCCGGAGATCGCATGATCGTGCGATTCATCGCGAATATGCTGGATCACATGCAGGGCCGGCGAATCCGGCGGCAGGCTAAACCCTTGCCCTTCCGGCTCAAAGAATAACGTTTCCAGACCCGCTTTTCGATCGCTACCTTTCGCCACGCCCAGCAGCAGCGGATGATGTTTATCCCAGGGGACGTCCAGTTCAGCAAACACGGCTTTCGCCTGGGCCAGCTGTCCCTTGCCGCCGTCTATCAGGATCACATCCGGGATCTTGTTGTCATCAATCGCTTTACCATAGCGACGGCGCAGGACCTGATTCATCGCCGCATAGTCATCGCCAGGGGTAATGCCGGTGATGTTGTAGCGCCGATACTCCGCGCGCAGTGGGCCATTGCTGTCAAACACCACACAGGATGCTACGGTCTGTTCGCCCATGGTGTGGCTGATGTCAAAACACTCCATTCGCTTGACGGCCGGCAGCTCCAGTACGCTGGCCAGCGCCTGCAAACGCTGATGAATGGTCGATTGCTGAGACAATTTGGTCGTTAACGCTGTCGCGGCGTTGGTCCGCGCCAGCTTAAGATAACGCGCTCTGTCGCCGCGCGGCTTAGTCTGCACATTGATTCGACGACCCGCCAGCTCCGACAGCGAGTCGGCCAGCAGCGTCTTATCCCCAAGGTTAAAGTCGAGCAAAATCTCCCCCGGCAGCGTGCGCATTTGGCTGCCCTGCAGGTAGAACTGGCCGACAAAGGTCTCCACGACCTCTCCCAGCTCGGTGCCGCCCGGCACTTTCGGGAAGTAGCTTCGGCTGCCCAGCACTTTGCCCTGACGGATAAACAGCACATGCACGCAGGCCATGCCGGCATCGAAGGCGACGCCGATCACGTCGAGGTCGTCACCGGTATTGGAGACAAACTGTTTCTCCGTCACGCGGCGGACGGCCTGAATCTGGTCGCGGATGCGCGCGGCCTCTTCGAACTCCAGGTTCTGGCTCGCCTTCTCCATCCGCGCGATGAGCTGGGTCAGCACCTGGTCATCCTTGCCGGCGAGAAACAGCCGCACATACTCTACCTGCTGAGCATACTCTTCTTCGCTGACCAGCCCGGCCACGCACGGCCCCAGGCAGCGACCAATCTGATACTGCAGACAGGGGCGGGAGCGATTGCGGTAGACGCTGTTTTCACACTGACGGATGGGAAAGATTTTCTGCAGCAGCGCCAGGGTCTCGCGCACGGCATAGCCGTTGGGAAAAGGACCAAAATATTCGCCCTTCGCATGTTTGGCGCCGCGATGCATCGCCAGACGCGGATGAGTATCGCCGCTGAGAAAAATAAAAGGATACGATTTATCGTCGCGTAACAGCACGTTGTAACGTGGCTGGTACAGCTTAATATAGTTGTGCTCAAGCAGCAGCGCTTCCGTCTCGGTGTGGGTGACGGTCACGTCGATTTGCGCGATCAGCGCTACCAGCGCTTCCGTTTTACGCGACGCAAGGTTGCTGCGGAAGTAGCTACTGAGCCGCTTTTTCAGATCTTTGGCTTTGCCAACATAGATGACGGTTCCGCCAGCATCATACATCCGATACACACCGGGCTGGCTGGTCACCGTTTTCAGGAAAGCTTTTGCGTCAAAAACATCACTCACTGGCTTGCTAACGACTCCGCATTACACAGGCCATGGCGAATTGCCAGGTGGGTCAGCTCGACATCGCCATGAATGTTTAATTTATTGAACATCCGATAGCGGTAGCTGTTAACCGTTTTAGGACTCAGATTTAGCTGCTCTGAGATCTCATTCACCTTCTGACCTTTGGTGATCATCAGCATAATCTGCAATTCCCGTTCAGACAAACTGGCAAACGGCGATTCTGTCTTTTCGGGTTCAATCTGACTTAACGCCATTTGCTGGGCAATATCGGAGGCAATATAGCGCTGCCCGGACGCGACGCAGCGGATGGCATTAACCACTTCCTGCGGCGCGGCGCCTTTACTGAGATAGCCCGCCGCGCCCGCCTGCATGACCTTGGCAGGTAAAGGATTCTCGGTATGCACGGTCAACATGATCACTTTGGTGCCCGCCACGGAGCGCGCGATTTTGCGCGTCGCTTCAAGACCACCGATCCCAGGCATGTTCATGTCCATCAGGACGACATCTGCGGAATTAGCCCGGCACCACTTGACGGCGTCCTCGCCGCAGCAGGCTTCGCCAGCGACTTTAATCCCTTTTATATCTTCCAGAATGCGTCGTATCCCTGCGCGCACCAGTTCGTGGTCATCAACAAGAAGAACGTTGATCAAAGGAATAATCTCCAGAATGAGGGATAACGCTACTGATACTTTATCTCCCACATATTACCGGGTTTTATTGCTATTTTAAAAGGCAAAAAAATGCCCTCGCCTCGATTTGGCTCTCATTTATGGCAATGTCTGTGCACACTAAGTGGAAAGTCATTGAGAACAGACAGTTGCCCGGCTCTTATTTTTTAACAATACTCATACAGAAGGCACAAAAAACACAACAGATTACGTAGCGCATAAATACGAAGCAAAATATGTAACAATTATTAACGAGCTAAATAGATGGGGGAAATTATTGGCTTGCCGACGGCTATTACGTATTATCCGAAGCATCAAAACATTCACAGCTCAGATGAGAGAACAGAAATTAAGCACACCTTTTTTTTCTGTCGCTTGTGGTATACTGCGCGGCCTTCACATTGAGTAGAGCGCAATAGCGCAGCGAGTAAACGAGGATATCGATGAGCACACCAGATTTTTCCACTGCAGAAAATAAGCAGGAACTGGCGCAGGAAGTCTCCTGCCTGAAAGCGATGATTACGCTGATGCTGCAGGCGATGGGCCAGGCGGATGCGGGGCGCGTGATTATTAAAATGGAAAAGCAGATTTCACAGATGGAAGATGAGGCTCAGGCCGCCGTATTCTCCAGCACCGTTAAGCAGATTAAACAAGCCTATCGGCAGTAATCCTGTGCCGGCTGAAAGTATCACTGACAGCCGGTATCACGTCTGACACGCAGAACGGCAGGCGCATTCAGATTAGCCCAGTCGCCACGGCGTAGCAGGCAATTTGCGTTTTATTCGGCGCATTAAATTTCCGCTGCATATTCTTCTGATGGAAATTCACCGTATTTTCCGAAATCGAGAGAATCATCGCCACCTCCGCCGAAGTCTTTCCTTCCGCCGTCCATTTGAGGATTTCCAGTTCGCGGCGGCTGAACTTCATCTCCGGCGGCATCACCATCTCATCTTCCAGACGCAGCAGCGTCAGCAAGCTTAGTTCAGTCAGCGTTCGCAGACGCAGCTCAAGCTCATCTTCAGGGTAACCGCCCGGCAGACGATTGTTCGCTGAGACAGAGAGAAATCCCTGAGCATGGTTTGGCAACGTCAGGCACTGCGTCACGCCCTTTTGCAGACCATGGTCACGCGCCCCGTCCCACAGTGCCGGCGCATCACGAAACAGGCTGTCGTTCCATGGCAGATGGCCACGCATAAAATTCTCCGGCCGTAACACAGGATCTATCGCGAAATAATTTTCTGCCTGATAGTGCGACATCCATGCGCGGGGGTAAGTCGACTGGAACGTAACGCGGGGGCGGGTGAAAGGCACCGGGTGGCGCACACAAAGCGTGTAGTAATCATATTCCAGCGCTTCGGTTTCACGTTGCAGGAGATTATAAACCTCCTCGCCGGTGGCCATGGACTGAAATTGGTGCAGCATATCCCGCCGCCAGCTGAAAAAATCATTGTCCCTCATAGCTGTGCAAATAACTCCTGATTGATAATCATTATTATAAATACAGAAAACTAACACATAAATCTTATTTATATGTATAAAATATCGTAGCTGTCGCATTTATTAGTCTGAAGGCTTGCCATTTTCCCGCTCGCCGCACAGAAACATAGCGTTTTTCTCCCATCATGTTCTACACCCTGCCAAGGGCGATGGGAAGCGGTGTATACGGCCGTGGGAGTCAATAGCGCAAAGACGTGTCGCGGGGGCGTTACCCCGCCGCGAGAGTGGGCTAAACGCGGCGGCTCCCGCGAATTTGAGCCGCCGCGCCAGCCCATGCTTTACTGCATCAGGAATTTTTCAAGGAACTGACGGGTACGCGGCTGCTGGGGCGAAGCGAACAACGCTTTTGCCTCGCCTTGTTCGACAATGCGTCCCTGATCCATAAATATCGCCCGATCGGCTACGTCGCGGGCGAAACTCATTTCATGGGTCACGATCACCATGGTGCGTTTTTCCTGCGCCAGCTGACGGATGGTGTTGAGCACCTCCCCCACCAACTCAGGATCGAGGGCCGAGGTGGGTTCATCAAACAGGATCACGTCCGGACGCATAGCCAGCGCGCGGGCAATAGCCACTCGCTGCTGCTGCCCGCCGGAGAGACGGCGCGGATAGCTATTCTCTTTTCCGCTGAGCCCCACCTTCGCCAGCAGTTCGCGCGCCCGCGCCATGGACTCCTGCTTATCTTCACCTTTTACGATGACCGGCCCTTCAATAATGTTCTCCAGCACCGTACGGTGGGGAAACAGATTAAAGTTCTGGAAGACAAAGCCGACGTGCTGGCGCAGCTGGCGAATGAGCCCTTTCTGCGGCCCGAGGCTGCGACCGGCGTCGATCGTCACATCGCCGACGCGGATAGTGCCGCTCTCCGGTTGCTCCAGCAGGTTGATGCTACGCAGCAGGGTGGTTTTGCCCGAGCCGCTGGGGCCGATGATCGCCACCACTTCCCCTTTCTGTACCTCCAGGTCGATACCATGGAGCACCGTCTGGCCATGGAATTTTTTTACCAGGCTTTTCACTTCTATCGCACTCATTTCGGATCACGCTCCTGGCGGTTCAGCTGGTTTTCAAAATAATTCTGCAGCGAGGAGAGCACTGTCGCCATTACCCAGTAGATCAGGGAGGCCGCCAGATACATGGTGAAGACCTCCAGGGTTCGCGAGGTGATTAGCTGCGCCTGACGGAACAGCTCCGGCACCTGGATCGTTGCCGCCAGCGAGGTATCTTTTACCAGGCTGATAAAACTGTTCGACAGCGGCGGCAAAGCGACCCGCGCCGCCTGGGGTAAAATGGCCCGACGCATCGTCTGCCAGGGCGTCATACCGATACTGGCCGCCGCTTCCCATTGCCCTTTATCAATCGAGGCGATGGCCGCGCGCAGCGTTTCCGCCGCATAGGCCGCAGTATTCAACGACAGGCCGATCATCGCCGCCGGGATCGGGTCAAGCTCAATGCCGAACTGCGGCAAGCCGTAGTAGATCATAAACAGCTGGGCGATAAGCGGCGTGCCGCGGAAAATGGAGATATACATGCGCGCCAGCCATTTTACCGGCCAGACTGGCGACATGCGCATCAGCGCCAGGATAAAGCCCAGCACCAGGCCGAAAAACATCCCGCCAATGCTCAGCTGCAGCGTAAAGACGGCCCCTTTCAGCAGAAAAGGGGCGGAATCAATGACCAGTTGGATACTTTCTTGCATGCTGTCGTTTCTGTATTAGAGGTGAGGATGATAGGCAAACAGCGCCGGCGCTCCGCCGGTGTGGACGAACAGTATCGGCCCTTCATCCTTAAAGCGCTTCTGCGTGATGCCGTCGATAAGCCCGGCCATCGCTTTGCCGGTATAGACCGGGTCGAGCAAAATACCTTCCAGCTGCGCCAGCAGCTTCACGGCGGCCATCCCATCTTCGTTTGGCGTACCGTATCCTGGGGCAAAGTAGTCATCCCACAGTATAATTTCAGCCTTCGCCTGTAGCTCGAGACTGTTGGCCACGGCCTGCTGCAGCGCCTCCACTTTCGGCAACTGGTCAGCGACCGAGCGCGACACGGTCACCCCAATCAGTTCCGCCTGCGGCATCAGCTGTTCAAGGCCGACCGCCAATCCGGCATGGGTGCCGGCGCTGCCGGAGGCGACCACGACTGACGAGATCGCCACCGCGTCTTCGCACTGCTGGCTGATTTCCAGTGCGCTTTCCACATAGCCTAACGCGCCGAGGGCATTGGAGCCGCCGACCGGAATAACATACGGACGATACCCCTGCGCCTCAATGCGGGTCGCCAGCTCATCGAGCTGCGCGGCGGGATCGGTCAGGGCATCACACATCTCAACCTGGGTGTTAAAGAGATCCAGCAGCAGACGGTTGCCATTGCTCAGATAGTTCTCCGCCCGGGTGCCGATGGGATTTTCCAGTAGCGCCACGCAATGCAGTCCCAGTTTCGCAGCGACTGCCGCCGTCTGACGCACATGGTTAGACTGGATCGCGCCGGCGGTGATTAAGGTATCCGCGCCCTCGCGCAGCGCATCGGCGGCGAGAAACTCCAGCTTACGCAGTTTGTTGCCCCCCATCGCCAGCGGCGTCGTATCATCACGTTTAATAAAAATTTCGCGCCCAAGGTGATCGGACAGACGCGGGAGATACTCCAGCGGCGTCGGCGCGCCGATCAATTCCAGGCGCGGAAAGCGGGTTAAGTTTTGCAGTGACATGGCCCCTCCTGACTCAGTTATGCTTCATTATGCACACAGTTACGCGCTAAATAAAAAAAGGCGCTTCCAGGAGCGCCTTTTTTCACCGCTGTCCGTTATTTCGTCACGTCAGCGCCAAACCATTTCTCGGACAGCGCCTTCAGGCTGCCATCTTTCTGCATGTCTGCAATCGCGCCATCTACCGCTTTCAGCAGGTCGTCGTTGCCTTTACGCAGCGCAACGCCAGCTTCCTGACGAGAGAAGGCTTCGCCGGTTACCGCCAGCGTATTGTTGGTTTTCTTCACCAGATCCAACGCCGCCAGACGGTCTACCAGAATGGCGTCAATACGGCCTACACGCAGATCCTGGTATTTGGTGGGATCGTCATCATAGGTACGGACGTCCACGCCCTGGACATTCTGACGCAGCCACTCTTCATAGTTAGTGCCCAGTCCGACGCCCACTTTCTTGCCTTTCAGATCCGCCGCGGTTTTAATCGCGCCTTCGTTACCCTTCTTCACCAGCGCCTGCACGCCGGAGACGGTATATGGGGTGGAGAAATCGTATTTCTTCTTACGTTCGTCAGAGATAGTGACCTGGTTAATCACCACGTCGATACGCTTGGAGTCCAGCGAGGCCAGCATACCGTCCCATTTGGTCGGTTTGAGATCGGCCTTCACGCCAAGATGTTTCGCCAGTTCGTTAGCGAATTCCACTTCAAACCCGGTCAGCTTGCCGTCATCCCCCTGGAAACTAAAGGGAGGGTAGGTGCCTTCGAGGCCCACGCGTAGGGTGCCGCGCTCTTTAATCTGATTGAGCAGGTTTTCCGCCGCAAAAGTTTTCACGCTAACGCCAGCCATCAAAACAACGGCCACCGCGCCCATCATCGCCTGACGACCCAGAAGTGCTAATTTCATAGATACCCCGAAGGTTAGGATTTTCCTGTAGTGTAAGGCGCTTAACGCCCTGACACCAACATCGTTACGCTACATCTTATGCAAATTTATTATATATGATCCGCTTTAGGGTATAGCGAAAATCAGGGCTTTCCTCACCCTTTTTGCTGGATATCTCCCATACTGCAAAGGTCAGCCTGTTGACGTCTGGAGCATGGAAGATGAAAAACCCCACCTTATTGCAATGTTTTCACTGGTACTACCCCACCGGCGGCGAGCTGTGGCCTGAGGTCGAAGCGCTGGCGCCCAGCCTGAATGAAATCGGCATCAATATGGTCTGGTTGCCACCCGCCTACAAAGGCGCCTCGGGCGGTTACTCCGTCGGCTATGATACCTACGATCTCTTTGACCTCGGCGAGTTTGATCAAAAAGGGTCTGTCGCCACCAAATATGGCGACAAAGCGCAGTTGCTGGCGGCGATCAACGCCCTGAAGGAGCACAATATCGCCGTGCTGCTGGATGTGGTGGTCAACCATAAAATGGGCGCTGATGAAAAAGAGGCTCTGCGCGTTCAGCGCGTCGATGAGCAGGATCGTACGCAAATTGACGAGGAGATCATTGAGTGCGAGGCATGGACGCGCTACACCTTCCCGGTGCGCGCCGGACAGTATTCGCAGTTTGTCTGGGACTACAAATGTTTTAGCGGCATTGACCACATCGAGAACCCGACGGAAGACGGTGTGTTTAAAATCGTCAACGATTACACCGGCGAAGGCTGGAATGAACAGGTCGATGATGAGCTCGGCAACTTTGACTATCTGATGGGCGCCAATATCGATTTCCGCAATCATGCAGTGACCGAGGAGATCAAATACTGGGCGCGCTGGGTAATGGAGCAGACCGGCTGCGACGGTTTTCGTCTTGACGCGGTCAAGCATATCCCCGCCTGGTTTTATAAAGCGTGGATCGAGCATGTTCAGGAGGTGGCCCCGCAGCCGCTGTTTATTGTAGCGGAATACTGGTCCCATGAAGTGGAGAAGCTCCAGCAGTATATCGACCTGGTCGAGGGCAAAACGATGCTGTTTGATGCCCCACTGCAGATGAAATTTCATGAAGCGTCGCGCCAGGGCCGCGATTATGACATGAGCCAGATTTTCAGCGGGACGCTGGTGGAAGCCGACCCTTTCCATGCCGTCACTCTGGTCACCAATCATGATACGCAGCCGCTGCAGGCCCTCGAGGCGCCGGTTGAACCCTGGTTCAAGCCCCTCGCCTATGCGCTGATCCTGCTGCGGGAGAATGGCGTGCCCTCGGTCTTTTATGCCGATCTCTTCGGCGCTTCCTATGAGGATACCGGCGGCGACGGAGAGACCTATGCCATTGAGATGCCCGTTATCGAACAACTCCACGAGCTGATCGACGCCCGTCAGCGTTTTGCCCATGGCGTGCAAACCCTTTGGTTCGATCATCCTAACTGCATCGCCTTTAGTCGTAGCGGTACTGACGACGATCCAGGCTGCGTGGTGATCATGTCCAATGGCGATGAGGGCGAAAAGACGCTGACGCTGGGCGAAAACTATGGCAACAAACGCTGGCGGGATTTTCTCGGTAACCGGGAAGAGATTGTCGAAACCGATGGCGAAGGCTGCGCGACTTTTACTTGTAACGGGGGGAGCGTGAGCGTGTGGGTATTAGAGGAGGTGCTGTAGTTCCCTGACGCCGGGCGGGCCAGCTATGGCCCGCCAAAATCTCAGCGCGTGGAGGCCGGCGCGCTGACGGGCCCCGTCGCTCGCGCTTTGGCCCACGCCTTCTCGCACTCCGGAGTGAGACGTTCAACACGGGACAACGTCATCCGATCGTAGGAGATTGTGTTGCCCTCGCGCTCGACAGGATAGATGTCCAGGGAAGCGGTCACGTTGTAAATCTCACTGTCACGATTCATCAGTTTCCCCGGCTGCGCAATCACGCGCTGCCACTGGCGGCAGTCGAAGGTGTCCCCTTCTTTAGTGACAATCAGGCTGGCAATGGCGTCAGGACTCATCATCGCGCTCTGCGGCCCTTTCGTTTGCCAGAAACCTGCAAGGCCAGCCGGCGCCGGCGCTTTAACCACGTCCTCATAACGATCAACCTGTACGCAACCGGCCAGCGCCACCACCATGCCAGCAAAAAATAACTTTTTCATCATTCATCCCACAAGCCGATAAAAAAGTATTGTGGCATTAAAGCGTTAAGCCTTCCACCCCCACCGCAAAGGGATAAGCGAGCAAGCCAGCAACCGCTAACGCGGGTTTCATTTGAAGTAAGGAAATTCTGAAAGTAAAAGAATACTGGGCGCGTAACCATAGCATCTATGGGCACTTTTTGTTTTTAATTCGGTCACACTACCGGTTCTTGACTTTACTTTAAGAGTTTTCCTGGCAAATTATATGCATAGATGCGGAATAGTTTAATGGAGCTAATGGGTTCTTTCTAAACCTACTATTATTATCGCCCGCAAGGACTGCTTCGCACAGCCAGTGCGAAGTGTATATCGTTACGTGTTGATTGAGGATGGGTCATGTCAACGATGATTATGGATTTGTGCAGCTATACCCGGTTGGGATTGACGGGATATCTGACCAGTCGGGGAATTAAAAAACAGGAAATCGTTGAGGTCAACAGTGCTGCGGATCTGCAGAAACACTGTACGTCGTGTTGCCCGGCGGTGGTGTTTCTGAATGAAGACTGTTTCGTGCATGATGATGAAAGTAATGGCATTATTCGCCAGATCATTACGCAAAACCCGGCGACGCTGTTTGTTATCTTTATGTCGCTGGCGAACATCCATTTTGACCGCTATTTGCGGGTACGGAAGAATCTGCTAATCAGTTCAAAATCGATAACCCCAAAAGACCTTGATGTTATTCTGGTTAATTATCTTAAATACAAAAACACCAGTGTAGGGCAGTTAACTTTACCGACATTGTCACTGAGTAAAACAGAATCAAATATGCTGCAAATGTGGATGGCCGGGCATGGTACTTCGCAAATCTCAACGCAAATGAACATCAAAGCGAAGACGGTATCGTCGCATAAAGGCAATATTAAAAAGAAAATACAAACGCATAATAAGCAGGTGATTTATCATATCGTTCGGCTGACCGAAAACATCACCTCCGGTATTCAGGTAAATATGCGCTGAAACAAACTGGCGGCGCTCCCGCCAGTTCAGTTTTACGAGACCTCTTTTTCCACGAAAATCCCATCCGGGTGGCCTATTTCATTAAAAAACCAGATCCCCAGAGGATAGTCTTCCAGTGAAACCAGATACATCGTTCCTTCACTAAACGACTCAATCGCCAGCACTACCCCCGATCGACGTGGGCCACCGTCGGTCTTCACCGTGACACGATCGTTCACCTGCATAATCATCTCCTCTATATTTTCAGCCAGTGTAGAACAAAACCACGCAACTCGCAGCGTCGCGGCACGTGACTGGCGCTTTTTTAGACCGGCTATACTTAGAGAGGCTTGAGCAACGCTCAGCGAGGGGGTAATGATGAAGCACCAATTAACAGGCCAGACCGGGGACGACCTTGACGTCAACGTAGATGCCCTGCTGGCGGCGATAAATGAGATCAGCGAAAGCGAAGTCCATCGCACGCTGGACGACCCGCAGCGCGCCAGCATTGATGGCCGCGGGTCACATACCTGGCGTGAGCTGGCGGAGGCATTCGAACTCGATATTCACGATTTCAGCGCCAGTGAAGCCAACCGTTAGCGGCAGGCGAAAAAAATCCCGACTCGCAGGAGTCGGGATCAAACTTGCTAATGCAAGAAGCACTTGAAAATTCGTTACACCGGGAAATCCGATGCGTTGAAACATTATCCTCAATTATTTTGCATGACAAGAGATATTCATGACGCAAAATATTGAGAATGTTGGCGCCTGGTGACTGACCGGGCTGCAAGGCTGATGTGAGAAGGCTTAGCCGCAAACCGGTTTCATTCGATAGCGCGATCGCCTGCGATCACTTTAAGATAATTCTCATTTTGCCAATCGACATCGAAACGTTTTACTCACGCTGCGCTGCGAAAACAGACCTGGTTACGCCCATTTTGCTTGGCCAGATAGAGTCGCCCATCGGCCACCGACTGCAGCGCTTCAAACTGATACTCCCCCCGCTCTTCGCTGGCGCTCACCCCTAACGAGGCGCTAACCCGCAGCGTCACGTTGTTATGCAAAAAGACTTCCCGTCCCTGGATACGCTGGCGCAATCGCTCCGCCACCGCCGCCGCTTCCTGCAGGGTGGTATTCGGCATCACGATACAAAACTCTTCTCCGCCCACTCTGCCCAGCAGATCGCCCTGCCGAACCGCGCTGGACAGCGTACTGGCCACCATCGACAGCACCCTGTCCCCCGCCTGATGACCATAGCGATCGTTGATGTGCTTAAAATGATCCAGATCGAGCTGGATCACCGCCAGCGGCCGTCCGCTGCGCTGGCAGTCGCTGGCTACCGCCATCGCCTGTTCAAACAGAGCCCCGCGATTGAGCAGGCGAGTCAAGGCATCGTGCCATGCCTGCCACTCCAGAGAGGTTTGCAGAACGCTCATGTTGCGGACCATGCGGCGGATCACTAGCCAGGAGAGTAACAGCATCAAGGTGAAGAGGACCCACATCAGGGTCAGGGCGATGGTGATGGTGCCAAAGTTCCCGCGGACGCCTTCCCGCAGAGTGTGGATCCGCAGCAGCACGCCGTCAAAATTGCGCAGTTTGGCCCAGCTGATATAGCGCGTCAGCAGACGCAGCCCTCCCTGGTTATCATGGACAAACGCGCGGCTCAGCAGCTCCTGCTCGCGCGGCGACAGCAGGGTCAGGACATTCCCCGGCGCGGAAGAAGCCAGCAGGTTCAAATGGCTATCATAAAGTTGGTACTCTCCCTCTTGTCCCCCCTGCATGGCGCTAACCAAAAACGCTTTGATTTCACTGACTGAGAAATCCATCGCCAGCACGCCGCGCCAGTAACCGGCAAAATCCAACGGTATCGAAGCGGTGACCACCTGCTCTTCCAGCTGCGGGTCATCGTCAGGAAAGGTTTGCCAGATAACACCTCGCCCCGGATTATTTCGCTGGGTCTGGCGGGTAAACCACGGAGCGCCGAGGGCTTGGGAATAGTGCGTTATCACCTGCGACTCATCCCGCAGCGGCAGGGTCGAGGTAAAAAAGCCGCTACGAGAGATATACTGCATCCGCTCGGCGAAATCGCGATCGTGCTGCGTCAGATTTAGCAGATAACCCAGCTCGAGCGTCGCCATTAGTTCATCAGCCGCCAGCGGATCGTCCACCAGCAGGATAGGGTTGTGGCCAGCGACGCTGCCTGAGATGCCAAACACCGGCAGCGTACGCCGATTCGGTAGCGCCACCCGCCAGGCCTGCTGATGGCGCTGGCTCAGATAGCGTTGGCTGGCCTTACGCAATACATCGATATCAAGCGGCTGTTCGAGCGCCGCCTGCATCCCATGGCGAAAAAACATCATTCTGTCGATGTTGAACTGCAACAGTCCATCCATTTCATGAGCGACGTTAGCCAGATTGTTACGCTGGTTGGCCACGTAGGCCTCTTCCAGGACATTGATTTCACGCCAGATCAGCAGCGTGGAGAAAAACAGCACTGCGATAAAACAAGCGTTAACCACATGCCCCGGGCGAGCCAGGTGGTAGCACTTTTTTAACTTCAACCGCAGTGGCTTATCCATCTTTCTCTCGCAATACGTTGCGCAAACCTCGCGGCGTCAGCGCCCCGGTCTCTGTCGATACCCGGGGCGTTTTCAGGGTAGAACACGCGGCGCCGTTACGCTGCGTTTCGCCATGCTACTTTCCAGCGCCACGCAGGCTGCTCACCGCCTTAACGCCCGCCAGCACCACCGCGCCGATGATAAAACCCAGCACCAGGTTGGCGACGACCGGCAGCGTGGAGGCCATCACCCCACCCAACCCCGCGCTCCAGTGCTCGATGGCATGATGCAGCGGCGCAATACCGTGAACGACTATCCCCCCGCCGACGAGGAACATGGCCAGCGTCCCGACGATGGACAACACCTTCATCAGGCGGGGAGCGACGGCCAGGAGCCCTTTACCTAGCCACTGCGCCAGCGCACTACGTTTTTCCGCCAGCCAGTAACCCATGTCGTCCAGCTTGACGATCACCCCCACCAGGCCATACACCCCGATAGTGACCAGAATCGCAATCCCCGAAAGAATAAGGATTTGGTTAAGCAGCGGAGCTTCCGCCACGATGCCGAGGGTAATGGCGACAATTTCCGCGGACAAAATAAAATCGGTGCGAATCGCGCCTTTTACTTTGTCACGCTCAAAGGCCAGCGGATCGCGCTCCGCCAGCGCGGCGAGACGCTGCTGCCGCCGTTCAGGATCCTCTTTGTGTTTCCGCGCTTCCAGACTGTGCAGTACCTTCTCCACCCCTTCGAAACAGAGAAACGCGCCGCCCAGCATCAACAATGGCGTAATCGCCCAGGGGATGAAGGCGCTGATCAACAAAGCCAGTGGCACGAGGATCACTTTGTTAACGAACGACCCTTTCGCCACTCCCCAGACCACGGGCAACTCGCGATTCGCCCGCACGCCGGTAACCTGTTGGGCATTGAGAGACAAATCGTCGCCCAGCACCCCCGCCGTTTTTTTCGCCGCTACCTTGCCCATCACGGAAATATCGTCCAGCAGCGTGGCGATATCATCAAGTAATGTTAAAAGACTACTTCCTGCCAAAATGATTTTCCTTCTCTTTTCATCAATGTCTCCCTCGAGTATGCGTTAAAAAACGGCCGGTGCCCAAGGTACAATTAGTCAATATAAATTTAACAACCTGACGCAAATTAACCACTCGCCAGCACGATAGTTTTCACGTTTACTATATGTCCCCTTTCTATCTCTGCACCGTCGTGAGGAAGTATGTCTACCCGTCAGCTTTTACCGCTCATCGGGGCGCTGTTTGCGCTGTATATCATCTGGGGCTCTACCTATTTCGCTATCGCCGTCGGGGTCGCCAGCTGGCCGCCGCTAATGATGGCCGGCATTCGTTTTCTCGCTGCCGGCTTACTGTTGCTGGGGTGGCTACTGGCCACCGGCCATAAGCTACCGGCGCGTCGTCCGCTGCTTAACGCTGCGCTGATCGGCGTGTTGCTGCTTGCGGTTGGCAACGGCTTCGTGACGCTGGCTGAACATCAGCACGTCCCCTCCGGCATCGCGGCGGTGATGGTCGCCACCGTACCGCTGTTCACCTTATGCTTCAGCCGCTTTTTCGGCATCGCCACCCGTAAACTGGAGTGGCTGGGCATTGCCATTGGCCTTGCGGGTATCGTGATGCTCAACAGCGGAGGCAACCTGAACGGCAACCCCTGGGGCGCACTGCTGATCCTGATTGGTTCCCTAAGCTGGGCCTTCGGCTCGGTTTACGGTTCGCGAATCGTACTGCCGACCGGCATGATGGCGGGGGCAATCGAGATGCTCGCCGCCGGGATCGTCCTGCTGGCGGCCTCATGGCTGAGCGGTGAAACCTTAACCCGCGTCCCTTCCTGGTCCGGGATCGCCGCCCTGGCCTATCTGGCCATCTTTGGCTCGCTGATCGCCATTAACGCCTACATGTTTTTAATCCGCAATGTCACCCCTGCGGTCGCCACCAGCTACGCCTATGTTAATCCGGTGGTCGCGGTGCTCCTCGGTACTGGGTTCGGCGGCGAGAGCCTGTCGCTCATTGAGTGGCTGGCGCTGGCGGTGATTATTTTCGCCGTAGTGCTGGTAACGCTGGGGAAATATCTCTTCCCCGTCCGCAGCGAGGCTACTCCTTGTAAGGCGTCGAAGTAGTCGTCAGTTCGCGGATCCCCTGCGTATCGATCTGCGCGTCGTGTCCGGCGCCGCAGATCCACTCTTCCAGACGTTCGGTGAGCGCCGCATCACTCAGCCTAAGGCGCCCGCGCAGGGCGCATTCCCAGATGATTAATACCCGCCAGCCCTCTTCGGCCAGCTTTTGCCGGTCGCGGGCGTCGCGCGCCACGTTACCGGCGATTTTGTCCAGCCAGAATGCCGTGCGGGTGGCCGGCACCTTAAACAGATAGCAGTCATGGTGATGCCAGAAACAGCCGTGAGTAAAGATAACGCAACGGTAGTCGGGTAAAGTGAAATCGGGACGTCCCGGCAGCGCGCGATCCTGGGCAACAAAGGTGAATCCCGCCCCGGTCAGCAGCGCCGCTATCCGCTTTTCGATCGCCGTATCGCGCGTGGCGATCGCCCGCATATTTTTACTGCGCGTCGCTTTATCGTGAACATCCGCCATCATTATCATCCGCTTCACGGCGCGCCACCGCCTGAGCGATGCGCGGCGCCAGGAGTTTCGCCACCGCGGCGAAGACCGGAACCACCACCGAGTTGCCAAACTGACGATAGGCCTGCGTATCCGATACCGGGATGCGAAAACGCGCCCCCTGCGGGGATTCAAAGCCCATCAGCCGGGCGCATTCGCGCGGCGTCAACCGGCGAGGCCGCCGCTGTTGATTCAGCGGATCGTCAAAATGCTTCTCACCGAGCGGCCGGTCCCAGCCGCGATCGACGAGAATTTCGGCACCATCTTTATAGTAGCGGGCAGAAAGCGTCCGGGCCACGCTGTGGGGATTGGCGGGGTCAACCAGGCCATAACCAAAGCCATTGCCCCGCGCCTGATGCTTGCGGGCATAACGATAAAGATATTTCCACAGCACCGGCGTAAGAATAAATTTCGCATCGACCGTCGGCTCCAGCAGCTCGCCAAATGTTGGCCGCACCGCCGGGTACTGCGCCGCGATGTCGCGCAGCGTAAATCCAGCATGCAGCTGCAGATCGCGACGGAAACCCACCAGCACGATGCGCTCCCGGTGCTGAGGCAAGAAATGGCGCCCGTCAATCACCTTCGGGTCATCCGGCCCGGTATGCCCCGCGTCAGCTACTTCATATCCCAGCTCATCCAGCGTCTGCATGATGATACGGAAAGTGCGCCCCTGATCGTGGCTTTTGAGGTTTTTGACATTCTCCAGCACAAAAATCGCTGGCTGACGAGCCGCGATAATTCTCACCACGTCAAAAAACAGCGTTCCCTGGGTTTCGCAGGCAAAGCCATGCGCACGGCCCATCGCATTTTTCTTAGAGACGCCGGCAAGCGAGAAAGGCTGGCAGGGGAAGCCAGCCAGCAGCACATCATGCTGAGGGATAGATTCGCGAATATGCCGCGCCGCCTCCTCGTCGCTAACGTCAGAGCGTTGGCTGAGGGTAATATCGCGGATATCTTCATTAAAACGGTGCTGCTGCGGATCACAGTACCAGTTGGCCTTATAGGTGCGTACCGCGTGCTTGTTCCACTCGCTGGTGAAAACGCACTGCCCGCCGATGGCTTCAAAACCACTGCGGATCCCGCCAATACCGGCAAACAGATCGATAAAACGGAACCCATAGTGCGGATGATGGGCCGGCGGCGAAGGCAGGAGCGTCGCCAGATGAGCAACTTCCTGCGGGCGCAAACGCTCCGCCACGCGGCCAAGCGCCACCACGCGCTTGAGGATCGCCGCGCTCCAGTGCTGTTCGCCGACGCTCACCAGTTCGGCAACCAGCGTTTTTACATCGTAGATCGTCATCAGCTGACGCAGCAGCGCCTCAGCGTCTTCCCCGGCCTGTTCAGCCAACGACAACGACCTGTGTTCCTTGCTTAACTTTTGCGGCATATCCTCAACCAACGCGGACGATTTTGGCAGAGAGTACCATAAATCACCGGTCGGTTGACGCCTGCGGTGCAAAGCGGCGCAAAACCGCTTCATCCAGCGCCAGCGGCTCCCCCTGCAGCTCCGCGCTGAGCTTAGCCATAAATTCGACGAGAAAACGGGCATTATGCTGCGCCATCGCTTTCCCCTTGTCAGTTTGCATGGTTTCCGGCAGGCGCAGAAGTTTGCACTGGAAATGGTCGAGGGCATATTTGCGGTCATCCAGCGCCCGCCGATCAGCAAAAGGATCTTCGGCATCAAACAAGATGGTATTCAGGGCGCCGGCGACAGCGAAGACCCTCGCCAGACCAATGGCTCCCAGCGACTCGAGTCGATCGGCATCCTGAACTATTTTCGCCTCCAGCGTGCGCGGTGGGATCGCCGCGCTGAAGCTGTGCGCCTCGATGGCATGGCTGACCGCCGGGTAACGATCCGCAGGAAAATCAGCAAAGGCCGACTGCAGAATGGCGAGGGTTTTCTCGGCGGCCATCATCGAGGATCGACTTCGCTCCGGATGATTTTTTGGCAAGCTGACGATGTCATGAAAATAGCAGGCCGTGAGGAGTACCAGCCGGTCGACTTCCTCCCCCGCGGCCAGCTGAGTGGCGGTCGCCCAGACGCGACGAAAATGGGACAGATCGTGTGCGGCGTCATCCTGCGCATGGTGCGTCAGTATCCAGCGCTCAAATCGTTGCTGCCAGTCAACCAGGTCCATAGGCTTTCCTTTATCTGAGGGTCAGCCTCGAGCATAGCAATTTTAGCGCTGATGATCCTGCTCGCCGCGGGATGGACGCGTATACCAGACGACCGCGCCGAGAATAGAGCCAATGCCGCCGAGGACCAGCATACCCAACAGGGCGCCAAGCCATTTCCCGGCCGTTGTTCCAAAATCACCCTCCACGCTGGCGCCGGGAACGCTGTGAATTTTTCCCACTACCCACCAGTAACGCACAATGACCCAGACACAATATCCGCAAAAAGCATACAACGCCCAGAGCGCAAGTTTCCCTCCCGGGCTGCGTTTTGCCTGCTCTTCCATCTCATTCCTCTCCGTGACACAACAGACTATTGTCACTCAAAACGTGACACGCATCACATTATACCGCTAACCTGCGTCACAGGCAGCAGTTTCATCTTCGTCTTCTGCGCCTTCTCGCGACTTATGCTGCCAATGCGCACAGGCTGAAGAGATGTCCTTATTATCTCCCGTACGCTTAAAGCTATTCATTACTTAATTATCGCAAGCTGGGTTGATAATCCCCTGGATATTTACATTCACACAAAATAAATTCCCATAATGAATAATGTACTTGATTATTATTTGTGCAATTTATTTCATAAAATTAACAACAACCTACCAAATATACAATAAAGCATTGCTATATAAGAAAATAATGAATTTTGCACAAACATCAAAATTTAATATAAAGAACCACTTAGAAATATTTTGAAATGTTTAACATTATTTATTTACATATTTTATTTTAAATAAAGATGAACTTAGTCGTTAGTATCGGATCGTCATTCCGGAGGGATTGTCATAATTCATAGAAATTATTATTAAAAGGGAATATATAATGAAAAGAAAAGTACTGGCACTTATGGTTCCGGCATTATTAATGGCTAGCGCCGCTAATGCCGCCGAAATCTATAACAAAAACGGTAATAAACTGGACCTCTACGGGAAAGTTGACGGCCTGCATTACTTCTCTGACGACGCTTCAGAGGACGGCGACCAGACCTATGTTCGCTTTGGTCTGAAAGGCGAAACGCAGATTACTTCCGAGTTAACCGGCTACGGTCAGTGGGAATACAACATTCAGGCGAACACTAGCGAAAAAGAAGGTGCGAATTCCTGGACCCGTCTCGGCTTTGCCGGCCTGAAGTTTGCCGACTGCGGGTCGCTGGACTATGGCCGTAACTACGGCGTGGTCTACGACATTGAATCCTGGACCGATATGCTGCCGGAATTCGGCGGCGATACCTACACCCAGACCGACGTTTACATGACCGGCCGTACTAACGGCGTGGCCACCTACCGTAACAGCGATTTCTTCGGCCTCGTCGACGGCCTGCATTTCGCCCTGCAGTATCAGGGTAATAATGAAAACGCCGGTTCTGGCGAAGGCACTAATAACGGTGGGAAACGTAAGCTGGCGCGGGAAAATGGCGACGGTTTTGGTATCTCCAGCTACTACGATCTCGATATGGGCATCAGCTTCGGGGCAGCGTATTCGTCTTCTGACCGTACCCATAACCAGCTGGCGGCCGCGCGTAGCAGCCAGCGTTATGCCAACGGCGATAAAGCCGATGCCTGGACCGTCGGCGCGAAATATGACGCCAATAACATCTATCTGGCCGCCATGTATGCTGAGACCCGCAACATGACCTTCTATGGCAACGATAGTTTTGGCGGAATTGCCAACAAAACGCAGAACTTCGAAGTGGTCGCGCAGTATCAGTTCGACGACTTTAATTTACCGCTGCGTCCGTCCGTGGCCTATCTGCAGTCGAAGGGTAAAGATCTCTACGCCTATTCTCGCTACGGCGACAAGGATCTGGTCAAGTATGTCGACGTGGGCATGACCTACTACTTCAACAAAAATATGTCCACCTATGTGGATTATAAAATCAACCTGCTGGATGAAGACGACCGCTTCTACAAAAACAGCGGTATCGCGACCGATGATATCGTCGCCCTCGGCCTGGTCTATCAGTTCTGATCCCCGTCAAAGCCCGCGTTCAGCGGGCTTTTTTATGTTCCCGCTCCGTTGAGATCACTCTTTTCGACATTGCCGCTTTCCAGGCGTACCTTCCCTCTTTATGATGCGTTTAAGCTCGTTCGGGCTAAAAGCGGCGATAAGGTGCCAAAAGGATAAAGCGCGCTACCGCGACTCTACGCTGAAACCAGGACGATGATGATGGTGATACCCCAGCGCAGGCGTTATACCTGAAGCTAACGGTGTTATTGAAGGGTAGGTTAGAGCAAGAAAAGTGGCGGAGAGAGGGGGATTTGAACCCCCGGTAGAGTTGCCCCTACTCCGGTTTTCGAGACCGGTCCGTTCAGCCGCTCCGGCATCTCTCCGCTGTGATGGTTGCTATAATGCCAGGATCTTTGGCATTTTAATAGCTCCCGTTTCGGTAATTGTGTTCAAGTGACGACTTTGCGAGCAATATGATGTTTAAATGGCCCTGGAAAGCAGATGATGAGTCCGGCAACGCAGAGATGCCCTGGGAGCAAGCGCTTGCCATTCCGGTTTTAGCCCATCTTTCGTCCGCTGAGCAGCACAAGCTCACGCAGATGGCTGCCCGTTTTTTACAGCAAAAGCGGCTGGTGGCATTGCAGGGGCTGGAGCTGACCCCGCTGCATCAGGCGCGCATTGCTATGCTCTTTTGTCTGCCGGTGCTTGAGCTGGGCATTGAGTGGCTGGATGGCTTCCATGAAGTGCTGATCTACCCTGCCCCTTTCATCGTTGATGATGAATGGGAGGATGATATTGGTCTGGTCCACAACCAGCGGGTGGTACAGTCGGGACAAAGCTGGCAACAGGGTCCTGTAGTGCTGAACTGGCTGGATATTCAAGACTCTTTTGATGCGTCAGGCTTTAACCTTGTGGTGCATGAAGTGGCGCATAAGCTTGATACGCGGAACGGCGACCGGGCCAGCGGCGTGCCGCTTATCCCGTTGCGTGAAGTTGCCGGCTGGGAGCATGATCTCCACGCCGCGATGAACAACATTCAGGATGAGATCGATCTGGTAGGCGAAAGCGCCGCCAGTATTGACGCCTATGCCGCCACCGATCCCGCAGAATGCTTTGCTGTCCTCTCGGAATATTTTTTCAGTGCGCCTGAATTGTTCGCGCCTCGCTTCCCGGCCCTGTGGCAGCGTTTTTGCCACTTTTACCGCCAGGATCCGCTGGCGCGTAGACGTGAGAATGGCCTGCAGGACGAAGGCGATCGGCGCATTGTTCACTAAAACAACGTGTTGAGCTAAATTTAGCCATTTGAATCAGCAGGTTAATTTTAGTGTTGACACAAAAATGCGAGGCCAGTAGTATGCGCCTCGTTCACACGATTCCTCTGTAGTTCAGTCGGTAGAACGGCGGACTGTTAATCCGTATGTCACTGGTTCGAGTCCAGTCAGAGGAGCCAAATTTAAAAATCCCGCTCAGGGAAACCTGAGCGGGATTTTTGCTTTCCGTGATCCTCTCCGCTCCCCAAGCATGCAATCTTATCCTGGTGTAGGTGCTATTTTCTTGCTATGAGGCAAGCTGAACGGCCGTGAGCCCCACGCTCCCGCAAAGGCTTAAATAAAGGCGGTTTAACCGTGCCGGACCATACCTGGGTGTAAGGCAATAATGCGCGGTTCCAAAAAAGATCGGCAACACCGTCGCTTCTGACATCTCTCCGCCAGCGGGTATAAGCAGCATCGTACCGTAGGTATCGTCCAAGGTTCCGTATGTGATCCCCGCAGGTGAAAATCAGCGATGCTGCTTCCAACCTTATGGCTACAGACTTTCGATCCGGCGGTAACCGCTGGGTCTGCCGCTGCGTAGCAGACATGGAGGATGCTGAAAACAGCCTGTCCAGTGCGGCGATGACGCCCAGGGGACGGCTACGGGTGGATGTACCGAGTCCGCTGGCCCGCCTTATTCTGGTGCCGGCGCTACCGGCTTTCCACGCCCGCTACCCTGATATCCAGATCGACATGGGTGTGAGCGACCGGGGAGTGGATCTGATCGGCGACAACGTGGATTGCGTTCTGCGCGGTGGTCAAATCACCGACCAGTCCCTAATCGCACGCCATGTCGGCGATTTGCAAATCGGCGTCTACGTCGCCCCCAGCTATGTGGAACGCCTTGGCGCTCCCGCACACCCGCGCGAGCTGCAAAATACTGACCATTGCATAGTGGGATTCTTGTCCTCACGCACCAGTAAGATTGATCCTTTGGTACTGTGCAGTGAGAATGAACGTATTGAAATCACGGGCAACTACGTACTTGCCGTGGATGATGGCAATGCTTACCTCGAAGCTGGGTTAGTTGGCTTAGGCGTGATTGCGCTGCCCAACTATATGGCGGCAGCGCATCAGGCCGTTGGCGCTTTGATTCCATTATTTACACAATGGCGGATTAGCCCAATGCCTCTGTACCTGGCGTTTCCACCGAACCGCCATGTCAACGCCAAGCTGCGCGTTTTTATTGACTGGATCGTTGAATTGATGGAGCAGCATGTCCCCATTGCCAACAAT
The DNA here is from genome assembly GCF_018223925.1 of Klebsiella sp. 10. NCBI lineage: Bacteria > Pseudomonadati > Pseudomonadota > Gammaproteobacteria > Enterobacterales > Enterobacteriaceae > Klebsiella > Klebsiella sp. 10. The sequence goes on from NZ_JAGRRB010000019.1 coordinate 58,602, forward strand.
CAGTGACGCCATCCCCTGATTCGCTTATCAGCGGCGATGGGGGTCATTCCCGTTGTTTTGAACGAAAGTGAATTATAGAAATCGTTTTCCCAATTTAAATATTTATAACGAATCCAAGAACTATAATGCGGAATTGCCGTCCTATTCGGGATTCGCTGTAAATATTTCCCTAACACTAGCCTGTTTACCTAATTACAGTATTCATGGGATTACCGATGAGGTACACTTTATCTTTAATATCGTCATTCCCGTATCATTCATTATAATGATAGGAAATTGCATTTAATAAAATAAGGATATTAATTTATGACAAAAGGTATAAAAATTTTCATCACTGTAGTCTTCGTGATTCTGGCATTGTTGAGCGGCATGATGAGCTTCATGATCGTCGGGATGGGGGTCAGCGGTAGTGGCTGTGGTCAGGAGTGTTTTGATAATATGGATTCTGCAAAATTCATTAGTATTATATTCTGGATATTGGCTATCATAAGCGGTATCTTCGCTTTCATGGACAATGGCAGCCCAAAAAAAAATCCTCAGTAACAAGATTAAGTCCATAGGCATATTTGCAGACTTTATCATCCCCTCCTGAGCATCTCCTGGCGCCCTCATTAAAACGCCATCACCGCCACTGCTGATAAGTTAAGGATCGGTTTCCCGATCCTTATTCCCAACAACGTTGAATGCATCGACAGCAAAAGAGCCTTCTTACAATAGCCGTTAATCAGACTAAACGACCCGCTACAAACTTCCCTGCGCCGCTGTGGCGCTGATATTCACCGGCATGCCGGAGCGGCGCTGCAGGGTTTGATCGGCCTGCGAAGGACTCACTCCCGGCCCCTGAGTAAACTCGCGCAGCGCCGAGGTCATCGGCAAGGGGACTTTTCTGTCGGATTCAAACTCCGCGCGGTTGCGCGACAGCGGCTCGTGCACCTCCAGCCAGTGACTGCCGTCCGGCTCCACGCTGTACTTCACCGGCTGATCGATCAGCTGAACCCGCGTCCCAACCGGCACGTTATCAAACAGGAATTTAATATCGTCATTGCGCAGGCGGATGCATCCCTGGCTGACGCGCAGCCCGATACCAAAGTTGGCATTGGTACCGTGGATGGCGTAGAGCCTGCCGATGTAGATCGCATACAGCCCCATCGGATTATCGGGCCCGGGGGGCACCATCGCCGGCAGCGTTTTGCCCTCTTTCGCATACTCGCGGCGGGTATTGGCGGTTGGCACCCAGGTGGGGCCTTCCTGCTTACGCTCTACTGCCGTCACCCAGTTACGCGGCGTTTCGCGTCCCGCCTGACCAATGCCGATTGGCAGGACTTCGACGCTATTGCCCAGCGGCGGGTAATAATAGAGACGCATTTCGGCAACGTTGATCACGATCCCTTCGCGCACGGTGTCGGGCAGGATCAGCTGTTGCGGAATAGTCAGCGTCGAACCGGAGCGTGGCAAATAGACATCGACCCCGGGGTTGGCTTCCAGCATATTGCTTAACCCCTGGCCGTACTGGGCGGCAAAACTTTCCAGCGGCTGGGTGTTATTGTCCGGAACGGCAATGGTAAATGCGCTGCCCACCAAACGGCTCCCCTCCGGCGGCAGCGGATAGCTGACGGCCAGCGCGCCGTGGCTGGCAAGCAGCATCAGCGCCGTACAGAGTAATTTCACACGCCGCATCGTCATTTTCCCTTCCTCAGTCGCGACTCACGTGTGTGAATTATAGCGTTATTTCCACTCCCCGACCCGCTGGCCAGCATTTCCTTAAATCTGATAGTCGATTGCGACCTCTTCCGGCTCCATCGCCTGACGCTTAATCTCATCCAGCGACAGTCCGGCATTGCACAATTCGATAAAGCGCCAAACGTAATTCCGCTGCAGCTGGCCCCGCTTCAGTCCCAACCACACGGTATTGGCATCGAACAGATGGCGGGTATCAAGACGCGTAAAGGTGTCCGCTTCCCGGGCATCACCGGACTGCTCGGCGACCAGCCCGACGCCCAGCCCCAGCTCCACATAGGTCTTGATCACATCGGAATCCTGCGCGCTCAGCACGATATCCGGCATCAACCCCTTGCGGTTGAACGCCTCATCAATGCGCGAACGGCCAGTGATCCCCTGGCGGTAGGTGATTAACGGCCAGCGGGCGATCGCCTCCAGCGTCAGGGGAGAAACCTGCGTCAAAGGATGATCCTTCGGCACCAGCAGGCTGTGATGCCAGCGGAACCAGGGGAAAGCCGCCAGCGTCGGATCGTTGCTCAGGCGCTCGCTGGCGATGCCGATATCCGCTCCGCCGTTATGCAGCAGCGCTTCGATTTCCTGCGGGGTACCCTGCACCAGCTCGACGCGAACATCTGAGAACAGCTCGCGGAAAGCTTTAATGACCGGCGGCAGGCTGTAGCGCGCCTGAGTATGGGTGGTGGCGATAGTTAAGACGCCTGACGCATCGTTAGTGAAGAGATCCGCCAGCCGCCGAACGTTACTGGCTTCATTGAGGATCCGCTCGGCAATCGATAACAGCGCTTTACCCGGCTCGGTCATGCCTAACAGGCGTTTGCCGCGGCGGATAAAGATCTCAATCCCCAGCTCCTCTTCCAGTTCCCGGATATGGCGACTGACGCCTGACTGCGAGGTATAGAGCATATTCGCGACTTCCGTCAGGTTGTAATCCTGACGGGCCGCCTCACGGATAATTTTCAGCTGCTGGAAGTTCACCCTTTCCTCCGGGCCAATGGACTTAACGTATCTGCTATTGTTAAAGTCTGTTGTCCCAGGTAACAAATAATAAAAACCAGCAACTTATTCCTTAAGAGAATATACCCTAACTGACCAGCTGCAGTTCACGGTTTTCCAGCGATGGGCGGCTCACCAGAGACAGCAGGATCTCTTTCACCGCCTGCGCCTGCGGCGACAGACTGCCGCGAGCCGACATGTTCAGCGACAGCGACAGGCTCATTGAAGGCGTGCTGATCCGCGCCATCCAGCCGTTCGCCGCCCCGCACAGGGAACGGGCAGCGGATTCCGGTAACACCGTCGCCCCCATGCCGCTGGCGATGGCCGCGGTCAGGGTGGTAATGGATTCGATCTCGCCGATAATTTTCGCCGACAGACGACGCAGGGTGAATGCCTCGGTGACCCGCGCCCGCACTGCGCTGTAATCGCGCGGCAGGAACAGGTTCATCTCCGCCACCGCCGTGAGATCCACGCTCTGCCCCGGGCAGTCGCGGGTGCCGACCAGGTAAAGGTCTTCTTTCAGCAGCGGCTGGCTGACGATGCCTGCCACCGGCGAACGCTCATAGAGCACCGCCATATCCAGCTGGCCCGCCAGCAGCTTGTCATTCAGCGCTGTGCCGCTGCTCTCCTGCAGATAGACCATCACCTCGGGCAACTCATTGCGTACCGTTTGCAGCAACGGCATGGTAATGGCGGAGGCCGCGGTGCCCGGCGCCAGGCCGATCGACACCTGACCACGCAGCGTCTGGCCGACGTTATTGACCGCCAGCTGCGCCTGCTCGCACTGGCGCAGGATAGTGCGCGCATGGGTGTAGAGAATTTTACCGGCTTCCGTTGGCGTGACCCCTCGCTTGGTGCGTATCAGCAACTGCTGGTCCATTTCACCTTCCAGGGTCGCGACCTGTTGGCTAAGGGCCGGTTGGGCGATATGCAAGACTTCAGCGGCCTGGGTCAGACTGCCGATATCGACGATTTTCACAAAATATTTCAGTCGTCTTAAGTTCATTTTGCCTCCTGTAAGGAACGCCAGCGTCAACGCTGGGAGTATGATGCACTGGCTTTTGCAATTTGCTTGCCAGCTTTGCATTTCCTCGGCTGTCGCCCGCCGCAGGCAGTGTTATAAGGGATAGTGATAGCAATTCGGTTTTTATTTGCCCGGTAAGCAGATTGTGGTATGCCCCATTAGGGGTACATTCGCACTACAACGGTGCAACATGGTGAAAAAAACAGCGCATGGATGGCGATTGCTGAAATTGTCAGCAGTCGAACGCAATTCTTTGAATCAGGCTTTGACAAGGCCGGATGGCATCGTTAATATGCGCCCCGTTCACACGATTCCTCTGTAGTTCAGTCGGTAGAACGGCGGACTGTTAATCCGTATGTCACTGGTTCGAGTCCAGTCAGAGGAGCCAAATTTAAAAAGCCTGCTTTCGAGCAGGCTTTTTGCTTTTCAGCGCCGGTACTTCTGCCGGAAGGCGAATGGCCACCCTCCGGCGATTGCGGCTTTAGCGTAAACTCTCTTCCTTAAGATCTATCTCCCGCAGCACCTCATAAAAAGTGATATCGCTGATGTTATGGGCGCGGCGCAGCCGGAACAGTTCCTGACGCTGGGCGATAATGACCTCTCGTTGCATATATTTCTCCAGCCTGGCGCGCTTAGCCAGCTCCAGCCCGACATCCTGCCCCTCGTCATTGTCGTTATAGTGAAGCCGCCGCTGATAGGTTTCGAGCAGCATATTGCCGGCATCGGCCCGCAGGGCCTGCTCACTGGGATCCTCCACCGGCTCGTCCAGTAGCGCGTTAAGACGGTTAATGGCCACCTCGGTCATCACGGCGCCAATGTCGTCCTTACCGGTGTCATGCGGTAGATCATCGGCAAGATAACGGGTCATAAACGGCAGACCGATAGCCGCCACCACCAGCGACATCAGGATCACTGCCATCGAAAGAAAGATCAGTAGTTCACGGCCCGGGAACGGCGAACCATCTGCCAGCACCACCGGCAGCGTCAGAATACCGGCGAGGGTCACAGAGCCCTTCACTCCCGCCAGCGCCATGACGGCGAGGATACTGAAGCGTGGACGGACGGTGATGGCCTTGCCTCGACGTTTGCGGCGAAAAATTGTCAGCTTCATCGACAGCCATACCCAGGCGAAGCGCATCAGACCGAGCGCCAGGGTGATGGCCACGGCGTACAGCAGCAGATACCAGGGCGAAGAGACGCCGGCCTGGCTGGCTACCGCCGGCAGCGTCCTGAGCATGCGCGGCAGCTGCTCGCCCAGCATCAGAAAGATCATCCCGTTGAGGGTGGTCTGCAGCATGGACCATACCGCGCTGCTTTTCATGCGCGTCGCCGGAAGCCGGGGCCCCGACAGCTGCTCATAATGCATCGCAATGCCGGCGGCGACGGCGGCAAGAATGCCCGAGACATGGAACGCCTCGGCCAGCAGGTAGGCGGCGAAAGGGATAAGCAGGCTGATCAGGATCTGGATGGCTGGCTCCTCGCGGGTGCGCCGAACCAGAAAGTTATTACATTTGCCGGTGACCCACACCACCACGAGGCCACTGAGGATGCCCCCGAAGGCCATCAGGAAAAATTTCACCACCGCGTCTCCCGGGGAGAAGCTGCCGGTCAGCACCGCGGCGATGGCGAAGTTAAAGGCGACGAGGCCTGAAGCATCGTTTAACAACGACTCCCCTTCGAGAATATGCGCCATCCTTGAGGGAAGCGGCGAGCTGGCGGTCATTGCCGATACCGCCACCGGATCGGTAGGCGACAGAATAGCCGCGAGGGCGAACCCTGCCGCCACGGTGATAGCCGGGATCAGCCAGTGAATAAACAGGCCAATACCGAGAATAGTCACCATCACCAGGCCTATCGCCAGCGATAAAATCGGCTTCATATCGCGGAAAAAAGCGTCTTTGGGGATGCGCCAGCCATCGAGGAACAGCAGCGGCGGGATAAACAGCAGTAAAAAAATATGCGGGTCAAAATCGACCTGAAAGCCACTGGCGGCCAGCGCGGCGCCCGCGGCGATTTGGATCAGCGGTAGCGGCACTTTAACGGGCAGAAGATGGGACAGGAACACGGTCACCACGATGGCCATGATAAAGACCAGCACGATAGCAATTAGCGACATTCATCCCCTCCTCTGACGGCAATATTCATTCTGTACATCAGACTGTTAATCCTTTTTCGCAGGTGTTGTTTCGGTAACAGATTATTTACCCAGTCACCGATAATTAAAGACAGACGTCATTGTCTGCCGGCGATAATATTTAAACTGAGGTGGCAACCGGTGCCGGATCAGGGGTGACAATGTCTTTTATCAAGCCGCGTTTGTCAATCCGCTATCGTCTGCAAATCATCGCCGGCCGGCATTCCGGGGAGAAGTCCTCACGGGACTGTCGACCGGGTACTTCGCAAATTAGCCTCTTCACATGGACAAAACCACTCAACCGCTCCAGCCCCCCGCTGTTTATATATTCCCAATATTATTAATTCGTATTATGCATTGTGAATATGGATATTAATGACCAGTCTAATATACCCGACAGCGTTATATTTCGTGCCCCCGCCGGCAGTGCGAACCACGTATTTGCGATAAATAATTCTTAACGTCCCCCAGCCCAGAATGATTCGTCAACCAGCCTTACGCTGCGCGCAATGCTTGCCCTACCCCTGAATTGGGCGTACCCTGACCAACAATTAAACCACACGGTCTAAATCATGAATCCCGATACCTCCGCCGTCCTGAAGCCCCGCCGCGGCCGTCCACCCAAGGTCGATCGCCAGTTTGACGATACGCGTCAGGCGCTGATTCGCTCAGGCCTTGAAGTGCTGACCGAAACGGGCTATCTCGCGGCGGGTATTGATGCGGTGATCAAGAATATCGCCGTGCCAAAGGGGTCGTTTTATCATTGCTTTAAAAGCAAAGAGGCCTTTGGCCTCGCCGTGCTTGCCGCCTATGGCGACTTCTTTGCGCATAAATTAGATAAATTCCTGCTGGACGACGCCGTGCCGCCGCTGGAACGGATGGCGGCCTTTGTGCGTCATGCCAGTCAGGGAATGGAGAAATTCCAGTTTCGCCGCGGCTGCCTGGTGGGCAACCTGCTGCAGGAAGCCCCGTTGTTACCCGAGACGTTTCCCCAACGGTTGATGGCTATCCTGGCGGCATGGGAGTCGCGCGTGGCGCGCTGCCTGCGCGAAGCGCAGGCAGCCGGGGCCATCGCCAGCGACGCCTCACCGCAGGCGCTGGCCCAGGTGTTCTGGATCGGCTGGGAAGGCGCGGTGATGCGCGCCAGGCTGGTCCAGTCTGCCGCACCGCTTAACCAGTACTGGGATTTTTTTGCGCACAGTATGACAACAAAAACACCTGCACAGGACGGCGCTAGCGCCGATAACCCCCTTCCGACGAGGAATACTCTGTCATGAAAGCATTAGTTCTGGACCAGATCGACAACCGCACCGTCGCCACCGTCAAAGATATCGACCTGCCCGCTCTTGCCGAAGGCGACGTCCGGGTCGCCATCGACTGGTCGAGTCTCAATTATAAAGACGCCCTGGCGATCACCGGCAAAGGCAAAATTATCCGTCAGTTTCCGATGGTGCCGGGCATTGATTTTGCCGGTCAGGTGAAAGAAAGCCGCGATCCGCGCTTTGTTCCCGGCCAGGCCGTGATCCTCACCGGCTGGGGCGTGGGCGAAAACCACTGGGGTGGCCTGGCCACCGAAGCCTGCGTTAAAGGCGACTGGCTGGTTGCTCTGCCGGAGACGCTCAGCGCGCGCCAGGCAATGATCATTGGCACCGCCGGCTTTACCGCGATGCTATGCGTTGATGCTCTCGTTAGTGCGGGTGTCACCCCTGATAGCGGGGATATCCTGGTCACCGGCGCCAGCGGCGGGGTCGGCAGCACCGCCGTGGTGTTGCTGAAAGCCCTTGGCTACCGGGTGACGGCCGTATCGGGCCGGGAATCGACACACGATTACCTTCGCCAGCTGGGCGCCGATACGATCCTGCCGCGCAGCGACTTCGCGGAGACCCGTCCGCTGGAGAAACAACTGTGGGCGGGCGCGGTGGATACCGTTGGCGGCCCGGTGTTGGCCAAAGTGCTGGCGCAAACGCAATATCGCGGCTGCGTCGCCGCCTGCGGTCTGGCCGGGGGCTTCGATCTGCCGACCACCGTGATGCCGTTTATTTTGCGCAATGTGCGTCTGCAGGGGGTGGATTCGGTGATGGTGCCGACCGCTGAACGCGACGCCGTCTGGCAGCGTCTGGCCCAGCTTCTGCCGGAGAGCTACTACCAGCAGGCGGCCACAGAAATCACGCTGGAGCAGGCGCCAGCGTATGCCGCAGATTTCCTCAGCAATAATATTCATGGTCGGACGCTGGTCAATATCGGCCAGTAATCCTCTTCTCCCGGCGCCCGTGCGGCGCCGGATCCCGAGAGGGATCAAGGCATATCATTTCCTTCCCCACGGGATTATGATGACGCGAACAAATAGCTCTGCGAGTGGTAAAAAAAGTAAATGGATGTCATAAGCATCATTATGGCGGCGGGCAAGTCGTCCGTTGACGTCGCGCTGTATACGCTGTTGCCGATCATGGTGATCATGCTGATCATCATGAAATACCTTGAGGTCCGCGGTATCCTCGATGTGATTGTTCGCTGGGTGGCCCCGCTGCTGAAGCCCTTCGGCTTAACCGGGATGAGCGCCTTCGCCCTGATCCAGATTAACTTTGTCAGCTTTGCCGCCCCGCTCGCCACGCTGTCGATTATGGATAAACGCGGCGTCTCGGACCGACAAATGGCCGCCACGCTGGCCATGGTGTTCGCCATGGGGCAAGGCAACGTCTTCTATCCTCTTACCCCTTTTGGTCTGCACTGGCTGGCCTCGATCGTTATCTCGGTGGTCGGCGGCCTGTGCGCGGCCGCCGTCGCCTGGCACGTCACCGGACGGCGCTTATCGGTCGCCGAGAGCCCCCGCGCGGAAGCGCTGCCGAACGCCGAGCAGAACAGCCAGGGAATTCTGGCCGTGATTAACAGCGCCGGCTCCGACGCCATCCGCCTGGCGCTCGGCGCGGTGCCAATGCTGATCCTGTCGTTAACTATCGTCGGGCTGCTGCAGGGCGCCGGGGTTATCGACCTGCTGCAGCAGCTGCTGAAGCCGCTTCTCAGCTGGCTGCACATCCCCCAGAACTTTGTGCTGCCGGCGCTGGTGAAGTGCGTTGCCGGGGGCACCGCCTACTTTGGCGTCATTTCCGAGCTGATCCAGCAGGGCAAAGTCACCGTGGGCCAGGTCAACGCCTCGGCAGGTCTACTGATCCAGACCTTTGATCTTCCCGGTATCGGCATTTTTCTTGGCATCAGCTCACGGTTTGTCCGCCTGTTCCGCTTCGTGGCTCCCGCGGCGATCGTCGGTATCCTGCTGCGTACCGTTCTGCACCTGATCCTGTTTTAACGCCTCTGCTCTGGCCTGCGCTTTCAGGCAGGCCGCCACCGCCGCCTGTTCGCCGCAGGCGATGCGCTCATCGACGCGCGTCATCATCCATGGAAAGAATGGATTGGAGGTGACGCGCATTAACGTCTCCAGCCCCACGCTCAGCGTCCCGGTCTCTCCGCGCAGTGAAATGGTGCCCAGGCTAATGCCGTAGCGGTTCTTCTCGTCCGGCTCGCGACCATACAGCGAGTCGCTCAGGGGAAACGGCACCGCCACATGCGACAAAGAGTACATATCCGCCGGCCAGGCCAGGTGTAAAGGATAACGATGCTCTTCCCGATCCTGGGCCAGCGTGGTCCGGGCGACGGTCTGCAGCGTGTGTGCCGTCGCGTTGGTCACCACCGTGGTGGTATAGGCCCGCGGCGCCGGGGGCAGCAGCGTATTCACCGCCGCATAGAGCGCAGGGCGAAACAGGACCCGGAGATCCGCCGCCTGGTTAATATCGAACACCACCAGCTCGCTGCCGTTATCCGGCAGATAACGATACAGGGACTCCACCACCGCGCGGGTGCTGACCGTGGAATCCATCACCGACTGAAAGGTGAGGATCGGCGGCAGCGCTTTCAGCTCGCCCTGCCGGGCCGCACGGATAATCTGCTGCTGCAGCGCCTGGCTCAATAACCACGATTGTCTCGCCGCCTTGACCGGAAAGGAGTTGTACTTGAACGGATTAAACTCAGGCGCCACGTTCAGCCAGGCCGCGCGGGCGAACGCCGGGAAGACGGACGGTAGCCCGGCGAGGCCGGCGAAACGGGCAAACGCGGTCACGCCGATCATCGGCGACAGCAGAATGATCTGCTGCGGCTGGCGCAAGTGATTGTCTTCCAGGCTATCGAGGGCATACTTGAGCGCCAGCGCGCCGCCGTTAGAGTAGCCGACCAGATGCAGCGGCACGTCCGCCCCGGCAAGGCGGGTCGCTTCGCGTACCGCCAGACGCGTCGCCGCCAGCCAGGTCTCCCAGTCAACCGCCGTTAACGCCCCCGGCGCGGTGCCGTGTCCCGGCAAACGCGGCGCCACCGCCACATAACCCCGCTGCTGCCAGAGTTGCGCCAGATAGCGCACGCTGTAGGGCGAATCGGTCAGGCCATGGAGGAGCACCACGCTGCCGCGCGGCTTGCCCAGCGGCATCAGCACAAAAGAACGGTTCCAGTCCTGCTTAAACTGCCCCGGCCAGACCCGGCTGTGACGATAAAAGCGGTTGACCGGGGTTTTATCTTCCTCCGGCAAAGCCTCTGTCACCTCACGCTGGAGATCGGCGAAAATCGTCTTCTCCCGCGCCAGATACTGGGCAAAGGTCGCCTGGTCGATCTCTTCGGCCGACATCTCGTTGCCACTCCAGGTATGCCAGCGATGCAGGGCCGGGCCGCGCTGGGACTCATAGATCCGCCCGGCGAGAAAGACCACCAGCAGCGCCAGTACCGCAATGCTCCCTTTTTTCAGCAGTGAGCCGATAACGGCGCCGGACGTTCGCCAGTGTCGAAATAGATGCTTCATGACGCTCTCTCTTATATTTATTGCGTAGCCGGACTTATCAGCCCTCTTCCTGACAGGCTATTCTCACGGTCTGCTTTTCAGCATAGTCATCGCTTCCTGCAAATTAAACCCGGCAGATCATTGCCCCCCGGCATAAAAAAACCTAGCGCACAGATCAACAATCGGTTGCGTATTTTTAAACACTGCATAAACCAAGGGGATAATCTTATTGTCAGATTTTTAAGAAACATGAATTATCGACGCACATGTCGCTATGAGAGGATAAAAAACAGATGGAGTGGTGGGTAAAAAAAGTACAGGACAACGCTTCGGCCAGCCTCTGCCGCGTCGTGCTTCAGAGCGGTGCGCTGGAGATGATCGCAGAGATTGAAGCCTGTCGCCTCCGCCTGCGGGAAGGGGATAAACTCACTCCGCTGGCCGATGCGCGCTATTGTCTGAATAATAATCCGACGCAAACTTTGAAGATCCGCAACGCCACTCATTATAGCAGCGAGCGTTGGACAAACGCCGGCAAATAACACGAGCCCGCTCCTTTTACTGGTTATGGTCTGAGTATCGTCGCATTTGACAGATAAATTCTCCTTCGCCCTTTTCCCGCTGTGACATACTATCGGGAATGTCAGCAGACCTGAAACAAGGAGCGAATCATGAATATCAAGGCCGCCAGTCTGACCCCGGAACAAGCGCTTGCCGAGCTGGAAGCGCGCTATGAAGCCTCGGTCACGGCGTTACGCAAAGCCATCGGCGACTATATCGACCATAATACGCTCCCCGATACCGAAGCCCGCGCGGAAGGTCTTTTTGTCTATCCGCAGCTGTCGGTCTCCTGGGACGGCGCCGATCATAAAGCCCTCAAAACGCGCGCCTGGGGACGTTTCACCCATGCCGGTTGCTATACCACCACCATTACGAATCCGAAACTGTTCCGCAACTATTTGCTGGAACAGCTGACCCTGCTGTATCAGGACTATGGCGCGCATATCAGCGTCGAGCTGTCGCAGCATGAGATCCCCTATCCTTACGTGATAGATGGTTCCACCCTGACACTCGACCGCTCGATGAGCGCCGGTCTGACGCGCTATTTCCCTACCACCGAGCTGTCACAAATTGGCGATGAGACCGCGGATGGCCTGTTCCATCCCACCGAGTTCTATCCGCTGTCGCACTTTGACGCCCGCCGCGTCGATTTTTCGCTGGCGCGTCTGCGACACTACACCGGCACGCCGGCGGAACACTTCCAGCCCTACGTGCTGTTCACCAACTATACCCGCTACGTGGATGAGTTCGTCAGCTGGGGCTGCAGCCAGATCCTCGATCCCGACAGCCCCTATATCGCTCTCTCCTGCGCCGGCGGGATCTGGATCACCGCCGAGACCGAAGCGCCGGAACAGGCCATTTCCGATCTGGCGTGGAAGAAGCACCAGATGCCGGCCTGGCATCTGATCACCCACGACGGCAAAGGGATCACCCTGATTAACATTGGCGTCGGCCCGGCCAACGCCAAAACCATCTGCGATCATCTCGCGGTACTGCGGCCGGACGTCTGGTTAATGATCGGCCACTGCGGCGGCCTGCGCGAAAGCCAGGCCATCGGCGACTATGTGCTGGCCCACGCCTATCTGCGTGACGATCATGTACTGGATGCGGTGCTGCCGCCAGATATTCCGATCCCCAGCATTGCCGAAGTGCAGCGCGCCCTCTACGACGCCACCAAGCAGGTGAGCGGGATGCCCGGCGAAGAGGTTAAGCAGCGGCTGCGTACCGGGACGGTGGTCACCACCGACGACCGTAACTGGGAGTTGCGCTATTCCGCTTCGGCGCTGCGCTTTAATCTCAGCCGGGCGGTAGCTATCGATATGGAGAGCGCGACCATCGCCGCCCAGGGCTATCGCTTCCGCGTCCCCTACGGCACGCTGCTCTGCGTCTCGGACAAGCCGCTGCACGGTGAAATCAAGCTCCCCGGCCAGGCTAACCGCTTTTACGAGGGCGCTATCTCCGAGCATCTGCAGATAGGCATCCGGGCGATTGACCTGCTGCGCGCCGAGGGAGATCACATGCACTCGCGTAAGCTGCGCACCTTCAACGAGCCGCCGTTCCGTTAATCGTCGATGACGTGGGAATCGTGAGATAAACGCTGACGTTACCCGCCAGGGAGCGTCAGCGTCCGGATAAGCGAAACAAACGACCCGGCGGTGTTTGTCCACGGAAGAAAGGCGGTAGACAGAAAAGCAAAAAGCCTGCTCGAAAGCAGGCTTCTTAAATTTGGCTCCTCTGACTGGACTCGAACCAGTGACATACGGATTAACAGTCCGCCGTTCTACCGACTGAACTACAGAGGAATCGTGTGAACGGGGCGCATATTATCGATGACGCCCGGCGCTGTCAAAGCCTGTTTTCAATAAAATGAATCGTTTGCCGAATTATTCTTCACTTTGCGCAAAAAATGGCGATTAGCCTCGCAAACGGCTCAGCTTTCCTCCGATGAAGCCTTCACGCGCGGATATTTCCACAGCCAGCGGCCGCTCACCATGCGGAAATAAAACAGCACGCCGCGCACCGCCCAGTCGAGCACCATCCCTAACCAGACGCCAATCACCCCCATCCCCAGCACGATGCCCAGGGTATAGCCCGCCACCACCCGGCAGCCCCACATGCCGAGCATCGACACCCACATGGTGTAGCGTACGTCACGGGCGCCTTTAAAAGCGCAGGGTAAAGTCCATGACAGCGACCAGATCGGCATAAACAGGGCGTTGAGCCACAGCAGCTGTTTAACCACTTCTTTTACATCTTCTTCATGGGTGTAGAACGAGGCGATAAAGCCGGCGAAGGGGGCGCTGCCCCAGGCGATCAGCGTCAGAATGATCGTCGACAGCCAAAATACGTGCCAGGCCTGGAATTCAGCCTGACCAATCTGCCCTTTTCCCAGCCGCTTGCCGGTAATGATCGTCGAGGCAGAGCCGAGGGCGTTGCCCGGCAGGTTAATTAGCGAGGCCACCGAAAAGGCGATAAAGTTGCCGGCGATAACGTTGGTGCCCATCCCGGCGACAAACATCTGGGTCAGCAGCTTGCCGCCATTGAAGAGGACAGATTCGATACTGGCCGGGATGCCGATCCCCATCACCTCCCAGATAATGGCGAAGTTAAAGGGTTTGAAGTAGCCCTTCAGCGACAGCCGCAGCGCCGGATTGAGGCCCACCATCAGCACCCAGATCGTGGCTATCGCGCCAATATAGCGGGCAATGGTCAGCCCAAGCCCGGCGCCGACAAACCCCAGCCCCGGCCAGGAGAAGATGCCGTAGATGAGCACGCTGCTGATTAAGATATTGAGGATGTTCATCCCGCCGTTAATCAGCAGCGGGATTTTGGTGGTGCCGGCGCCGCGCAGCGCCCCGCTGCCGATCAGCGCAATCGCCGCCGCCGGGTAGCTCAGCGCCGTCAGTTCCAGATAGGTCAGCGCCAGGTCCTTGACCTGGGCGGTGGCATCGCCGGCGACAAAATCAATAATCTCCTGGCCAAAGGCATGGATCACCCCCGCCAGCAAAATGGAAAACAGGGTCATAATGGCCAGCGACTGGCGCGCGGCCGCCCTCGCCCGCCGCCGATCGCGCTTGCCGAGGCTAAAGGCCACCACCACCGTGGTGCCCAGATCGATGGCGGCAAAGAAGGACATGATGACCATGTTAAAGCTATCGGCCAGCCCCACCCCGGCCATGGCCTCTTTTCCCAGCCAGCTGACAAGGAAGGTGCTCAACACCCCCATCAGCAGCACACAGGCATTTTCCAGCAGAATGGGCACAGCGAGAGGGCTGATTTCGCGCCAGTACAGCACACGATAACGCTGACGTTTTTTAAACCAGGATGTCCGTTCGACAGCCTGGCGTACGGCGGAGGTGACGTTCAAGAGAGACCTTAGTGAGAGATGTTGAAACAACATTTCAAATGATGATTGAGAAATGGATATCCTGCAAAGTATTTTCCGTAATAATTGTCGGAAATGACAACAAATTGTCGATGGAAGCGGCAGTTGCACCTGAACAGGCGAATTGATGTTTGACAAAAGTTTTTTCGCCGCTAAGATACGACTCCACACGATTCCTCTGTAGTTCAGTCGGTAGAACGGCGGACTGTTAATCCGTATGTCACTGGTTCGAGTCCAGTCAGAGGAGCCAAATTTAAGAAGCCTGCTTTCGAGCAGGCTTTTTGCTTTTTTGCGTCGCTGACGTTAACTCAGCATCGCATCCAGCCTGGCAAGCACCTCGTTGACAACGACGTCAGGTATGCGTTCCAGACGCTTGCCTTTCCGGGCCGCCATATCGATAGTCCTGGGCTGGTCGCAGCGAATAACGCCTGTTGTTTTGGTCCCCGCCTCTTCCAGTGAAACCGTGAAACCTGCTGTACGTGCAAAGTTTCCGCCGCTGGTGACGGGAACCACGACCGGTAGTCGGGTCAGCTTGTTAAACGATGCCTTCGATACAATGAGTACCGGACGTTTTCCACTTTGCTCGTGGCCAGCAATCGGATCCAGTGAAACAAGCCAGATTTCCCCTCTGTCCATTTACAGAATCTCCTTGCCCACCGCAGGCGCATCAATCCATTCCCGATCCTCTTCGCTCATTTCGGCGTGCGGATCGCACTGCGCCAGCAGCTCCTCAAGCGAATAACGGGGCCGTTTCTGGGGTTCAATAATCAGGCAGCCATTATCAATGGTCATACCCACTTCGCTGTCCGTCGACAGCTCCAGCGTTTTCAGCACGGCGGGAGGAACCGCCAGCATGATGGATCCGCCGACCTTTTTCAGGCGAGTTGTATACATAGAGGATCTCCTAATATTATATTTTAATATAACATCCAGGGTGGGTTGTGCACAATTACTCATCAGATTCATGGTGATTTCCTTAGCGTAATAAACCGTCATCCATCGAACGACAGATCCAACAGTTTTCAGCGGTGTGATGACCCGTAAAACGGCGACCATCCTGATACATCGGGCACTTCTCTTAGGTCAGGAAGCATTGTGTGCAGGCGAGAACTGATTTCGTTGTAAGAAGGCGATAATAGAAAACTGCTTCTGGGGTTCAAAGGATTATGGCGAATCAGATAAATAAAATGCGGCACGGCTTCCGTATCCGGGTTGCGCTGGAGGAACATCAGCGATAGCGCGAAGGCCAGATTTGCTCAGGTGCGATGCCTAACGCTTCCGCTATCAATCTTTCGCCTTTGGGCCAGCGACGGTTAAGGGCGTTGGTCAGCGTGGAGGACGCCAGCCCGGCGTTACGGGAAACCGCCGTCAGCGACGTTCCCCGCTTTTTCAGCGCCGCAATAATGTCGGCGGGTTGCCAGTCCTGTTGCATCATGCCGTCACCTCGTCAATAAATTTAACGCCATCGGCGGTACGTATCCAGCGCGGGGCTATCATTTCCGCAGCAAAATACTTGATCAGTTCATACAGCAGGCAGCTAAGGTATTTTTCCATTTCAGAGTAAAAGCTTTGCCCTGCCAGCATCTGCGTCAGGGAGAGACAGTAGCGGCAAAGCTCTGTGCATTCAGGCTCGAAACGGGGGAATTTGCAGGGAGGATGTCAACGGTCAGGCTTTCAATAAGATGGGGCGGGACGGGCTCTAACAGCGTGGGCTGGAGCCGCGTCAGACAGGCGTTTAGTCTGCCGCAGAGCGCCATTTTCAGCGTGGGATCGTTGCTTTCAATCAGGGTTTCGGCAAAAGTTTCGCAATGACCAGCGAGTACGGTGAAATCTGAGGCAGCATTAAAGGGAACAGCAAGTAACGGATATGTCTGGATTGGGATAGTAGCTATAGAGGCAGCCCCCTGTAACGGGTTTAAAACCCACCACCAGAGGTTCCAATCTCATCCATTGAGGTATAGCCGAGCGCACGACATAAAAAAAGACGCGGGGCGCGTCGTATGTCGCCTGTAACATTTCTCAGGGTTCCAATCCCGGTGCCTGATTTTGCAGGTGCGGGTAAAAGATTCCGCTTTCGGTCAAAAACAGCAATAGGAAGTGGTGGAATACAGATCGCAAATTGTTATAAATATGCACAATAGTTACTGTTGACCAAGGCGGCACATATAGTAACTTTACTCCCAATCTTCTGGATATTTTTTCGCATGTAATTCTCTGGTAAAATAGTGGATATCCTCTTTCTTCTCTTTCATCCCCTCATGCCTCACCATAAAAGTAAACGAAAAAATTGCTGAACGCGTTATCTGAAGTAAATGTTCGAAATGGCGAATAAAATCACTTTCTTTTATGAAAAGAACATCTTCGATTCGTTGATAAGATTCGTAAATATCCTGAGAGCGACAGGAGATTCTGACTGTTTGCGGGGTTTGAGAAAAAATCCTTCGGACTATGCCATCTATAACATCGCTACTGTTATGACTGCTCCTTTTTTCATCTAATGCATCAATAAATAGAGCTTTTTGGTTATCTATCGGAACACCACTTAGAAAGTGCCGTACCGTCAGATAGTTTGCCCTATGAAATGCCAAAAACTGTTTGAAAAGATGGGTTTTTCCAGCACCAGGATCGCCAAGCAGAACAATGTTAGGGGACTCCGAATAATCGCCAAATGTCTTAGTTTGGCTATCTTTATCCTCTTGGGGGTGAATCTGCCTGACTTGCCTGTTTAACATGTAATACTCCCCAAAATATTTTCATCTAAATCTAATACTACTGAAATGGAGATTATTGAGACCATCCATAGACAACTATCAAAACTCATCAAGCAGCATACAGTTTTCAACAATACCTATAGATGGAACTTCATTATACAAAATTGCTGGCTCAAGATTAAACAAATCATATAACTGTCTTTCTACTGAAAGAATAGGCATTTTATCATAACGTGGCTTTGAATAATCAACATCACTTTGCTCAATAAAACTGATATATTTATTTATCTCATGCAAAAGCATATTTTGTGTGTGTTTTGTTCCCGTACTTTGTAATTCATGAAACCCTACTGTCGAATTAACCGACTTATATGCTGAAAAAGACAATCGCCTAGCACTGGTTATAATATTCTCTAGTCGCTGCCTAGTGTTTTCGTTAAGAATAAATTCCTGAGCCCATCGCTCAGATATTTTGGAAAGATAATATTCTAACGTATTGTAAAAATACCCTAGATTAATTTTACGCCAAAGATTGACAACACTATCTTTTATATCCCCCCTCTTTAAAACCTCTTCTTGTAAAACTTTTAACGATATAGTTTTCGTATCACTTATTCCAATTATATTTAAGTGGAAACGGCAGAGGTTGATGAATGAGTCAAAGTTATATAAATCATCATCTTTCAATGAAGAAAAATCAGAAACTGAAATTTTGAGAATGTGCTGAGTAAGCAGATTTATTAGTTGCTTGTTTGCAATTTCCTTTGATGGAAATGTATAGCGTAAAAGTTCTTCTTTAGCAACAATTCCCCAATCCCCACCACATCCATCAATTATTGATAACAATATCAACAATTCTTCTGTCTTCACAGAATCCAGGGTAATTGGAGTTACATTGGTGGGATTTATTGGATGTTCATGTCTAGCTAATGCTTTATTTATTGCACATTCACCTTGTTCTCGTAACTGTAACAACTCTGGATTATCACCACCAACTGCTGATTCTAAAATGTCCATCCACTTATCATATTCATGCCAAAGGTTACAGCGAATAGTTGCTCTTATTGTATTCTTACATAATGAAAAATTATACGATGTTCCATCTGCATAATTTCTTGAGTTCAAACACGTTAAAGCATAGTCTATTGCTTGTTGATCATTTTTATTAAGACAGAAATAAGACAAAAAGAAATATAATGACTGACTCCCTTCGCCCTCAAGATGTTGATAAATAAAAAGTGTGAGGTTATTCAACTCATTATCATTTTTAATCAATACTCGATGATAGTACTCATAAAACCGTAATAAAATATCGTCATAATGATGTAAAGGATAGTTGGAATTCTCTTTTTTATTTGCAATCACTTTCATAAAGGTCTTAAAATACGATGAGTTACGTCCTTTAGCCCCCGTACGTATAAAGCAATCAATTAGTTTATAATATACATGTGCTAACTTTAACCCTTCACTTATGTTATCTAAATGAATAAATGAAAGTCTCTCTGATAAAATAAATTCATTTTCTTCAGTCATCAGTCTTATTATATATGAGGGGACTTCATCATAAATAGTCATCAGTAATAAAAATGCAGATATCCTGTGTGACTCATAATCTTTATTTTCCCAATGAACAATCATATTAGAAAAATGATAATCTGGACTATTTTCTAGTGCTGGGTTTAATTTAACCTGATCAATAACAAGTGAACAAAAGTCAATCAATGGAATATTAGTTGGAAGTATAGTATTGTTGAATAAATATTCACCATTCCCTCTTCGTTGGGGATTTTCATTTTTCTTCTGTCGTTGTTGCTTATTCCGATTCTTTTTTGACTTCCTGTTGACCATAACCATTCTCCTAAGACAAACAAAGCCATGCTAACACTATGGATGTTAAAGTAAAGGTACTAAACGACAGGTAGTGAATACAACGGCACATGGACCTCTCGTACTGGTTATCTTAGAAAAACATGCTCAATAGTAAGTACACAAGCGTATCAATCATGATGTCATACCAAGGCTCTTTGACCAGAATGACCCATGCACAAAAAGGTGGTCATTCTGGTGGTCTTGACAAGCCCAATTTTAGGTTTAGCTTACCAATCAGCCAGTTAATGGCTAAGGCGATCCCAGTCAGAGGAGCCAAATTTAAGAAGCCTGCTTTCGAGCAGGCTTTTTGCTTTTTTGCGTCGCTGACGTTAACTCAGCATCGCATCCAGCCTGGCAAGCACCTCGTTGACAACGACGCCAGGTATGCGTTCCAGACGCTTGCCTTTCCCTACCGCCTCCCTACGCCCCGCGTGTCCTCCGTGAGCGCACCCCAGCTCAGCCTGAAAAAGCGCCTGCCAGTAGGATGAATTCACTATCATTTGCGGGTGAGATAGCGTGGATTATCCACTCTGTCTAACGTTATACCCGGAGGCACCATGAACCTCAGACAACAGCAACAGCAGGCGTTCGATCGCAGCGGAGAACCTCTTATCGTCGGCAACGTCAGCCACTGCCCGCTGCCGCCGGAGACCCTCGCCGCACTGGGCCCCGATTCCCCCTATGTGGTGCAGGTATACGGCTCAGGCCTGACCGGCGAGGTTTATCGTCTGCGCATCGCCGGCAAGGAGTACAATTTAAAGAAACGTCGCGCCGTCGCCGGCGTTGCCAACCTCAACGGCCAGCTGTCGTTTTTAAATGAGGTACAGCGTCGGCAGGCATTGCAACAGCTGAAGGATGACCCGGTCACCGCGCCGCGCTTCACCCACATCGTCCCAACGCTGTATGCCGATTATCGCCTCGGCATCCTGCTCTCCCCCTGGATCGATGGCGAGCCGATACACCAGTTGACCCCGCCGCTGATCGCCCAGCTATTTACTACTCTGGAAGCCTGCGAAGAACAGGGGCTGATGGAGTGGGATCTCTGTAGCGGGAATCTGCTGGTGGACCGGCAGGAGCAGTTATGGCTGTTCGATTTTGGCTATATGTATCCCTTCGACCCGCTGAGAGAATTCAACAGCAATGGTCTGGCCGACCCGCTGTTCCACTTTGTCGAACGTTTTGAGACTCGCTTCTTTTTTAGCTGGCTGATGACCCGGATCCCTGACGCCGAACAGCAGCTGGCGCAATATCGCGAGATGAAGCGGCTGGCGGTCGAAAGCTACCGCCGGAAGCTGGTCTGGCTTCGCGCCCGGCGCGCTGACCCGCTGGTGCTGGCTCACTTTCAGCAGTTGACGGCGCGCTGGGAGTCGGCGCTGGCGGACCCTGCCGCGCTGAGCCGGCTGTTTGCCGTAGAGGCCTTTCGCTCACATGTGCTGGATATTGAAGACGACCTGCATGGTCAGTCCTGTACCTTACTCACCCTGCAACGCATTGACTGGGTGATAAACCAGCTGGAACAGCATTATCGCTTTATCGCCGACGAAGGCGGCCTGTTTTACGATAACGAAGGGAAATCGCAGCAGGCGCTGCTCAGCAGCTATGCGCAGAAGCGGCAGCAGGCGCAGCAGTACCTGTTGAAGGCCACCGCCGCGAAGGATTAACGGCGCTCGCGTCCCTGCTTCTGCTTCGCCTGGTACATCAGGCGGTCAGCGGTGGCCACCAGCGCGTTGAGACTGGGATGGCTGGCGGGATCGTATTCGACGCAGCCCCAGGAGAACGCCAGCTGCCAGGGATTGGCCGCCTGCTGGTTGAAATGCGCCACGTTGTGGCTGAGCGTCTCCATCGCCGTCGCGGCATCGTGGCGGCTGGTATTGGCGAACAGAATGATAAATTCGTCCCCCCCCTGCCTCGCGAGGATATCGGACTCGCGGAAGGCCGCTTTCATCAAGTCGGCGATGGCGATCAGCGCGCGATCGCCCTCTTCATGCCCCCAGGTATCATTGATGTGCTTGAAGCGATCGAGGTCGACAAACGCCAGGCTCACCGGCTCATGGCGGCGCTGGGCCGTCAGCAGGGCATACTCTGCCAGGGTGAGGAATCCCCGGCGATTAAACAGTCCCGTCAGCTCATCCGAGGTTGCCGCATCCAGCACCTTGAACTCATCCTCCACGATCGCCGCCAGATCGCTTAAGATCTGCATTTCATGGGCGGAAAACGATCGCGGCTGGTGATCCATCAGGCAGAACGACCCGACGGTCGCGCCATCCGGCAGTTGCACCGGATACCCGGCGTAAAAACGGATAAACGGCGCCTCAATGACCAGCGGGTTATCGTGAAAGCGCTCGTCCTGCTGCATGTCGTTGACGATAAGCGGGTCGGTTTGCAGAATGGTATGGGCGCAAAATGAAATATCTCTCGGCACCGTGTCCACATCGAGACCGGCACAGGACTTGATATGCAGGAGATCTTCCCCCACCAGACTGATGGACGCCACCGGCAGGTTATACAGCGAACGGGCAAGCCTGGTCAGGCGATCGAAGCGTTCTTCTTTTCCGCTATTCAACAGCCCGGAAGAGCGTAGCGATTGCAGGCGACGCTGCTCGTCGGGATGAAGTCCGGCTAATTTCATTGTCTCTCACTTGTCTCTTGCGCAGAATTCCGCCGGGTTTCCGCAGAGAAACCCGGCGTTTTATCCTGCGAGGGGAAAATAGTCGTCAGGTACCCCATGAGTTAAGCAGATTTCCTCTGCACGTCAACCGGCGCGCCCCAGGCGACTGGCGCCCAGGGCGCTGGCGGAATGCCATTAACGGCACTCTGCCCGGCAAAGAGGGCAGATCAGGCGCGGATAAACGCCAGCAGATCGGCGTTGATGGTATCGGCGTGGGAGGTGTGCATCCCGTGCGGGAAGCCAGGATAAATTTTCAGCTGGCTGTTCGGCAGCAGCTTGTCCTGCAGGATGGCCGCATTTTTATAGGGGACCACCTGGTCGTCATCTCCCTGCATCACCAGCACCGGCAAAGTGATCGACTTAAGGTCTTCCGTCTGGTCGGTCTCTGAAAACGCCTTAATGCCTTCATAATGGGCTTTAGCGCTGCCGATCATCCCCTGTCGCCACCAGTTCTGGATCGTCCCCTGGGATATCTCTGCTCCATCACGATTGAAGCCATAGAACGGGCCAGAGGCGACGTCGAGATAGAACTGGGCGCGGTTCGCCGCCAGCGCTTTGCGGAAACCGTCAAACACCTCGATCGGCGTCCCGCCCGGATTCTGCTCGGTTTTCACCATTAGCGGCGGGACGGCGCTAATTAACACCGCCTTCGCCACCCGCCCCTGCGGCTGGCCGTAGCGGGCGACGTAGCGGGCGACCTGGCCGCCGCCAGTGGAGTGCCCGACGTGGACCGCATTGTGCAGATCCAGATGTTCCACCACCGCCGAAACGTCCGCCGCGTAATGGTCCATATCGTGCCCCTCGCTAACCTGATCGGAGCGGCCATGACCCCGACGATCGATAGCGATGACCCGGAACCCTTCGGCAAGGAAAAATAACATCTGGTTATCCCAGTCGTCAGCGCTTAACGGCCAGCCGTGATGAAAGACAATCGGCTGAGCTTCCTTTGGTCCCCAGTCTTTAAAGTAAATGTTGACGCCGTCTTGGGTGGTGACAAATGCCATATTACAGACTCCTCTTTCAGGATAACCAGCCTGCAGGCCCGTGCCTGGGCTGAACGCCGACGGCGGCCGGCAGGAGTGCCGACCGCACAGGAATGTGATGCCTGTAACAGTGTAGAAGATATTTAACGCCGGGCGGGACAACTTACCCTGTCTCGCTTGATTCGCCGATCCTGGACCAGACCGCGTCTGGTATCAGGCCGCACTCTCCTGCTGGCGGATCCGCACCATCAGCGCGCCGAGCAGCGCCCAGTCAAGCAGCACGGCGAAGGCAAAGCAGACGCCATGGCGTCCTCCTCCCGCAGTATGCCAGGTCAGCAGCGTCGCCGCGATGGCGATAGCTACGCTCAGCACCGTGGCGCCGCTGACCCGCATCCCCGGCAGCGCCGTCCTACCCGCCGCAATGCGCCAGGCGACAGCCGCTCCCGCCCCACCGCACGCCACGCCCGGCAGCAGTGCCGGCCAGTCCTGCCCGCCATACCAGGCCACCAGCGCCAGCAGCCAGCCGGCCGCTGACAGCAGAAAGGCCCAGCGCGTCGCCGCCAGGGGTGAGCGATAAAGCCAGGATTGTCCGCGTGTGAATCCCCACCCGACGCTAAAGGCCGCAATCAGCGCAGTCAGCAGACTCAGCGTGCCGGTCACCCCGATAACCGGGGGCATGATTAACAGCAAGGCCCCGGCGGCGATGACCACGCTAAGGGCGATAGCGCGGCCGCGGGGGTCGATCGTTGCCGCGGCTTCCGCGGCGGTGTAGCGGCTTACAACGTGCATAGTTGACTCCTGACAGGCGAAGCTGCATGAATTTAATTCATGTCATTGTCTTTACATGCCCGTAGCCTATCGCCACAATATCGCTTTACACAAACGCATAGTTTTCAGCCATAGATGAGAAAAACTCAGCCATGAGACCGCCCCGTCTGCCGCCGCTGGGGGCGCTACGCGCTTTTCATGCCGTCGCCCGCCACCGCAGTTTTAAACAGGCCGCCGAGGCGCTCGACGTCAGCGCGACGGCGGTCAGCCATCAGATTAAACTGCTGGAGTCGGTGCTGGAGTGCCGGGTCTGCGAACGCAGCGCGCAGGGCGTCAGTCTGACCGCTGATGGCGAGATCCTTTACGCCGCCACCCAACGCGCCTTTAGCGCCCTGGAACAGGCCGTCGTCCAGATCGCTCATGCCCGTCAGCCGCCATCCTTAACCGTCACCACCACCTCCAATTTTCTCACCCACTGGCTGGTGCCGCGGCTGGCGGATTTCACCGCCCGCTTTCCGGCTATCGACCTGCGGCTACACACCAGCGTCGAACGAGTGGATCTGCATCTGGGCACGGTAGACGCCGCGATTCGCTATCGTGAAACGCCGGAGCCGGACCTGTACTGCACGCTGCTGTATGAGGATCGCTTTATCGTGGTCGCCAGCCCGACTCTGGGCCTCAGCCGGCCTGAAGATCTGCAGCGGGTGACGCTGTTTCACGTTGCCAACCGGCGCGTGCCAGCTGATTCGCCTAGCTGGGAGAACTGGCGTCGGCGCTATGGACCGCCGACGCTGAATATTGATGCGGGGTTAACCTTTAGCGATGAGACCCATGCCCTGCAGGCGGCGGTGGCCGGTCAGGGAGTGGTGATCGCCAGCGAACTGCTGGCGCGGGATCTGCTGCAGCGCGGCGTATTGTCCGCGCCGTTCAGCAACGCATTGCCTGGCGCCCGCTACTACCTGGTCACTACCGAAGCGGTAGCGCAGCGGGCGGATATTATCGCTCTGCGGGAGTGGCTGCTCAGCCAGATGGCGTCGGGCGACGGCGGCCATCCGACTGCGGGATAGCGGGCTTACCAGCCGCAGACGTTGGTCTCTTCATCGGACTCGTAGCCGCGAACGATATTGATCAGATCCTTCACCGCATCAGCCGCGGTGAGTGGGTCGCGCAGCGCCGCCAGCGAGGAAAAGGTTTTATCAACCGAGACGCCGTTATTATTATTGGTGACCGTCAACAGAAACTCCCCCTCTTCCCTGTCGTCCGGCAACTTGCTCAGCAGGTCATTAACGGCCTCCACCGCCTGCTGTGGAATATACAACACCATTGGTTTAAGAAATATTTTTTCCTGCTTCTGGTGAAGTCGGCCATTCTCTAGCGCTAAGGTATAACCTTTATTTTCACTGGTCATCTCTTGTTATCCCTCGATGAGAATTTTTGGATCAACATAAAAGTCGACATTAAAAACCGTGTCCTCTGAGAGGGCCTCAATACAGTGCCACTTCTCCGGCGGAAAGACGCCAAACTGGCCGGCTTCAATAGTCAGGGTTTCAACGGGCTCGGGGCTGGTTTCATCGGCATAGCCGAGATAGCGGATCGCCCCCTGCATCACCGAGAGACGAGGGTAGACGCCCTGCCGGGTGCCGGCATCCAGATGGCGGCGCCAGATAGAGGCCGGGGCGGTCTCTTTGGTCCACAGCGGCGTGCTGCGGGTGTGAACGTAATGGGTGGGAATAATGATTCGCTGCATGATTGTGCCTCACTTTACCGTCTCAAACGCGACGTTCAGAAATAGCCTATATGATGCATATCATATACCCCTTTTAAACGTTAAGGATATTATTTTGTTGTGGAATTTTACGCCTACTCCTTTTTATACCTCGCAGGGATTAGCGCTAAGAGAAAATAAAAAAGGCGATTTCAGGATCCTGAAATCGCCCGGGAGAATAAAAATAAACGCGTTAAAAATTTGTTAGCGCAGCGGACTCGGTTTGCCGATTAAATATCCCTGAACCAGGTCACAGCCCAGCGCCTGCAGCGAAGCCAACTGCTCTTCGGTCTCTACACCTTCCGCCACAATGCGCATATGCAGGCTCTTTCCCATGCTGATAATCAGGCGGACGATATCCAGATCGTCTTTTTGTTCCGGAATATTGATGACAAACGAGCGGTCGATTTTAATTTTATCGAACGGGAAGTAGCTTAAACGGGACAGGGAAGAATAGCCGGTACCAAAGTCATCGATGGAGATCTGAATGCCCTGCTCGCGCAGCTGGCTGAGAATTTCCAGCGAACGGGTGTTCTCATTGAATACGTCCGACTCGGTGATCTCCAGATCAAGACGTCGCGGATCGAGGCCGGTCTGATGCAGCACCTCGATAATGGTGTCGGTCAGCGATGTATTCATCAACTGAATTGGTGAAACGTTGACCGAGACCTTCAGCGGCGTCGCCCAGCTGGCCGCTTCGGCACAGGCGGTTTTCAGCACCCATTCGCCAAGGGCATTAATAAGACCGATTTTCTCTGCCACCGGAATAAACACCGTCGGCGGCACGGCGCCGCGCACCGGATGGAACCAGCGAACCAGCGCTTCATAGCCGTAGATTTCGCGCGTGACGGTATCGGCGATCGGCTGATAGTAGACTTTGAACTCGTCATGGGCCAGGGCCTGCAGCAGATCGTCTTCAAACGATTTGTTCTCCTGCAGGCGCTGCAGCATCCCCGGCCGGAAGATTTGCACATGGCCGCTACCCTCTTTTTTCGCCTCATACAGCGCGAGGTCGGCGCACTTGTACAGATAATCGGTACGACTTTCACCGTCAGAGATCACGATCCCAATGCAGGCGTCGATATTAATCTGCGCATCGTAGATCTGATAGGGCTGGCTGATCTTCTCCCGGATAACATTGGCCCGCTCAAGGGCCATTTCTTCAGTGAGATCGTAGGAGAGCATCGCAAACTCATCACCGCCAAGGCGATACAGCGTCTCGGAGGTTTTGCGGAAAAAAGAGAGGCGACTGGCCAGATCCTGCAGCAGCTTATCGCCAGCATCATGGCCAAGGGTATCGTTCACATCCTTAAAGCTGTCGAGGTCGAAAAGCATCACCACGGCGCATCCCTTATAGGGACGCACCTGGTTGACGATCTCCTGCAGCCGCTGCCAGAAAGAGAGACGGTTGGGCATACCGGTCAGCGAATCATGGTAGGCGTCGTACTGCAGCCGGCGGTTCTGCACCTGCAGCTTCTCTTTCGAGGCCTGCAGATCGTTGGCCAGCGTTTTCATACGAACATGGGCGCGACGCAGATTATTATTCTGTCGGAGCATCAGCAGACCGAGAGTTATACACATGGCGATCAGCAGAATGGAGATCACCGAGTAGATATAATAGAGATGCTGGATTTTATCATGGGTGATATTAACGATATTGATATCTTGCGTCAGGGTGGCGGCGGCCATTGAGGTCAGCGGACCATCAAGCTCGCTTAACACCGGCAGGATCTGTCTGACCTGCTCCGGCGTCATGGTATCAACTTGTTTATCGAGCAGATGAAGATTACGAATCAGCGTCGCAACCACCGTCTTCCGCTGCTCGCTTTTATTGATAAATTTACCCAGATCGCCCTCCTGCAGAAGCTCGATCTGGCTCATCATGATCTCAAGACGCAGGCGCACCTCATCGTGGTCCGCCCCTTCGGCCCCAATCGCCATTCCCGCCAGACGAGACTCCAGCCGCATATATTCCGACACCATCTGCGACATTGACCACGAGTCCGTATAGCGGGTAAATTTTTGCAACTCACTTTGTCGCTCATGCACCAGATAAGTAATATATCCGGTGACAACAAATAACGACAAAATAATAGCCGTGAGTATTCGATTCAAGATCCAACCCTTATTCTATAATCATCTTTGAAACTTGCCAGGCCGATCGGGAATAATAGATCTGGTTCTGTAATTCAGCACTGCTGTCGTAAGGGTAGACAATAAATAACGGGCCTTTATCACGAATGCGCATATATTGACCGTTCATTTTTAACGCCATAATGACCGGGAATTTATAAAAATCATCAATCGGGATAATGGTGGTGTAGTCGTTCAGCGCCAGCACGCGGGCCGATGTGCCTTTCGCGCCGACTAAATCCATGAGTTTACTAAGGGGAATACCGTCAAAACGAACCTTGCCGGTGTACCAGGGGGTGGTGGTTTCTATCGTCTTCATCCCCAGTTTTTCCAGCATTGCGAGATCAAAAACGGCCTTGTCGCCGACATTCATATTTCCGATTTTTCCGGAAATGGTCAGTACAGGTTTTCCTGTCGGCGCAGGCAGTTTTTCAGCATAAGCAGAAGGCAACATGACAGAACAAAATAAAACTGCAAGAAGTAGACGCATTTTACTCACCATTCCAGAGAGGGAGACACGTTAAGTGTAAACCATTTACGTCGATTCTTAAAAGGTGTCCATCTTTGTTATCCGTTGATTTAATTAAAAGTATAAGCTGGATGGCAAATTGCCAGAATGTTAAGTCCAGGGTGTGATTTCGCCCGCCTTTCCCATCGATTCTTTTTTGCGCCATCTCCCCCGCTTAGCAGGCAAACTACTTTCCTCCACGGCCGCTGCGCGGTAGTCTCAGAGCAGACGCAACAGTAAAAGCGTCTCATTCCAATAACAATGAAGTACGTGACTGACAGGACAGGGTATGGATTCAACAATAAGCGTGCAGCCCGGCGAGGCGCCAGATTCACTACATCGGGCCCGGCGGGCGGCCTGGGGTAGCTTTGCCGGCGCGGTGGTCGACTGGTACGATTTTCTTCTCTATGGCATTACCGCCGCGCTGGTGTTCAACCGCGAATTTTTCCCGCAAATCGGCCCGGCGATGGGAACGCTTGCCGCCTTTGCCACCTTCGGCGTTGGGTTTCTTTTTCGCCCGCTCGGCGGAATTATTTTTGGCCACTTCGGAGATCGCCTCGGGCGGAAACGGATGCTGATGATGACCGTCTGGATGATGGGTATCGCCACTGCCTGCATCGGCCTGCTCCCCTCGTTCAACCAGATCGGCTGGTGGGCGCCGGTGCTGCTGGTGTTCCTGCGAGCGGTTCAGGGATTCGCCGTCGGCGGCGAATGGGGCGGCGCGGCGCTGCTCTCGGTGGAGAATGCCCCGCAGGGGAAAAAAGCCTTTTACAGCAGCGGGGTGCAGGTGGGCTACGGCGTCGGCCTCCTGCTCTCTACCGGGCTGGTATCGCTGATTAGCAGCCTGACCAGCGACCAGCAGTTCCTCAGCTGGGGCTGGCGCTTACCGTTCCTGTTCAGCGTGGTGTTGGTCCTTATTGCGCTGTGGATCCGCAACGGCATGGCGGAATCGCAGGAGTTTGAAGCGCAGCAGAGCCTGGACAACGCGCCGCAGATGAAAAAGCGGCTACCGGTAGTGGAAGCGCTGCTTCGCCATCCGGGAGCGTTTTTACTGATTATCGCCCTGCGGCTGTGTGAACTGCTGACGATGTATATCGTCACCGCCTTCGCCCTCAACTACTCCACGCAAAACCTCGGCCTGCCGCGCGAGCTGTTTCTCAACATTGGCCTGCTGGTGGGCGGTCTTAGCTGCCTGACTATCCCCTGTTTCGCCTGGCTGGCAGACCGCTTTGGCCGTCGGCGGATCTATATCACCGGGGCGCTGATCGGCACTTTGAGCGGTTTCCCGTTCTTTATGGCGCTGGAGAGTCAGTCCGTTTTCTGGATCCTGTTCTTCGCCCTGATGCTGGCCAATATCGCCCATGATATGGTGGTCTGCGTCCAGCAGCCGATGTTTACCGAGCTGTTCGGCGCCAGCTATCGCTATAGCGGCGCCGGCGTCGGCTACCAGGTGGCGAGCGTGGTCGGCGGCGGCTTTACCCCGTTTATTGCCGCGGCGCTGGTCACCTTCTCCGGCGGATCGTGGCACAGCGTGGCCCTCTATCTGACCGCAGGATGCCTGCTGTCAGCGCTCACCGCGCTGCTGATGAAAAAGCACCCCGTCGACTGACCCACCAGCGGAGGGCGTAACCCGCGCCCTCCGGTAAGGAGAATGCATGTCTCAGTTAACCCTGGCCGACTGCTGGCCTCGCCGTTTTTCCCCCTCCTCGCTGGCGCTGCAGTTTTGCGAGGATCCCACCCAGGCGGAACAGCCGTTGTTTGCCAAAGCCAGCGCCGGCGAGGCCGTCGCCCAGCTCTGGCAGGCGCCGCAGGGATTGGTGGTGCCGGGGAGCTATCGTCAGTTTACGGATCTGCCGGCGGTCAGCGCGCATTTTGCCGCGCGCGGCTGGCCGGTATGGCTTCGCCGCTCCGGCGGCGGTCTGGTGCCCCAGGGGCCGGGCATTATCAACCTTAGCCTCGCCTGGCCGGTGCAGCAGCCGCTCGGCGAAGCCGCCGAACCGATCTATCATTCGCTGTGCGCTGTGCTGCAGCGCACCCTCGCGCGCTTCGGCGTTGCCAGCCACCCCCGGGCGGTGAGCGGTTCCTTTTGCGATGGCCGGTATAATCTTGCCTGCGGAGAAGGCGCGGAGGCGCGCAAGATTGTCGGTACCGCCCAGTACTGGCGGCCGCTGGCGGCGGGCGGCGGCCACGTGGTGCTGGCCCATGCGGTGATCCTTATTGACGCCGATCTGAGCGCGGCGCATCAGGCGGCGAACGCCTTCGAAGCGCAGCTCGGCAGCGAGCGGGTCTATTGCGCTGACAAGACCGTTACTCTCGCGCAACTGCTTCCCGGCGAGCGCCATCTGCTGCCCCGCTTTAGCGAGGCGCTGGCGCAGGAGCTGGACGCGGCTCGCTGAAGGTCGCTTTCAGATAGCGGCTGAAGGTTTCCACCGCGCGTGACACGCGCGGGGTATAGGGCCGGATGACGTACAGCCGGTCGGCAAACACCTCCACCGGCTGCCACGCCGGCAGCAGCTCCTGCACCAGCCCGCGGCCAATGGCCTCCCGGGCGCTGAAATCCGGCAACAGCGCCACCCCAAGCCCCGCCAGCACCGCATCACGTAGCGACTCGCTGTTATTGGTGGCGAATGGCCCCTGCACGTTGATGGTCACCCGAGCATCGGGCGACTGACGGGAGGCGAACGTCCACTGCGGGCGCTGTGGCCCACGAGGATAGGTCAGGCATTGGTGGTGGCGCAGATCTTCGGGGGTCTCCGGGCGGCCATGGCGGCGAATATAGTCTGCGGACGCGACGGTAAGCGTCGCGGTGTGACACAGCGGCCAGGCGACGTGGGTATCGGGGAGCGCCTCGTGCCGACAGTGGCGGATGGCGAGATCGAACCCTTCGCTGGCCAGAGAGACCAGCCGGTCGGTGACCTCAAGCTGCAGATGCAGCTGGGGATGCTGATGCAAAAAAGGCGCGATTGCCGGGACCAGCTGCTGGCGGGAAAAGGCCACCGGCGCGGTCAGGCGCAGCGTTCCCCGCAGCGGCCCGCCCTCATCGCAGGCGCCGGTGAAAATATCCCGCAGCTGACCAAACGGCTCGTTGAGCTCCACCACCAGTCGCAGTCCGTCGTCGCTGAGGCTCACGCTGCGGGTGGTGCGATGGACGAGGGTTTTACCGGTCACCCGCTCCAGCTCGCTGATTTTCTGGCTGATAGCCGACTTGCTGATCCCCAGTTTTTCCGCGGCCCGGGTATAGCTTTTTTGTTCTTCCAGCACCGTCAGCCAGTACAGATGGAGCCAGTAACTCTCCGGACGACTCTCGCTCATGTGATTGTTCACCAGTAAAAACAATGTATTCAACTATAGCGGTTTTTGCCGGCGGCGGCATCGGCTAGCATCTTGTTGAGCCCATCATTATTCCCTAACGATAAGGAGCACCTGCATGCCATTACTGACATTTGACCTGATTGAAGGCCGTACGGAACAGGAGGTCAAAACCCTGCTGGATGGCGCCCATCGCGCCGTGCTGCGCGCCTTCGAGGTACCAGAACGCGACCGTTACCAGATTGTTCATGAAAACAAAGCCCACCATATGGTGATTGAAGATACCGGCCTCGGACTGACCCGCACGCGGGATCTGGTGGTGGTGCGGGTCTATACCAGCCCGCGCAGCGAGGCGCAGAAGCAGCGCTTCTTCGCCATTTTGCAGGAGGAGCTGGCGGAACACTGCGGCCTGAGCGGCGATGACCTGATGGTGTCGATTATCAGTAACCAGAAAGGCGACTGGAGCTTTGGCCGCGGGGTCGCGCAGTATCTTACCGGCGATCTGTAACCCGCAGCCCGCAGTACGCCCTTAGCGGCGGGCTGCCGTCGCGATGCGCTGCCGCGCCTGCTGCTCGATATTCTCCAGCAACTCCTGGACATCGTCTTCATCAATGTCGAGGAACTGGCCTTCCAGCAGCGCGGCGTGAATATCTTCCCGGGTGACCGAAATACCCAGCGGCACCGCCCTGGATTTGACCTCCTCCGCCGCCAGCGGATGCGGATAACGGCGGCCAACCAGGTTATTAAACACAATAGCCAGCAGCGCCAGCATCAGCGAGTTGAGGAGCACCGGGGTCAGCACAAAGTGATAGCCTTCGCTGTGCACCCCGGCGCCGCCGAGGATCGCCGTCAGGGCCACCGCGCCGCCGGGGGGATGCAGACAGCGCAGAAAATACATCCCGGCGATGGCCAGAGCCGCCGCCAGACCGCAGGCCAGCGCCGCATCGGGGACCAGCATACCGACCGTGACGCCGATCAGCGCCGACAGCACGTTGCCGCCGACAATCGACCACGGCTGCGCCAGCGGGCTGCTCGGTACGCCAAACAGGAGTACCGCCGAGGCCCCCATCGGGGCAATAAACCACAGATTGACTTCGCCGAGCAGCCAGTGGCTGAACATGCTGGTCACCGCCAGTCCGGTGCCGGCGCCAATGGATCCCAGCACGATATGCCGGCGGGCCACCGGCAGCGCGTGCGGCTTCAGGCGGCCAAGGAAAATCCACAGCCGTGAAAATATCCCCGCAGGAATAACACTCAACATCGCTTCATCGCTCAAATCATAGGAATTACTTATATTTTATTTTCTTTTTTTAACCTTAAATTAACAACCCTGTCTTTCGCAGGGGATAGCGCGGGCGGCGATGTCCGACGGCATTGTGCTGTGAATTCTCGCGGGGGCTGATAGAATCCCTTTTCGGTCAGGGGGATACCCCTTTTGCGAATTGAAGGTCATAACCCAGTGAATAATAAAATCTCTTTAGCGAAAGAAGTGGCATGGGCCAGCCAGAATATGCCGCGTACCCTGCGTCAGGTCGCCGCGCTGCCCGACCTCAGCGGCGTGCGTCTGGCCTGCTGTATGCACCTCGACATGAAAATGATCCCGCTGGTGCAGGGGATCCTCGACAAGGGCGCTCAGGTCTTTTTAACCACCTGTAACCCCACCACCGTGCAGGACGACGTGGTGGCCTGGCTGGTGGAGCGCGGCGCCGAGGCCTGCGCGTGGCGCAATATGAGCGATGCCGACTGGCAACAGTCATGGGAAAAAGCGATTGCCTGGCAGCCCACTCACCTGTGCGAGATGGGCGCCGATATCACCACCCTGCTCCACCAGCGCGGCGAGTATGGGAACATCGTGGCGGGTCTGGAAGCCACCGGCTCGGGCGTCAATCGGCTGGGGGATATTCAGCCAGGCTATCCGATCTTTAACTGGGACGATCTGCCGGTCAAAGAGGGGCTGCACAACCGCCATATGGTCGGTCTCACTGCCTGGCACACCTTCTTCCAGACCACTCACCTCACCCTGCATGAGAAAAAAGTGCTGGTGATCGGCTACGGCCTGGTCGGCCAGGGCGTCGCGGCGGCGGCAAAAGCTTTTGGCGGTCAGGTGATGGTGGCGGAGATCGATCCTGCCCGCCGTCTACAGGCGGCCTACGACGGCTGGCACGTGGTGGACCTCCAGGAGGCTATCGCCTCGGCGGACGTGGTGGCCACGGCGACAGGCGGTAAAAACGTGGTTAATCGCCAGGCGCTGGACCGGGCGAAAGCGGGAGTATTTATCCTTAACGTCGGCCACGTGGCGGAAGAGATCGACGGCGAGTACCTGCGCCAGTACCCCCAGGAAGAGGTGATGCCGTATATCAACGCCTACCGCATGGCCGACAAAACCGTCTATCTGCTGGCCAATGGTTCGATGCTCAATCTGACCGCTGGCTTCGGCGATAGCCTGAACGCCTTTGACGTCACCCTGGCGGTGATGGCCAGCGGCATCCGCCATATTGTCACCGACGGCATGCGCGCCCCGGCGAAGGTTTATCTCCTGCCCCAGGCGGTCTGGCAGCAGGCCCTGTAAACCCGGCGCATCGCCTCCATCGCGGGACGATGCGTTTTACCATCAGGACGACGGCGCGCTATCGGGCAACACAATATTGCTCTGCGCCAGCGTTCCCATCTGGTTGTACATCACGCTGGCGGCATCCAGCAGGTGCATCGCCAGCGCGGCGCCGCTGCCCTCTCCCAGGCGCATGTCCATATCGAGATACGGCCGCAGACCCAGCGCGTCGAGGGCGATCTGCGCCCCTTTCTCCGCCGACAGGTGTGAAGGAATAAGATAAGGGTGCGCCGACGGGGCCATGCGGCAGGCGGCCAGGGCAGAGGCATAGGAGAGGAAGCCATCCAGCACCACCGGCAGGCCACAGGAGGCCGCCCCGAGGATCACCCCGGTCATGCCCACCAGATCGTAACCCCCCACCTTCGCCAGGACATCCAGCCCGTCGGCCGGGTTCGGCTGATTATGGGCTATCGCCTGGCGCACCACCGCCACCTTATGGCCCCGCTGCGCCAGCGGCAGATTGGCCCCACAGCCCACCACCGCGTCAGGGTCGCTGCCCGTCAGGACACTGATCGTCGCTGCGGCCGGGGTGGTATTGGCCATTCCCAATTCGCCGACGCCGAAGGCTTTCACCCCGTCGGCAGCGAGCTGGCGGGTGAGATGCATGCTGGCCAGCAGCACCGTCTCCGCCTGCTGGCGGCTCATCGCCGCCGTCCGGGCGATATTCCCGCTACCGCGGGCCACCTTGAGGTTAATCAGGCCCGGCAGCGGGTCGGCATCGATGCCGACATCCACTACCTGCACCCTGGCCCCGGCCTGCGCCGCCAGCACGCAGACGCCGGTGTTGCCCCGCACCATATTGCCGGCATGAATGGCCGTCACCACCTGCGGCGAAGGAGTCACGCCTTCATGCCAGACGCCATGGTCGGCGCACATGACCACAATCGCTTTCTCCGCCAGCGCCAGCTGCCCCTGCAAGCCAGGCAGACCGGCCAGCTGCACCGCCAGCGCCTCCAGACGGCCAAGGCTGCCGGGCGGCTTTAACAGGCCATCTATATGCTGCTGAGCGCGCGCCATGCCCGCCACATCGGGCTGCGGAATGGCAGCCAGTAACGCCGAAAGTGTTTCCATTCTGTTCCTCACCGTTGGCGTCAGGCCTTACAGCAGCGCCAGTAAAAAGAGTAATTCGCCCAGCTCAATCGCCGCCCCGAGGGTATCTCCGGTCTGCCCGCCGAGGGTTCGCTTCAGCGCCCATCCCAGACCCCAGATCAGCACCAGGGTGATCAGCGCGGCGCGCAGCCCCTGCAGCCCCATCAGGGCGGTGGCCAGCGCGATCGCCATCGCCATCGTCACCAGCGTCTGCTGCAGGCTAATTTTGCCAATAAACAGATTGCCCAGCCCCTTTTCCCGCGCATAGCGATGACGATACATCAGCAGCACCGCCATCCCGCGACCGACGGCGCAGGCCGCCGCCAGGGCTGCGATGGGGTGGATATCACGCAGCAGCAGCTCGCCAACCACCAGCACTTTCGCCACCAGCACGAAGATCAGCGCCAGCCCGCCGTGGGTGCCCAGCCGGCTGTCGCGCATGATCTCCAGCATCCGATCGCGGGTGCGGGCGGAGAAAATGCCGTCGCAGGTATCAGCCAGCCCGTCAAGATGGAATCCGCCGGTGAGCAGCGCCAGCGCCAGCACGCCGAACAGCGCCGCCAGCGGGACGCCGCACCACGGCTGCAGGAGGAGCGCCACCGCGCCGGCGATGGCGCCGAGCAGTAAACCGACCAGCGGAAAGGTGACGATACTGCGCTGGTACTGTTCGATCTCCAGGCCCTGAGATAACCGCGCCGGGACCGGCAGGCGGCTGATAAACGAGAGTGCAGCAAAGAATGACTTAATCACGTGAGGTTGACTCCTGTCGGCGAAAGCAGCGGAAGAGTTCTGTCGCGCCCGGTCAGCACCTGAGTTTGTCTTCTGGCGAATCGATCGTCGGAGAGGTGAGAGGTGTTGAGATATCGCCCTGACGCCGCTGCGTCAGATGCCCGGCCAGGATGAGAGAAACCTTTCCGATATCAATACGTTTTTCGCGGGCCAGTATAGCAAAGTGTCGGTGAGGAGAGGCAGTTGCCGGAACAAAGTTTTCGCAGAAAAAAGCAGGGAAGAGAGGGAAACGCGGAACAGCCCGGCGACGCTGACCGCCGCCGGACCGGCAGGGTTTAGCCTTCGACTTTGGCTTCGCCCATCACTTTCAGTTTTTTCGAGATGTCGCGGCGCTCTTTGGACAGCTCGGCATTTTTGATGATGTAATCATCAACGCGATCTTCGTAATCGCTCTTCATGCTGGCGATGATGCCCTGGATGGCTTCCACGCTCATGCCCGGTTTGATGTAGTCGCTGAGGTTGTCCAGCAGCAGAACGCGCTTCTGGTTATCACGGATCTTTTTCTCAACGTCCTGAATTTCACGCTGCAGTTTGTTCTTACGACGGTACAGACGAACAAACTCCAGTACGTCCTGGAAAGAAGGCTTAGTTGTTTCCATTTTTACACCCCTAATAATTGAGATTCGGATTCGTAAAGCGACTGCGTTATAGGGCTAACATAACTGCTAGCAGCCGCTGATGACAATGTTTTTTCCTTTGCGTTTATCATAACCCTAAACGCTGCTGAATCGAAACAACCCATGTGGTTACCCGGTGCATCTGATGTTTATTTGCGCAACGCGCGGCAGATCAGATGCGAGAGCAGCTCCAGCTGGCGCGCCAGTTCGATTGAGAGCCAAACATAGCCATGGACCGGGGTTTCCGCCAGGCCGTCATCACCCTGCTCTTTCAGCAGCTGGCGCAGTTCGAGGACGATCTCAGTCAGCTTTTCATTGTTGGCGCGCACAGGCTGAGGGTTCCCTTCGTACAGCGCGTGGGCGATGGACAACAGCGTCTGCTGGGTCATCTGCTGCGTCTCCCGCAGGGTGTGCGCATTGAGCATCACGAAGTGACCCGGACGCGTTGCCCACCAGGCGTTGATCTGCAGCTCCAGCATGCAGACGAGGTTGCGGCTGACGGTCTGGATAGCCTCGAAGATCGCCTTCTGGATGTGCGTCTCTTTGCTGGCGGGGGTGATCAGCCCGCGCATTTTAACCACGTCGTTCAGCGCCTGCTGGAGATGCTTTTCCAGCCGCGGTCGATCCACCAGATTTGGCGAGAAGCCGGCCTGGTAGAGGCGGTTAAAGTTGGTGACATAGCTGGCCATCTGGATGCGCCAGTGGATGAACGCCCGCTGCGGCCAGATGCCGGTAAACAGCATCGCCAGCAGCGAGCCGAAGATCACATCGCCGCTTCGCCACAGCGCGGTATGCATATCGCCGGGCGGCGCCCCGACCACCACCGACAGAGTAATGCCGATCAGCAGCGCCTGATAGGGTTTCTTGCCCAGCGCCAGCCAGCCGCAGAGGAACATCGCCGCCGCGCACCAGAGGACCATCAGCGGCAGGGAGATGAGCTCAAGCTTCAGCGCCACCAGCCCCAGCGCCGAACCGAGGATCGTGCCGCCGATACGCTGAAACGCCCGCGGCACGACGTTACCCCAGAAGGAGATCGGCCCCATCACCACCACCAGAGTGATGAGAGGCCAGGTTCCCTCAGGCACGTTCAGCAGCCGCACCAGCAAAAAGGTGAGCACAAAGGCCAGCGCAATCCGCACACCATGCACCACCCGATAATGGCGATACAAGCGGATCTCAAATGGCTTGAGTGATTTATCAGCGCGCACAACCCTCTCCGGCAAAACGAAAAGGCCAATTGTAACTGCTTTTTCGCCCGGAGCATGCCGGGAATGTAAAAAACCTTGTCCGAAACAGGGGTAAACCGCTACGACGCGACGCGCTCAACGGGAACATACATGTCGATATCCCAGTAGCCGTCGTGGTTGCCGTCGTTAAGATAGACCTCAAAGCAGGGCTGGGGGGCGATGCGATACGCCGTGCTCTGCTGCAGGCTGTCAAAAAACTGCATCCACGGGGTGGCGAAGTCGTACTCCACCACCCGCGCGCGGGCGCAGGCGTAATCCCCGCCGGCAATCGCCGCCAGGATCACCCCTTCGCTGTTGGCGGGAATGACATAATCCTCATCCACGGTGACCGCTGTCGCGCAGCGCAGTTTTTCCGCCGGCACTTCCTCCGGGTTATCGTAGTAGACGGCCACCCATTCGCGGGCGGGCACCTGGTGGTTCTCAACCCACATCATCAGTTGCTCAAACCCCTGCTTGACCGTGTGATCCCAGGGCCCGACCAGATGGAAACCGGCGATGGTTTTCTTGCCGAGGGTGGTGATGCTGTAGTTCATCTTGCCTCCTTTGGAGATAAATTGCTGTATGAATATACAGTTAATTTAACAGGAGATCCCCCCTCAGTATGTGCGCGAATTCACAGAGTCGCCACCACACTGCTGTAAAAACAGGCGCCTCGCCAGCACGAGCGACAGACGAAAAAAAACCGCCTGCAAAGAGGCGGTTGGCGTGGTTACAGCTCTTGATGCAGGTAATCGCTCATTCGCGAGAACACTCCGCCTTTATTGATGCTTTCGAGGGTGACCAGCGGATAGTGCCCCACCACCTTGTCGCCGTCATACAGTGAAATCTCGCCAACCCGCTGATTGGCGGCGATCGGCGCCTCAAGATCCTTCTTATCCAGCACATATTTCGCTTTAATGCGCGACACTTCCGCCTTCGGCAGGGCTAACCAGAAATCCTGATCGGTGCCGAGCTTAATCTGCTCTTTATCGCCGTACCAGATACGCTCGGTGCCGACCTTCTGCCCCTTCTGTAGCACCTGCACGGTGTCGAAGTTCTGCTGCCCCCAGTGCAGCAGTTTAGCGGCCTGCTGCTCGCGGCCTTTCGGACTGTCCGCCCCCATCACCACGGCGATCAGCCGGCGCTGGCCATCCACCGCCGAGGCGATCAGGTTGAACCCGGCGCCCGAGGTGTGGCCGGTTTTCAGGCCATCGACGTTCATGGTTTTATCCCACAGCAGACCGTTACGGTTTTGCTGGGTGATCCCGTTCCACGTCAGGCTTTTCTGGCTGTACATGTGGTAGACGTCTGGTTCGCCATGAATAATCGCCCGCGAGAGCACCGCGAGGTCATAGGCCGAACTGTGCTGGCCCGGGGCGTCGAGGCCGTGGACGGTTTCGAAATGGGTGTCCCGCAGGTGCAGTTTTTCGACATACTGATTCATCAGGGCGACAAACTGCGGCTGGCCGCCGGCGACATAGTCGGCCAGCGCGACGCAGGCGTCGTTACCGGAGTCGACAATCAGCCCGCGGCTGAGGTCGCGGACGCTGACGCGATCCCCTGGCTTTAAGAACATCAGCGATGACCCGTCGAACACCGGGTTGCCCTTCGCCCAGGCGTCTTTACCCACGGTGACGATATCGTCAAAGGTGATACGATGGCTGTCGATGGCGCGATCGACCACGTAGCCGGTCATCAGTTTGGTCAGACTGGCAGGATTGCGCTGCTGATGTTCGTTACCCGCGGTCAGGACCTGACCGGTGGTGTAATCCATCAGCACCCAGGAGCCAGCCTGAATGGAA
Source organism: Klebsiella sp. 10 (assembly GCF_018223925.1). Classification (NCBI taxonomy): domain Bacteria; kingdom Pseudomonadati; phylum Pseudomonadota; class Gammaproteobacteria; order Enterobacterales; family Enterobacteriaceae; genus Klebsiella; species Klebsiella sp. 10. Next base: position 98,094 of record NZ_JAGRRB010000019.1, read on the forward strand.
GGCGGCGCGACCGTAGCAGGTAAGTCGACGGCAAATGCGCAGGAAACGCTCGAAGCGAGCAAAGATACAGCAATAAACAAACGGCCTTTCAACGGCATATCCTCTAGATTTACAGATCCGCCGTCCTTTTTACGGAACTTCGCGTTTCATATCAGGGTTTAATTGCAAGAAAATATGACACAGCAGAGGAAGTTGCTTGCCGCGACCCTTCTGATGACCGGGCAAATCGTTTACCATACCGGTCGCACGCCACCACGGATAATGAACAGACTATGCAAGATAGCGTCAACCAGCCCGGATTTTTATTCCACGATTATGAAACCTTCGGCACCAGCCCTTCCCTCGACCGGCCGGCGCAGTTCGCCGCCATCCGCACCGACGCGGAGCTGAATGTGCTCGGCGAGCCCGAAGTGTTTTACTGCAAACCCGCTGACGATTACCTGCCGCAGCCGCAGGCGGTGATGATCACCGGGATCACGCCGCAGGAAGCGCTGGCCAAAGGGGATAATGAGGCCGCGTTTGCCCGCCGCATCCACGATCTGTTCACGGTGCCGCAAACCTGTATCGTCGGCTATAACAACGTGCGCTTTGATGACGAAGTGACGCGGAATATCTTCTATCGCAACTTCTATGACCCTTATGCCTGGAGCTGGCAGCACGATAACTCGCGCTGGGATCTGCTCGACGTGATGCGCGCCTGCTATGCCCTGCGCCCGGAAGGGATCGCCTGGCCGGAGAATGACGAGGGTTTGCCCAGCTTCCGGCTTGAACATCTGACCGTCGCCAACGGTATTGAACACCAGAACGCCCATGACGCGATGGCCGATGTGTACGCCACCATCGCCATGGCGAAGCTGGTGAAAACCCGGCAGCCGCGGCTGTTTGATTATCTCTACAGCCACCGCAATAAGCGCAAGCTGGCGACGCTCATCGACGTGCCGCAGATGAAGCCCCTGGTGCATGTCTCCGGCATGTTTGGCGCCGCGCGCGGCAACACCAGCCTGGTGGCGCCCCTGGCCTGGCATCCGGAAAACCGCAATGCGGTGATTATGGTCGATCTGGCGGGCGATATGGCGCCGCTGCTGGAACTGGATGCCGATGCCCTGCGCGAGCGGCTTTACACCCCGCGCGCCGAGCTTGGCGATCTGCCGGCGGCGCCGATTAAGCTGGTACATTTAAATAAATGTCCGGTACTGGCCCAGGCCAATACCCTGCGCCCGCAGGATGCCGACCGGCTGGGGATCTCTATTCAGGGCTGTCTGGAGAACGCCCAGCTGCTGCGGGCGAATCCGCAGGTGCGGGAGAAAGTGGTGGCGGTCTATGCCGAAGCCGAGCCGTTCGTGCCGTCCGAAAACGTCGACGCCCAGCTGTACAATGGGTTCTTTAGCGATGCCGACCGCGCGGCGATGAAAATCGTGCTGGAAACCGAACCGCGCAATCTGCCGGCGCTGGATATCACCTTCGCCGACCAGCGTATCGAACGCCTGCTGTTTAACTACCGGGCGCGCAACTTCCCCGGCACGCTCGATGAACATGAGCAGCAGCGCTGGTTAGAGCACCGTCGTCAGGTGTTTACGCCGGCGTTTTTGCAGGCCTATGCCGATGAGCTGCAGATGCTGTATCAGCAGTATGCGGATGATAAAGAGAAGCTGGCGCAGCTGAAGGCGCTGTGGCAGTACGTGCAGGATATTGTCTGATTGGCTGAAATTCCCGGGTTGCGGCTAACGCCTTACCCGGGCTACAAACTCAGTTGGGTGTCCAACTTTTGGGGGCAGTCCAGCAGCGCCGCCGGGTATTGCGTCCCCAGTTCACGCTTACCTTTTTGCCCGGTGGCGGCTTCGCCTTACCGGGCCTGGGCGCTGGTACCAGAGTAGCCCGGGTAAGACGCCTCGCGTCGCACCCGGGAACGTTGCTTAGCTTTTCGCGCGGCTGGCGATGATTTCATCCGCCACATTACGCGGCGCTTCCGCGTAATGGTGGAACTCCATGCTGTAGGTTGCTCGTCCCTGCGACATCGAGCGCAGCGTGGTGGAATAACCAAACATCTCCGCCAGCGGCACGTCGGCGCGGATGATCTGGCTGCCGAAGCGCTCTTCCATCCCCTGCACCATCCCGCGACGGGAAGAGAGATCGCCCATAATATTCCCGGCGTACTCTTCCGGCGTCTCCACCTCGACGTGCATCACCGGCTCAAGGATCACCGGATCCGCTTTGCGCGCGCCTTCCCGGAAGCCAAAGATCGCCGCCATGCGGAACGCCATCTCCGAGGAGTCCACGTCGTGGTACGACCCAAAGGTCAGGGTCGCTTTCACGTCAACCACCGGATAACCCGCCAGCACGCCGGTGCCCATCGCTTCGCGCAGCCCTTTCTCCACGGAGGGGATGTACTCGCGCGGCACCACGCCGCCTTTGGTGGCGTCCTCGAAGACGAAACCGCTGCCCGGCTCCAGCGGCTCCAGGGTCAGCACAACGTGCCCGTACTGCCCTTTGCCGCCGGACTGGCGCACAAATTTGCCTTCCACGTCCGTCACTTTCTTGCGCAGGGTTTCGCGGTAGGTGACCTGCGGACGGCCAATGTTGGCCTCGACGCCAAACTCGCGCTTCATCCGGTCGACAATGATCTCCAGATGCAGCTCACCCATGCCGGAGATAATCGTCTGGCCGGACTCTTCATCGGTATGCAGACGGAACGACGGATCTTCCGCCGCCAGCCGCTGCAGCGCGATGCCCATTTTCTCCTGGTCCGCTTTGGTCTTCGGCTCGATGGCCAGCGAAATCACCGGCTCCGGAAACTCCATCCGTTCGAGGGTAATCACCGCATCCGGATCGCATAACGTATCGCCGGTGGTCACATCCTTCAGACCGACGCAGGCCGCGATATCCCCGGCGTGCAGTTCGTCAACTTCGTGACGGTCGTTGGCCTGCATCAGCACGATACGCCCGATGCGCTCTTTCTTACCCTTCACCGGGTTCCACACCGCATCGCCTTTCTTCAGCGTCCCGGAGTAGACGCGGATAAAGGTCAGCTGGCCGACGTAGGGGTCGGTCATCAGTTTGAACGCCAGCGCCGACAACGGCTCATCGTCGCTCGGATGGCGTTCCGCCGGCTGGCCTTGCTCATCGACGCCCTGTATCGCCGGAATATCCAGCGGCGATGGCATCAGCTCCACCACCGCATCGAGCATGCGCTGCACACCTTTGTTTTTAAAGGCGCTACCGCAGAGCACCGCCTGGATCTCTCCCTTCACCGTGCGCTGGCGCAGACCGGCGACGATTTCCGCCTCGTCCAGCTCACCGGTTTCCAGGTATTTATCCATCAGCTCATCGCTGGCTTCCGCCGCCGCCGAGACCATTTTCTCCCGCCACTGCTGCGCCGTCGCCAACAGCTCGTCAGGGACTGGCCCATAGCTGAAGGTCATGCCCTGGGTGGCGTCATCCCACAGGATGGCGCGCATTTTCACCAGGTCGACGACGCCGGTGAAATGCTCTTCAGCGCCAATGGGGATCACAATCGGCACCGGGTTAGCCTTCAGGCGGTCGATCATCATCTGCACCACGCGGAAGAAGTCCGCCCCCGGGCGGTCCATCTTGTTGACGAAGGCCAGCCGCGGAACGTGGTATTTATTCGCCTGGCGCCAGACGGTCTCCGACTGGGGCTGCACCCCGCCGACGGAGTCGTACACCATCACCGCGCCGTCGAGCACGCGCATAGAACGTTCCACCTCAATGGTGAAATCCACGTGCCCCGGGGTGTCGATGATATTGATCCGGTGCGGCTCGAAGCTGCGGTCCATCCCCGGCCAGAAGCAGCTTACCGCCGCCGAGGTAATGGTGATCCCGCGCTCCTGCTCCTGGGCCATCCAGTCGGTGGTTGCCGCGCCATCGTGTACTTCACCCAGCTTATGGCTCATCCCGGTATAAAACAGGATGCGCTCGGTGGTGGTGGTTTTACCGGCATCGATATGCGCGGAGATACCGATGTTGCGATAACGTTCGAGAGGGATGGGTCGGGGCATGATGCGTCCTTAGTCGTTTTGACGGTCAGTCTGCGGTCGGAATGATCCGCAGTTCATTTAACTGCGTCTATCTTAGTACAACTGTACGAGTATATTCGAACTATTTTTGCTATCATTACGATTGGGCAGGTTGCGGCGGCGCGCGTGGTATCAGAACCGGAGTTTGGGTATAGTAGCCGCCAGCCGCCGATATGGGCTGCGGCTGCGATGCGCCGCGCCACCGCCGACACAGGATTATTATGATCGCCAATCACCCCGAACGAGAACAAATTCGCCTGGAAAATGTCCTTTCCGCGCTCGGAAACCCGCTGCGACTGGAGATCATTCGTACGCTGGCCGACGGCAGCGAGCTGAGCTGCAACGCCCTGCGCCAGGAGGAGGTGGCCAAGTCCACCATGACCCACCACTGGCGCGTCCTGCGCGACAGCGGTGTGATCTGGCAACGGCCTCAAGGACGGGAGAACATGATTTCGCTGCGCCGGGAAGATCTGGACGCCCGTTTTCCCGGCCTGCTGGATACGCTGCTGAAAGTTATGGTGCAGGCAGGATAAGCTCTTCTGCCGGGTGGCGCTTCGCTTACCCGGCCTACATAACCATTAAATTTCAGAAGGTTAACCATCACCGTAGGCCCGCGCAAGCGCAGCGCCGCCGGGCAAAAGATATCGCACCGAGCCAAACGAAAAAAAAGCCGGAGGTTTCCCTCCGGCTTTTCTCAATCACATCACGCTACGCCTTACGCCACGTCTTCGTACTGCGGCACCGGGTTGCGGAAGCTTTTGGTCACGCAGGCCAGATAGACCAGACCGATACCGGCCCAGATCAGGCCCAGAATCATCGAGCTCTCTTCCAGGTTGACCCACAGCGCGCCAACGGTCAGGGCGCCGCACATCGGCAGGAACAGATACTGGAAGTGGTCTTTCAGCGTCTTGTTGCGTTTCTCACGGATCCAGAACTGGGAAATCACCGACAGGTTTACGAAGGTAAACGCCACCAGCGCACCAAAGTTAATCAGTGCCGTCGCCATCACCAGGTCGAAGTTAATCGCCAGCAGCGCAATCGCGCCGACCAGGATGATGTTCATCGCCGGAGTGCGCCAGGTCGGGTGCACGTAGCCGAAGAAGCTTTTCGGGAACACGCCGTCGCGGCCCATCACGTACATCAGACGCGCCACGCCAGCGTGCGCCGCCATACCGGACGCCAGTACGGTGATGGTGGAGAAGATCAGCGCGCCAACCTGGAAGGCTTTACCTGCCACGTAGAGCATAATTTCCGGCTGTGACGCATCCGGATCTTTAAAGCGCGAGATATCCGGGAAGTACAGCTGCAGGAAGTAGGTGGCAAAGATGAAGATCAGGCCGCCGATCAGCGCGGTCAGGAAGATCGCGCGCGGAATGACGCGCTCTGCATCTTTGGTCTCTTCAGACAGGTTGCTGATGCCGTCGAAACCGGTAAACGAGAAGCACAGGATCGTCGCCCCGGTAATCATCGGGATCACGTGCGCGTCACCGGACCAGAACGGACGGCTGCTGGCCAGCGTACCGGCGCCCTCGCCTTCAAACACGCCATAAATCACCATGCCGAGGATAACGGCGATCAGCACCACCTGCAGCACCACGATCACGGTGTTGAAGTTGGCCACGGATTTAATGCTGCGCAGGTTAAAGGCGGTCATAAAGGCGACCAGCGCGATAACAAACACCCACGACGGAATCGAAGGCACCAGTGCTTCAAAATAGATTTTCGCCAGCAGAATGTTGATCATCGGCGCGAACAGATAGTCGAGCAGCGAGGACCAACCCACCATAAAGCCAACGGTCGGGCTGATGGATTTCTGCGCATAGGTATACGCCGAGCCGGCAGAAGGGTAACGACGTACCAGCTTGCCATAGCTCAGGGCAGTAAACAGGATAGCGATTAACGCAAAGGCGTAGGCCGTCGGCACGTGACCGTCGGTCATACCAGAGACGATACCAAACGTATCGAACAGCGTCATCGGCTGCATATAGGCCAGGCCCATCATTACAACCGGAACTAACGTAAGCGTTTTACGTAATTCCACGCGAGAGGTATTTGGAGTAGCGTTATGCGACATAGTTATCCCCTTTTACGGTGAACGCCAGCGCGTAAGCAAAAAATTGCCCCATTTCTTTCTATTCCTCAGCGACAACGACTGTCGGTTTTTAGTAAATATCTATCCGGTACGAAGCCCGGCCTCTTGGTATTGAATGATGTGTCTTTCGACCAAAAAAATAACCGACACTTTAAAAAAAAGCGTCGGCTAGTCTCTGGTTTTCAGGCCGCATATTTTGCAACAAATTCAACGGCGTTGACAAGATGTTATGAAGTTCATTGCGTAAGCATAATTTTTAACGTGCTAATATCTATACGGTTTCCGTATGATAAATTGTAAAAATAGCACTATTTGCTAATAGCGTTTCCCGCCACCATTTGCCAGCCAAACCGCAGGTGGCGTCATTCCAGGCGATCCACGCGCGTTGACGAGGCGACAGCCCGCGCACGGTCATGCAGACCAGCTCGCCGCTGTCCAGCAGACCCTGCACCTGATAGCGCGGCAGGCACCCCCAGCCCAGCCCCAGGCGCAGCAGCGCCAGCTGCCCCGCGGCGTCACACACCGTCAGGGTCTCCTGATCGCTGAGTAGCGCCCCGCCCTCGCCAGTGGCCACCGCCCGGTAACGGCGCAGGGTTCGCCAGCTTAGCGGTGCGCGGTGTCGCGCCAGCGGATGCTGTGGGGCAACGACCAGCAGCAGCTCCAGCTCGCCGAGGGGGAGATAGTCATAACCGCTCAGCGGCGGCGGCTCGCCGAGCGCCCCCAGCAGCAGATCGGCCTGCCCGTCAGTCAGCGGCCGCCAGTCCAGCAGGGAGGGGTTCAGCGTGAAGTGCAGCCGGGTCAGCGGCTGTTGTTGATAAAATGCAGCGATTGGCGGCGAGAGCAGCGCCACGGGAAAGGTGCTGTCCACCGCCAGACGAAGGCTATTCTCCCACCCCTGCTGCAGCTTAACCGCCCGGTTCTCCAGTTCGCGGGCGATATGCAGCACCTCCCGCCCTTTCTCCAGCAGCATCTGTCCGCTGGGGGTAAAGCGCGCGCGATGGCCGCTGCGGTCGAGCAGCTGAATATTGAGATCGCTTTCCAGGCGGTGAATGGTGTAGCTCAGCGCCGAGGGCGTTTTAAAGAGCTTTGCCGACGCCGCGGCAAAGCTCCCCTCTTTTTCCAGGGCATCCAGGATCACGAGGACATCCAGCAGTGGTTTCATCGCTACCCCCTTACGGTATGCGAATCACCGCTGGCGGATCACTCCATCGGCATCACCAGCGGATCGGGGTACTGGTACTCAAACCCCAGCTCATTGCAGATACGATTGCCATCCACAATCTTGCCCTGGCCGCCGCCCGGGCTGTCGCTGAACACCGGCGGCGGCAGACCGAGCTCGCGGGCCATCTGCGGATAAAAGAGGCCGCGCGCCGGATGGCGGGGCGCACATAGATTATAGATGTGCCCGCCCTTCGGGGCCTGCAGCAGCAGTTCGATAGCGGCCACCACATCCTGCAAATGCACCAGATTGACCACGTGCTGGCCATCCGGCGCCGACTTGCCGGCGAAAAAACGTCCCGGATGACGGGAAGGCCCCACCAGCCCGGCCAGGCGCAGAATATCCACCGACGTCCCCGGCAGGTTGTGCAGCCAGTCCTCCAGCTCCTTGAGCACCTGTCCGCTGGCGGTTTGCGGCAGACGCGGGGAATTCTCCTTCACTGTACCGTTGACGTTGCCATACACCGAGGTGGAGCTGGTGAAGACGATCCGCGGAATATGGTACGCCAGCGCGGTATCGACGATCTCCTGCACCGCCTGTAGATAAAACCCTTCCCCTGCCCCGGTACGCCGGGCCGGCAGGGTGATCACCAGCGCATCGACGTTCATCAGCGCGTCGAGGTCCTCGGTATCACAGACCAGCTGCGGCTCCAGGCGCAGCGGATAGCTGTCGATCCCGCACATCCGCGCCGCCTCCACGCCATCCTGCGTAGTTTTACTGCCGGTAACCTGCCAGCCTCGCGCCGTCAACGACAGCGCCAGCGGCATCCCCAGCCATCCCAAACCGACTATCGCGACCTTTTTCATCCCAGGCTCCTGACTCTTTCGCTGTGCTGATTACAGGCTACGCCAGCCAGCGGCAACTGACAATTTCTTCGCTCAATATGAAATGAATTAATGATAGAAAAAAGCCCTTGCTTTCTGCGGCGGAAGTGGTTTAGGTTAAAGGACATCAAATGCATAGTCATTCACAGAGAATTTTTATGAACCGCGTTCAATTTAAACACCACCATCATCACCATCATCCTGACTAGTCTTTCAGGCGATGTGTGCTGGAAGACGTTTGGATCTTCCAGTGGTGCATGAACGCGCAGAGAGCCCCCGGAAGATTCACTTCCGGGGGCTTTTTTTTGGACCAAATTCGGACAGATTCAGACAGGTATTCAGAGGAAAAGAACAATGTTAGACAACACCCGTTTACGCATAGCTATTCAGAAATCAGGCCGTTTAAGCGAAGATTCACGCGAATTACTCAGCCGCTGCGGCATTAAAGTCAATTTGCACACCCAGCGTCTGATTGCGCTGGCGGAAAATATGCCAATCGATATTCTGCGCGTGCGTGATGACGATATCCCGGGCCTGGTGATGGACGGTGTTGTCGACCTCGGCATTATCGGCGAAAACGTGCTGGAAGAAGAGCTGCTCAGCCGCCGCGCCCAGGGCGAAGACCCGCGCTACTTCACCCTGCGCCGTCTCGACTTCGGCGGCTGCCGCCTGTCGCTGGCGACTCCGGTGGATGAAGCCTGGAACGGCCCGGCGGCGCTGGACGGCAAACGTATCGCCACCTCTTACCCGCACCTGCTGAAGCGCTACCTCGATCAAAAAGGTATCTCCTTTAAATCCTGTCTGCTGAACGGCTCCGTGGAAGTGGCGCCGCGCGCCGGCCTCGCCGACGCTATCTGCGACCTCGTCTCCACCGGCGCCACCCTGGAAGCCAACGGCCTGCGCGAAGTGGAAGTGATCTACCGCTCCAAAGCCTGTCTGATCCAGCGCGACGGCGAAATGGCCGACGCCAAACAGCAGTTGATTGACCGCCTGCTGACCCGTATTCAGGGCGTGATTCAGGCCCGCGAGTCGAAATACATCATGATGCACGCCCCGACCGAACGCCTGGAAGAAGTGGTTGCCCTGCTGCCGGGCGCCGAGCGGCCGACTATTCTGCCGCTGGCAGGCGACAAGCAGCGCGTGGCTATGCACATGGTCAGCAGCGAAACCCTGTTCTGGGAGACCATGGAAAAACTGAAGGCGCTGGGCGCCAGCTCCATTCTGGTGCTGCCGATTGAGAAAATGATGGAGTAATCGGCCAGCCGGTCACAGGACACACAGGGGAATACAATCATGAGCTTCAACACAATCATCGACTGGAACGGCTGTAGCGCAGACCAACAACAGCAACTCTTAACGCGCCCGGCAATTTCCGCCTCCGACAGCATCAGTAAAACGGTGACGGAGATCCTCGATAACGTCAAAGCCAACGGCGACGCGGCGCTGCGCGAATACAGCGCGAAGTTTGATAAAACCACCGTCGCCGCGCTGCAGGTGAGCGAGGCGGAGATCGCCGCCGCCGGTGAACGCCTCAGCGACGAGCTGAAGCAGGCGATGGCGGTGGCGGTGAAAAACATCGAGACCTTCCACAACGCGCAGCAGCTGCAGGCGGTGGATGTCGAAACGCTGCCGGGGGTGCGCTGCCAGCAGGTCACCCGCCCTATCGCCTCCGTCGGGCTGTACATCCCGGGTGGCTCGGCGCCGCTGTTCTCCACGGTGCTGATGCTGGCGACGCCGGCGCGCATCGCCGGCTGTCAGCAGGTGGTGCTCTGCTCGCCGCCGCCGATTGCCGATGAGATCCTCTATGCCGCACAGCTGTGCGGCGTAAAAACCATCTTTAACGTCGGCGGCGCCCAGGCCATCGCTGCCCTCGCCCTCGGTACCGAGTCGGTGCCGAAGGTGGATAAAATCTTTGGCCCGGGCAACGCTTACGTCACGGAAGCCAAACGCCAGGTCAGCCAGCGTCTGGACGGCGCAGCCATCGACATGCCGGCCGGCCCGTCGGAAGTGCTGGTCATCGCCGACAGCGGCGCCAACCCGGACTTTGTCGCCTCTGACCTGCTGTCGCAGGCGGAACACGGCCCGGACTCGCAGGTGATCCTCCTGACCCCGGACGCCGACATGGGCAGCCGCGTCGCCGAAGCCGTGGAGCGCCAGCTGGCCGCCCTGCCGCGCGCCGAAACTGCCCGCGTGGCGCTCTCCGCCAGCCGGATCATCGTGGCCCGCGATCTGGCGCAGTGCGTGGCTATTTCCAACCTGTACGGCCCGGAGCACCTGATCATTCAGACCCGTCAGGCCCGCGAGCTGGTGGACAGCATCACCAGCGCCGGTTCCGTTTTCCTTGGCGACTGGTCACCGGAATCCGCGGGCGACTACGCCTCGGGCACCAACCACGTCCTGCCGACCTATGGGTATACCGCCACCTGCTCAAGCCTCGGCCTGGCCGACTTCCAGAAGCGGATGACCGTGCAGGAGCTGTCGCGCGACGGCTTTGCCGCCCTCGCCTCAACGATTGAGATCCTGGCCGCCGCCGAGCGCCTTGACGCCCACAAAAACGCCGTAACGCTGCGCGTTGCCGCCCTGAAGGAGCAAGCATGAGCATTGAAGATTTAGCCCGCGCCAACGTCCGCGCGCTGACCCCGTATCAATCCGCTCGCCGGCTGGGCGGCAAAGGCGACGTATGGCTCAACGCCAACGAATTCCCTACCGCCGTAGCCTTCCAGCTTACCGAACAGACGCTGAACCGCTATCCGGAGCCGCAGCCGAAGGCCGTGATTGAGAGCTACGCCCGCTACGCCGAGGTCAAACCGGAGCAGGTGCTGGTCAGCCGCGGCGCCGACGAAGGCATCGAGCTGCTGATCCGCGCCTTCTGTGAGCCCGGCGAAGACGCGGTGCTCTACTGCCCGCCGACCTACGGCATGTACAGCGTCAGCGCCGAGACCATCGGCGTCGAGTGCCGCACTGTGCCGACGCTGGCCGACTGGCAGCTCGACCTGCCGGGCATCGAAGCGCGGCTGGACGGCGTGAAGGTGGTCTTCGTCTGCAGCCCGAACAACCCGACCGGGCAGATTATCGACCCGCAGTCGATGCGCGATCTGCTGGAGATGACCCGCGGCAAAGCCATCGTGGTGGCCGACGAAGCCTATATTGAATTCTGCCCGCAGGCGACGCTCGCCGGCTGGCTCAGCGACTATCCGCACCTGGTGGTGCTGCGCACGCTGTCCAAAGCCTTCGCCCTCGCCGGCCTGCGCTGCGGCTTCACCCTCGCCAACGCCGAGGTGATTAACGTGCTGCTGAAAGTGATCGCCCCGTACCCGCTCTCCACGCCGGTGGCCGATATCGCCGCCCAGGCCCTGAGCCCGGAGGGGATCGCCGCGATGCGCCAGCGCGTGGCGCAGATCCTTGACGAGCGGCGCTACCTGGTGGAACAGCTGCGCGGCATCGCCTGCGTGGAGCAGGTCTTCGATTCCGAGACCAACTATATCCTGGCGCGGATAACCGCCTCCAGCGCGGTGTTTAAATCTTTGTGGGATCAGGGCATTATCTTACGTGACCAGAATAAACAACCTTCATTAAGCGGCTGTTTGCGTATCACTATCGGTACCCGTGCCGAGAGCCAGCGCGTGATTGACGCCTTGACTGCGGAGAATGTATGACCCAGAAGTATCTCTTTATTGACCGTGACGGCACCCTGATTTCCGAACCACCGGAGGATTTCCAGGTGGACCGGTTCGACAAGCTGGCGTTTGAGCCGCAGGTGATCCCGGCGCTGCTTAAGCTGCAGCAGGAAGGCTATAAGCTGGTGATGATCACCAATCAGGATGGTCTGGGGACGGACAGCCTGCCGCAGGAAGCGTTTGATGGCCCGCACAACCTGATGATGCAGGTTTTCGCCTCGCAGGGCGTCAATTTCGAAGAGGTGCTGATTTGTCCGCACTTCCCGGGCGACAACTGCGCCTGCCGCAAGCCGAAAACTCAGCTGGTGCTGCCGTGGCTGGAAGAGGGTGTGCTGGATAAATCCCACAGCTATGTGATTGGCGACCGGGCCACCGACCTCGAGCTGGCGGATAACATGGGGATTACCGGCCTGCGCTATGACCGTGAGACCCTGGACTGGCCGACCATCTGCGAGCAGCTGACCCGTCGCGACCGCTATGCCCACGTCGAGCGCATCACCAAAGAGACCCAGGTGGATGTGAAAGTGTGGCTGGACCGCGAAGGCGGCAGCAAGATCCACACCGGCGTCGGCTTTTTTGACCATATGCTCGACCAAATCGCCACCCACGGCGGCTTCCGCATGGAGGTTAACGTCGGCGGCGATCTGTACATCGACGATCACCACACGGTGGAGGATACCGGCCTGGCCCTCGGCGAAGCCCTGAAGCTGGCGCTTGGCGACAAACGCGGCATTAACCGCTTCGGCTTCGTGCTGCCGATGGACGAGTGTCTCGCCCGCTGCGCGCTGGATATCTCCGGCCGGCCGCACCTGGAGTATAAGGCGGACTTCACCTATCAGCGCGTCGGCGATCTGAGCACCGAGATGGTGGAACACTTCTTCCGCTCGCTCTCCTACACCATGGCGGTGACCCTGCACCTGAAAACCAAGGGTAAGAACGATCACCACCGCGTGGAGAGCCTGTTCAAAGCCTTTGGCCGTACGCTGCGCCAGGCGATCCGCGTCCAGGGCGATGCCCTGCCGTCTTCCAAAGGGGTGCTGTAATGAATGTGGTGATCCTTGATACCGGCTGCGCCAACCTCAATTCGGTGAAATCGGCGATTGGCCGCCACGGCTATGAGCCGGTGGTCAGCCGCGATCCGGAAGTGGTATTGCGTGCCGATAAACTGTTTCTTCCCGGCGTCGGCACCGCCCAGGCGGCGATGGATCAGCTGCGCGACCGGGAGCTGATCGACCTGATCAAAGCCTGTACCCAGCCGGTGCTGGGGATTTGCCTGGGCATGCAGCTGCTCGGCAAGCGCAGCGAGGAGAACAACGGCGTCGATCTGCTGGGCATTATCGAACAAGAGGTGCCGAAGATGACCGACCACGGTCTGCCATTGCCGCACATGGGCTGGAACCGGGTGTATGCCAAAGCTGGCGATCGGCTGTTCCGCGGCATTGAAGAAGGCGCGTATTTCTACTTCGTGCACAGCTACGCCATGCCGGTCAACCCGTACACCATCGCCCAGTGCAATTACGGCGAGGCGTTCACCGCCGCGGTGCAGAAAGATAACTTCTTTGGCGTGCAGTTTCACCCGGAGCGCTCCGGGAGCGCCGGGGCGCAGCTGCTGAAAAACTTCCTGGAGATGTGATGATTATTCCTGCTTTAGATTTAATCGACGGCACCGTCGTTCGTCTCCATCAGGGCGATTACGGCCAGCAGCGCGACTATGGCAGCGATCCGCTGCCGCGCCTGCAGGCCTATGCCGCTCAGGGAGCGGAAGTCCTGCACCTGGTCGATCTGACCGGGGCGAAGGATCCGGCGAAACGCCAAATCCCGCTGCTGAAATCGCTGGTCGCCGGGGTTGACGTCCCGGTACAGGTTGGCGGCGGTGTGCGGACCGAAGCGGATGTCGCGGCCCTGCTTGAGGCCGGCGTCGCCCGCGTGGTGGTCGGCTCCACCGCGGTGAAATCCCCGGAGGAAGTGAAAGGCTGGTTCAAACGCTTTGGCCCAGAACGGCTGGTGCTCGCCCTCGACGTGCGTATCGACGCCGACGGCAATAAGCAGGTGGCGGTCAGCGGCTGGCAGGAAAACTCCGGCGTGACGCTGGAGGAGCTGGTGGAAAGTTATCTGCCGGTCGGCCTGCAGCACGTGCTGTGCACCGATATCTCCCGCGACGGCACCCTGGCAGGCTCTAACGTCTCGCTGTACGAGGAAGTCTGCGCCCGCTACCCGCAGGTGGCGTTTCAGTCATCCGGCGGCATCGGCGATCTCAATGATATTGCCGCCCTGCGCGGCACCGGGGTGCGCGGCGTGATTGTCGGCCGCGCGCTGCTGGAAGGTAAATTCAACGTAACGGAGGCCATTCAATGCTGGCAAAACGGATAATCCCCTGCCTCGACGTCCGCGACGGCCAGGTAGTGAAAGGCGTGCAGTTCCGTAATCACGAGATCATTGGCGACATCGTCCCGCTGGCCAAGCGCTATGCCGACGAAGGGGCCGACGAACTGGTGTTCTATGATATCACCGCCTCCAGCGACGGTCGGGTGGTCGACAAGAGCTGGGTGTCGCGGGTGGCGGAAGTAATCGATATTCCTTTCTGCGTGGCGGGCGGGATCAAGTCGCTGGAAGACGCGGCGCAGATCCTCTCCTTCGGCGCCGATAAGATCTCGATTAACTCCCCTGCTCTCGCCGACCCGACGCTGATCACCCGCCTTGCCGACCGCTTTGGCGTGCAGTGCATCGTGGTGGGGATTGATACCTGGTTTGACGCAGAGACCGGCAAGTATCACGTCAACCAGTATACCGGCGATGAGAGCCGCACCCGGGTGACGCAGTGGGAAACCCTCGACTGGGTGGAGGAAGTGCAGAAGCGCGGCGCAGGCGAGATCGTTCTCAATATGATGAACCAGGACGGGGTGCGCAACGGTTACGACCTGCAGCAGCTGGCGAAGGTTCGCGCGGTGTGCCACGTCCCGCTGATCGCCTCCGGCGGCGCGGGCACTATGGAACACTTCCTCGAAGCCTTCCGCGACGCCGACGTTGACGGCGCGCTGGCGGCCTCGGTATTCCACAAACAGATTATTAATATTGGCGAACTGAAAGCGTACCTGGCGGCACAGGGCGTGGAGATAAGGGTATGTTGACTGAACAGCTGGACTGGGAAAAAACGGACGGCATGATGCCGGCCATCGTGCAGCACGCCGTATCCGGCGAAGTGCTGATGCACGGCTACATGAACAAGGAGGCGCTGGAGAAAACCGAAGCCACCGGCAAGGTCACCTTTTACTCGCGCACCAAGCAGCGGCTGTGGACCAAGGGTGAAACCTCGGGCCATGTCCTCAATGTAGTGAGCATCACGCCGGACTGTGACAACGATACGCTGCTGGTGCTGGTAAACCCGATCGGGCCGACCTGCCACAAAGGCACCACCAGCTGCTTCGGCGAAACCGGCCACCAGTGGCTGTTCCTTTATCAGCTGGAGCAACTGCTGGCCGAGCGTAAACACGCCGACCCGGAGAGCTCCTACACGGCAAAGCTGTACGCCAGCGGCACCAAGCGTATTGCGCAGAAAGTGGGGGAAGAAGGCGTGGAGACCGCGCTGGCCGCCACCGTGAACGACCGCTTCGAGCTGAAGAATGAGGCGTCTGACCTGATGTATCACCTGCTGGTGCTGCTGCAGGACCAGGGGCTGGATCTCGGGGAAGTGATTGATAATTTAAGAGCACGGCATAGGTAATATAAGACATGGCGGTTATAAAACCGCCATTAATTACTCTTTCTAAATGAACCCTTCACGCAGCCCTCGAAATACTCCCCCAATATCCTTTACAACCTAATATTTGAGATGTGAATTGGATTCACATGACAGATGTAGTTTGTTAGAATGCTGCCGCCTTTAACATCCAATTGGAACGCTAGCGGAGTATATAATGCCAAGTTCAGGCCCATTATGGCAACTAATGAAATATGGGTTAGTTGGGATAGTCAATACACTAATTACGGCAGTTGTAATTTTCCTGCTAATGCATTTGGGTCTTGGCATTTATCTGTCCAATGCGATGGGTTATGTTGTAGGTATTGTTTTCAGCTTCATAGCAAACACAATATTTACATTTACGCAACCAATTAGTATCAATAGACTAATAAAATTTTTATGTGTTTGCTTCATTTGTTATGTGGCAAATATCATTGTCATAAAAATATTCTTCGTTTTTATGCCAGAAAAAATATATTCAGCACAAATCCTTGGGATGTTCACATACACTATCACAGGTTTTATTTTAAACAAGTTCTGGGCGATGAAATGACAACCTCAACTGATATAAAAAGCACTCCTTCTTTAGCTATTGTGGTACCTTGCTATAATGAACAAGAGGCTTTTCCTTTCTGTCTCGAAAAGCTTTCGAATGTACTAAATTCATTGATAGCCAGAAATAAAATTAACAACAATAGTTATCTTTTGTTTGTCGATGATGGTAGTCGTGACAATACTTGGGCACAAATTAAAGATGCCTCGACCGCTTATCACTATGTGCGAGGAATAAAATTATCAAGAAATAAAGGACATCAAATTGCCTTAATGGCAGGGTTACGCTCGGTCGATACAGACGTAACCATTAGCATCGATGCGGATCTACAAGATGATGTAAATTGCATCGAAAAAATGATTGACGCTTACAGCCAGGGATATGACATAGTATACGGCGTAAGATGTAATCGAGACAGTGACACTTTTTTTAAACGTACAACAGCTAATGCATTTTACGCAATAATGTCCCACATGGGTGTAAATCAAACTCCAAATCATGCAGATTATCGATTATTAAGTAATCGTGCGTTGGAGGCTCTTAAACAATATAAAGAGCAAAATATATATTTACGTGGATTAGTGCCTCTTGTGGGATATCCCTCGATCGAGGTGCAATATAGCCGTGAAGAAAGAATTGCAGGTGAATCAAAATATCCAATTAAAAAAATGCTTGCGCTGGCTCTCGAGGGAATTACCTCATTATCAGTTACACCGTTACGAATTATAGCTATGACAGGTTTTATAACTTGCATCATATCTACCATCGCTGCGATTTATGCTTTAATTCAAAAAATAACAGGTACTACAGTTGAGGGATGGACATCAGTCATGATCGCTATATTCTTTCTTGGCGGTGTGCAAATGCTTTCTTTAGGTATTATAGGGGAATATGTCGGGAAAATTTATATAGAGACGAAAAATAGACCTAAATATTTCATTGATGAAAGCGTAGGTAATGATAGCAATGGAAAATAATATGCAAAATCTGATCAATTCTTTAGCAGAGGGAAATAAAAAAAACGTTTACATTTTTTATTTCTTTCTGATTATGTTAACATTTTCACCGGTAATTTTCTTTTCATATGCATTTTCAGACGACTGGTCAACATTCTTTGATGCTATAACAAGAAACGGTTCTTCGTTTCAGTGGGATGTTCAATCTGGTCGTCCCGTTTATGCTGTGTTCCGTTACTATGGACAAATGTTAATTAATGATATTTCTTCATTTTCGTATTTGCGGCTTTTTAATATATTAAGTCTGGTTGTCTTAAGTGGTTTTATTTACAACTTCATAGACAGCAGAAAAATATTTGATAACCCCGTATTCAAAGTAATATTTCCGCTGTTAATTTGCTTACTCCCTGCGTTTCAAGTTTATGCTTCATGGGCAACATGTTTCCCGTTCACTATTTCAGTATTGCTGGCAGGTATTAGTTATAATAAATGTTTCCCACATTCGAAGCAGCGGTCGTCATTGCCAGAAAAATTAGCATCCATTGTTGTTTTATGGGTGGCATTTGCAATATATCAACCGACAGCAATTACATTCTTATTCTTTTTTATGCTTGATAGTTGTATAAAAAAAGAAAGTAGTTTAACTGTGAAAAAAGTTGCGACATGTTTTATCATTTTAGTTATCGGTGTTGCAGGCAGTTTTATAATGTCAAAAGTACTTCCTGTCTGGCTATATGGGGAATCATTATCGAGAGCCGAGTTAACCGCAGATATCGGTGGAAAGATGAAATGGTTCATAAATGAATCACTAATAAACGCTGTAAATAACTATAACATACAACCAGTAAAAATATATTCTTGGTTCTCCTCGCTTGCAATTTTAATCGGCTTATACACTATTTTTGTGGGAAAATCAGGCAGATGGAAAACGTTCATAGTCATAGCGATCGGGATAGGTTCTTACGCTCCAAATTTAGCGACAAAAGAGAATTGGGCAGCATTCCGCTCGTTAGTGGCCTTAGAACTTATTATATCAACTCTATTTCTTATTGGCATAAATAGCCTTGTCAGTAGAATTTTTAAGCAAGCATTTGTCTGGCCTCTTATCGCTTTAACAATTATGATAATAGCTCAGTATAATATTATAAATGGATTTATTATTCCTCAACGCTCTGAAATTCAGGCACTTGCTGCGGAAATAACTAATAAAATACCTAAGAATTACACAGGAAAATTAATGTTCGATCTCACAGATCCTGCTTACAATGCCTTTACAAAAACACAGAGATATGATGAGTTTGGGAATATTTCATTAGCAGCGCCCTGGGCGCTCAAAGGTATGGCTGAAGAGATCAGAATTATGAAAGGATTTAATTTCAAACTATCTAACAACATTATAATTTCTGAGACCAATCGATGTATTGATGATTGTATGGTTATCAAAACGTCAGATGCAATGCGAAGGTCAACGATAAATTATTAGTAATTTCTGTGCCGCCCTCATTTTTTATGGGGGCACTATTACAGTAACCATAAAATACGCTTTTAAATACTAGTCTTTGCTTGAGAGTAGTTTAAGAAACTTTGTTTGAACAGTCTTTAGTTCTTCATTGTAATTTTCGAGAATTTTATTATCTGCTTTAATAGCTAAATTCTCCCTATTCATAGAAGCAATCATTTCGTCCTTTTGTTGAAGCTGCTGTTTTATCTCCTCAACTTCGTTTTGTAAGGTCAAAATATTTCGTTGGGCATCCTCTAATTCATTAAGAACCCGATCTTTTAAAGAAAAAAGATACTCTTCAGCAGACATATCAGCGATTCGTCGATAAGCAGAAAGAATAAACTCATCATAAAAGTCTTCATTATTGATATCAAAACTGCTGATGAATAATTTGACATCTTGAAACAGTTTATTAAAGGCTTCACCCGATAGCGTATTTAAGTGCCACTCAAGGAATACGACAATGTAATTATAAAAATCCCTTTGTCGCTTTTGCATCATGCCATTTTTAAAAAGAAAATCCCTTAGAGCAACAAGAGCATCAAGTGCGCAATGATAGGAAACGGAGCGAGTTGAAGACAATGATGTTTTTCGATTAATCGTATGAGCAATCAATATTTCATCAAGAATAGTTACCTTTTCGGCACTAAGCATAGATGCACACACAAAAAACAGATCATTTGATGTTCTTAAATCTTGGTAGCTCAACGAGTGCTGAATAATAAATTCACGTCGGAATAATTTGTCCCATGGCCACCATATAAATGCCCTGAAAAAGTCTCGCTCAATATCTCCAGGCGAGAAAACTGCTTTTTCAGGTAATAAATCTTTTCGAATTGAATCTGGCATTGGAGCATACTGGAGAGATTGTAGATTAAATGAGCGGCTTCTGCATACAACGATATCTGCCCCTGATAGCTCCGCACAATCAGACATGTGCTTCAACATGTTCGTATCGACATAATCATCATCATCAAGAAATATTATATATTCTCCCTTTGCTTCTGAAAGACCTATATTACGTGATATGCCAGCTCCAATATTTACAGCGTTATCAATAATTCGTATTCTTTCATCGCCGGATGCAATCTCCTTAAGGATATCTAATGTATTATCACTCGAATGATCATTGATTATTATAATTTCAATTTCATACAATGACTGTGAAACAATGTTTTTTAGAGTATCTGCAATATACCCTTCGGCGTTGTAAACAGGAATAACGACCGAAACAATTATATCACTTTTTTCATGAGTCATAAAAATACCATTAGTAGTAAATTGAATTACATTATATAAACATTACTATTATCAATATGAAGGTTTTTCGCAATAATAAATGTGAAACTTACACATCATCGAACTACATCATGATATATTTGCAATGTTTTATCGATAATCATAACACTAGAAAATTTATCTTGTATACGTTTCCTCCCCTTAATACCCATTTCAACGCGTGCTTTAGGATTGCTAAGCAAAAAGGCAAGTTTATCAGCCAGCTCTTCAGGTGAATTGCTTTTAACAATAATTCCATTATCGTTATCAATAATAAGGCTATCACAACCACCAACATCATAAGCAATACAAGCGCGACCCACAGAAGATGCTTCCAGAAGAATTCGCGGAACACCTTCAGAATAAACTGACGGCAAAGCAACGATATTTGATTGCTCAATAAGATCGCAAACGTTATTCGAACGACCTAACCAGTTAATTAATCCTTGCTGATGCCAATTTTCAATGACCTGAAGGGAAATTGCATCTTTATCATTTTCGACCAGAATTCCAGCAACATTCAAAGTAAAGTGAATATTCTTACTGCGTAATATTTTCTTCGCTTCAATTAAGTCGCCCAGTCCTTTACTCCACAACATACGGCTGGCAAACAATACAACAGGGACATCGTGATCCTGTTCAAGAGAATATTTGTATATCTCTGGATTAATGCCTGCACCATCAATAACAATAGTCTGTTGTTCTTCGAGTCCAACCAACTTAGCCAGTTTTTTTCTGTCACGGTCATGTTCAAACATAAATATACAGCGCTTATTACTGGAAATATATTTATATGCAGCAATAGTAAACTGCCGTAATAATTTTAAAGGCATGCTGTCTGAAGAAAATACTCTTCCAAGCCCAACAAAACTTACGATGACCGGCAGATTAAATTTCTTCGCGAGCACACCACCAATCAAACATGGCTTGATAGTGATGCAATGCAAGAGATCCGGTTTTATATTTTTAATAATTTTTTGCACATCATGGTAAGTACGAAAGAAAACTAATGCATTAAAAGATTGAGCATCAAGAGTAACATTATGGCAAATAAAGCCGAATGTTTTGAATTTATTTATTATGTTGTCATCAATAAAATGGCTGATGATGTGAATCTCATAACCTGCATCACGGGAGGCGATGGCACGATCGATCCAGTGTAAATCGAAGTACCAATCCGAATTTATGAAATAACACAGTTTTCTCATTGCTATGCCCACTTAATGATACTTACCACTAATACCTTTTATGCCATGTGAAATTCCACGAAGAATAAATTTCATATAGGAATATTTTTGACGTTGCCATGGCAGGATTAATATATATTTTAGGATGCGTATCGCTATCGCTGAATTGCTATACACGGCATTTTTCTGGAATATTTTCTTCGACAGGATCAAATTACGGCATAGATAGTAAACCTTCCATTCAGGTGCAATAAGTTTGCCCTGAATACTCACATCATGATAAAAAAGCAACTCCGGGCTATACATAATTTGCTCACCAGCTAATGATAGCTGATAGCCAAAGTAAAGATCATCAAAGTAGATAAAGAGCTGTTCATGAATGTGGTCAAGACTGGTCGTGAGCAGATCACGATGTATGACCATCCCTACAAATGAAACCGTTTGTACGAACATAGAACGATTAGCTGCCGGGATAAATTCTCCAGGGTAGCGTAAATAGCGTACAGTGTCGCCAAGGGAGGTTGGTACACGCGAGAACGGCATATTCATCGGACACGGTTTTCCTTGCGGATCTTTCACCAGTCCACTAAATACCCGACATCCCCGCTTTTCCATCTGTGAAAAGGACTTCAACGTGTCTGGATAGGGGTAAGCATCGTCATCGTAGAAAAATACCCAATCACTTGCCAGCTGTTCACAGATATACTGACTACCGGTTTTAAAGCCCCCCGCCCCACCGGTATTCTCGGTGAGGGTTAATACAATGACTCGTGTATCAACAATTGACGAAAGCCAGGCTTGGGTCCCATCCGTGGACCCGTTATTGACAATAACAATATTAGTGAATTCAAGTTTGAGGGTCTCTTCAACGGTTTTTTTCAGTTTACCGAGCCGATTGAATGTCACTATCAATGCCGTATATTTCATCGTACAGAAACCGTAAACACAGGCATTGGCTGATTTTCAGTGAGTGAATTTAAATAGACTTCTGCCGTTTTCAATGCTTCGGCGATGGTCACATCCATATCAAGGTAACGGTAGGTTCCAAGACGACCGACAAAAGTGATATTGGTTTCATTCTCGGCCAGTGACAAATATTTTTCAAGAAGAGCCATTTCTCCCATCTGACGAATAGGATAGTAAGGAATATCATTTTCTTCGCAAGCACGGCTATACTCTTTATAACAAACAGAGCCGTCGTGTTGTTCCCAGGGAGAAAAATATTTATGTTCAGTGATGCGAGTATAGGGGACATCAACAGAACAATAGTTCATCACTGCGCAGCCCTGGTAATCACCCTGATAGGTAAACTTTTTAAAATCTAATGTTCGATAGCCCAGACGGCCATATTGGTAGCCATAAAACGCATCTAATGGACCGCTATAGAATACGTGATCGTAATGAGTTCGCTCTTCAACGATAAATTCCCGCTGTAAGTCAACCTTGATATTCTCATGATTGAGAATGGACTTAATCATCTGCGTATAACCACATTTCGGCATGCCCTGAAATTTGTGGTTAAAATAATTATCATCATAGTTAAAACGAACAGGAAGACGTTTAAGAATAGATGCGGGCAGTTCCGAGGGTTGCATCCCCCACTGTTTAATCGTATATCCTTTAAAAAAGGCCTCATATAACTCTTTACCAATAAAGCGTAACGCTTGCTCTTCAAAAGTTTGTGGATCAGCAATAGTGCTGTCCCCTTTCTCAGCAATGAGCGCTCTGGCCTCATCAGGCGAACAAGTTTTTGAGAAAAACTGATTGATAGTATGCAAATTAATAGGTAGGGAAAATACCTGACCATTAACTGTCGCTTTAACCCGGTTCACATAGGGCATCATCTCTGCATGCTTATTGACATAGTTCCACACTGTTTCATTGTCAGTATGGAAAATATGGGGTCCATAAACATGTACCATCACATTCGTTTCAGAGTCCCGTGCATCATAGGAATTTCCCCCAATATGATCACGCTGATCGATAATGTGGACTTGATGTCCCTTCTCAGCAAGTTGGCGACCGATAACTGCACCAGAGAAGCCAGCACCTACGATCAATATTTTTTTACTTTTCATCTGTTGTCTCTTTTATTATCCAAGAATTGCACGGCGTACTTTGTAATAATATTTAGTCATCATGTTTCTTCTTGAGGTGCCTATTGGTGCATATTTATTAACATAAGGCATCAGTACGTTCTTGATTTTGGTCTGGAACAAGATTTGTTGTTGCGGCTCGCTATGGGTTAAACCAATCGAAGCCGCTAACGACATCTGACGTTTATAGATTTCCATCTCCCATGGAGTGTTAACGATGTTCTCAATAAAGTCGTCATAAAAATCGACTTTTTCGGTATTCCATGGTTTGTTCTCACCCGCATAATGAATCATTTTAGGCTTCTTGCGAGCTGCTAAAAATTTCATATACGTTGCAAACTTAAGATTAGGGAAGAAATCATCCGTGTTGCCATTACCATGATAAACGTTCCACTCTAATGGCAGAAATGTGACTCGAGAGTAGAATACTTTATTCATGATATCCTGGTCGAGGAACCAGTATTTCTTTGCCTTTAATACCCGCATCAATTCAGCAAAAGTATTTTCTTCGACCATTTTTTTGACATTAAAAACAATAATCCCTGCCTGAAAATATTCATCAGGGTTATTCATGTTTAAGGTTTTCTGTAAATATTCGCCTGCCGGCATAACGCCATCATCTGATGCCGACATTGCAGAAAATTTTACAAAACCTTCCATGACGATATCCTTAACCGCAGCAACTAAATTATTGCCCAGAGGGATATCAAGCAGTTGACCCAGGTCAGCCTTTACAACGGTATCCGAATCAATAAATACGACTTTATCGTATCGTCTGAACAGTTGAGGAATAAAAAGACGGGCATACGTTGATGCGCTAAAATGCGCTCGGGTATGCACACCGTTAATTTCAGTGAAGGCATTAACGTCAAAAAAACGAAGAGAAATATTCGGATGAGCAGAGGTTAGATTTACCAACCGCGTTTTATTCAAATAGCTAACTTTGTTTTCGAGTACGACGATATCATAATTTTTATTTTTGTCCGCATGTCGGATAATGGAATTAATTAATGCGCCACCGCTGATTGCGTAATTATCATCGAAACTGATAACCACTGGAACCGCAGAATCAAAAACTGGATTCAGTGCACCATTGAATGTTTCATTGCTGACAAAGGTACGCTGTAATTCTTTTACCTTAAGCTCACCATCTTGTTGCAGCTTAATTATGTAAATATTAAACAGCCGTTCAGCTATATGCCCAATAACGCGTTTTTCCTGGGCATTATAATTGTTCATCGAGATGGCATCTTCGAGATTATCCAGAATGGAAAAGAGCCACTCAGAATAGTCAACAAAAATATCTTTGCGCATAACAAACATATTTGTGTAATAGCCATCACTGGCATCATTAAACGTTTTTATTGCTGTACTATACTCTGGATATAGTTTTTCAACGATGGCAATGGCAGCCTGATAATCTCGAATGTGTAAGTATTCACCCCGTTCATAGTGATCGTAATTATTTTTACTTCCCGCCGCAGTGACAGACCATTTTTTGGGCAGCAAGATATCAATACCTTCGACACACCGTTGAATTGTTTCTTCGTTTAATCCAAAGATCTTCTCATATTCTTCATCAATGCATGGATGGTTCACTACCCCCCAGGTATCCTCAGAAAAAGTTTGTTTTTCAGAAAAATTAAGATGACGGCGATAGTGCATAAAACCGACATAGTCGGCTAGCTCTTCGTTTTTCCAAACCCAATAATGCGCAGTTAGTTCGCAATAAAACGGATTCTTAAAGGAAATATTATCGCCAGTGTCATCTCCTGGGCAACCAATTTCATTATAAGAATTTGCTTTGCCGACATGCAGAGGTTTGATAATTGCAGCATTAAGAAAAGCACTAGGCTTATGGTGGCTGGTATAGATTTTAACGCTATTGTTCATTATATTACCCAATGATTAAGCCATTGCTTGCTTGTACAGTTCAATAATTCGATCTGCAGATCCCACTTCTCTGAGTCTATGATTTTCGATCCAGATGACTCTATCGCAGATTTTTTCAACGTCACTCATATTGTGGCTAACAAACAGTATCGTCACGCCTCTTTTCTTAAAATCTCTGATGGTCTGAATACATTTAGCCTGAAAAGCGATATCACCTACTGCCAGAACTTCATCAATAATTAAAATATCCGGTTCAACCTGACTGATGACCGAAAAACCTAACTTAGCTAGCATTCCGCTTGAATATACTCTGATGGGCTCGTCGATGAATTCTCCCAGTTCCGAAAATTCAATAATACGTTCCATACGTTGTTGGACCTCTTTACGTCGAAGGCCCAGCAGAGTAGCATTCAGGTAAATATTCTCACGCCCGGTAAGTTCCGGATGAAATCCTCCGCCGAGTTCAAGCATCGATGCCACCCGTCCTTCAGTGGTGACGGTTCCCTTAGTTGGCTTAATCACGCCGGCAACCAGGCCAAGCGAGGTACTCTTTCCTGCCCCATTACGTCCAATCAGGGCAACAGCCTCACCTTTGCCAACTGTAAAGGATACGTCTTCGATAGCTAAATATTTCCGCCCCTTCAGCAACTGAAAAGCACGTTTCGGATGGAAAATTAAATCTTTGATTCCTGAGCCAATATGATGGTACAGAGGATACTCTTTTGTAACATGACTGAAGTTAATAACTGGGTGCATTACAAGATCTCTGCAAATCGATATTTTAATTTATTGAAAATAGACAAACCGACAACCGTCAAAATGATTCCCGTAAAATAGAGTATAGAAATATACTCATAATTAAGAGTCCCATTCATGAATAAATCACGCCAACTAAGAATCATACTCGCTAGTGGATTGTAGGTAATTATCCAGCTAAATTTTTCCGGAATCATATCAGACGCATATAAAATCGGCGTACAATAAAACATCAGCATAATCCCCAGACTGACAAAGCGCTCCAGGTCACGGAAAAACAGGTTCAGCGTTGAAAAGATGATTGAAACACCAAAGGTGAAAATCACCTGGCCAATAGCAATGAGAGGTATACCCCAAACCCAGGACAAGGACGGCGTCATGCCATAAACAAAAAGAAAGACAACAATAACCGGGATGGTGCAAAGAAAATGCAACCCTTCCATCATCACATTACTTAGCGGAATCACGGACCGGGGAAAAACTGTCTTCTTGATAATTTGAGCGTTAGCGATGAATGAAAATAATGAGTTAGTGGCCGAACTGGCAAACCATTGCCACGGAAACAAGCCGGTAATGAGGAAAACTGTATAATTTGGAATTTGTACTCTCATTACCAGCTTAAATATAAAATAATAAATCATGGCAAAAAGCAATGGATTTGCTACTGACCATAAATAACCTAGCATGCTGCTCTTATAGCGCACTTTTAGATCTTTATTTGTTATCACAACAAGTAAATCAAATAAATACCCTAAATTGTACTTCATCTTTATACTCATAAATTATTCTGCAAATATCCACTGAATGAGTTAGTCATACCAGGTCTACCTCGCCGATCCTGTCAGGCTCAACAATCGAGAAACTGACTGCTTTGTGCTGCGGGCAAAGTTTATCAGGTCAGCTGCCATTCATCGACTGCAACCATTGATTTGAACGGAAGCGCAAGCAACACCCCAGACATAAACGATAAAAATCCTTTTAATTCAATAAATTAAAAAATCACCTGGTGTTTTCTTCCACGCTACCGCCATTGGCTATCGCAACCAAAATGCGTGATCCACCGAGTTTTTAGCACTCACATCCGTTCAAACCGCACTGCAGATGGCATTACTGTTCAGTACAGCCATGCATCTCGTTACCTTAGCTGCAAAAAGGCTTTACTCTGGCGTTTCCCTTCTCCGTTAGCTATCAGGACTTTCTCATTTCCGCAAGCAGCATGCCTGGCGTAGCACTCCCCTCGCCTGCTCATCACGCCCTTACATGCAAAAGAACCATCTAAGGACAGCATGAAATTCTGAAATAATTTCTTGCATATTAATAACAACTTTTGGTGATGATTTATCAAGCAATACCTAAGTCTGCTAAATAGAACGGCAGCGTATTATAACTCTGCAAGTAAGGAATTAAAGTAAAAATCCGGTGCATGGCTTTTTCAATGTAAAAATGGACACACTTTAGACGATATCATGGCATTATCGCTAAATGAGCTCTCGGCAAACAAACACACCGGGCAAACTAAAGTAACCATCTTTACTCTACGAGACCAGACCGCGTCTAAACCTCGTAATACTCGATAAAACCGAAGCAAACACATAACCCATTGTTTATATTGGTTTTTATATCATTTTCAACTTCTGAATGTCTTAATGTCTTTCGCGAATGATAATTAATTACATGACATTTACTCTCTGACGCCGCTGTTTACAGGTACTTGCATATCTTGTCATGGTAAACCAAGTGATCCCAACCGCAAGCCAGTGTAAAATCGGCACTTATGTAGAACGGGATATCCACACCCCGGAGGAAAAATATGAAGTTTTTGGTCACTGGTGCCGCAGGTTTTATCGGCTTCCATATCGCGCAGCGCCTGCTGAATGAAGGGCATGATGTTGTCGGAATCGACAACATGAACGACTATTATGACGTCAGCCTGAAGCAGGCCCGTCTGGATCGCCTGGCATCTCCGGCATTCCATTTCCAGCAGCTGGATCTGGCCGACCGTGAAGGTATGGCAAAGCTGTTCGCCACAGAGCAATTTGACCGCGTGATCCACCTGGCCGCCCAGGCCGGCGTGCGCTACTCGCTGGAAAACCCGTATGCCTACGCAGACGCTAACCTGATGGGGTACCTGAACATTCTGGAAGGCTGCCGTCATACCAAGGTGAAACACCTGGTGTACGCCTCCTCCAGCTCGGTTTACGGCCTCAACCGTAAAATGCCGTTCTCCACCGAAGATTCCGTCGATCATCCGGTCTCCCTGTATGCTGCCACCAAGAAAGCTAATGAGCTGATGGCGCACACCTATTCCCACCTGTACGGCATCCCGACCACCGGGCTGCGCTTCTTTACAGTGTATGGTCCGTGGGGTCGCCCGGATATGGCGCTGTTCAAGTTCACGAAAGCGATGCTGGAAGGAAAAAGTATCGACGTTTACAACTACGGCAAAATGAAGCGCGACTTCACCTATATCGACGACATCGTCGAGGCGGTGGTTCGGGTGCAGGATGTGATCCCGCAGGCCAATGCCGACTGGACCGTTGAGAGCGGTTCCCCGGCCACCAGTTCCGCGCCGTATCGGGTATATAACATTGGCAACAGCTCACCAGTGGAACTGATGGACTACATCACCGCCCTGGAAGAAGCGCTGGGAATGGAAGCGCAGAAGAATATGATGCCGATCCAGCCGGGAGATGTGCTGGACACCAGCGCAGATACTCAACCGCTGTATGACCTGGTGGGCTTTAAGCCGCAAACGTCAGTGAAGGAAGGCGTGAAGAACTTCGTGGAGTGGTACAAGGATTACTATCAGATCTAATCCCCCTGCCCTGCCGCAATCCTCTGATTGCGGCAACCCCTTCTATGTAACCCTCCGTTGTCCTGACTATGTGTCGACGGAATGCACATTCATTATTTTTTATATAATATTTTGTGCTATAGACGCTATTTTTGCCTTTTTACTCGCCCGCCTGAAACCAGTTTCATCCAGCCTTTTTCAGAAAAGCAAATATCCGCGCGCCAGGCACTCAAACTTTTCTGGTATCCAGACCAATTTGGTTAGCGGAAACAGCATTATATGCTGATTGATAAAAAACATTACTATCTGTAGGAATTTTCCTAAATCCAAGATATGTTAGAGCAAGCCATGCAACAGCATAAAACTGATGTATTGCTTATCAAACTAATAATTCAATCAACATACGCCCTGTGGTAGATATTATGGAAAACCTATTTTTCTTAGTGGTCGCTGCCATACTACTTGCTGTTTCCGTTTATTTCTTAATTTCTTATTTAAAAGACAGAAAGAAAACGAAACTGACGTTTAATAAACGCAAGTGGTAAGGCCCGCTTCATATTGCAATTAGATTAAGATAATATTAAGAGATAAAAAATGATATGACAGAATGACTATTCATTCTGCGTTTTGGCATGGCCTTAAGGCAAGAAAAAATAACGCTACTCGCGCCCTATCCCGCGTTTTTTCATAGGACATAAATAACAAAAGCCTGCGTTGCAGGCTTTGTTTTACCTCCCGGCGCTTATCTCCGGCATCTACATCACAGTGACGGTAGCTCTTCACAAGGTAAGTTTAACTTATCGGACCTGTTTTCAACCCGCAACGGCTTTTGAGCAGGATCGTAATGTCCATCACAATTTATTGAGGTTAATCTGAATGTGCGGAAAATAGGCTCGGGGAAAGAGAAATGAAGGAGGGATAAAGGAACACACTGGCGGCGGCAGGCCGCCAGTGACAGACAGACAGGATTAATCGTTACCAAACAGATCGCGGGTGTATACCTTGTCCACCACATCCGCCAGCTCTTCCGCCATACGGTTAGAGATGATCACATCCGCCTCTTGTTTGAAGGCATCCAGGTCGCGCACGACGCGGGAGTTGAAGAACTCATCTTCCTGCATCACCGGTTCATAGATAATAACCGGAATACCTTTCGCCTTGATGCGCTTCATAATGCCCTGAATAGAAGAGGCGCGGAAGTTGTCCGAACCACTCTTCATGATCAGGCGATACACACCCACCACTTTCGGCTTACGAGCGAGAATAGAATCCGCGATAAAGTCCTTACGGGTACGGTTGGCATCGACGATAGCCGCGATGATATTGTTCGGGACCGATTCGTAGTTCGCCAGCAGCTGCTTGGTATCTTTCGGCAGGCAGTAGCCGCCGTAGCCAAAGGACGGGTTGTTATAATGGTTGCCGATACGCGGATCCAGGCATACCCCTTCGATAATCTGCTTGCTGTTCAGCCCCTGGCTTTCAGCATAGCTGTCGAGCTCGTTGAAATAGGCAACGCGCAGCGCCAGATAGGTGTTAGCGAATAGTTTGATCGCTTCCGCTTCGGTGGAGTCGGTAAACAGGGTTGGGATATCCTGCTTGATCGCGCCTTCTTTCAGCAGATCAGCAAAACGTTCGGCACGCGCAGAGCGCTCACCGATGACGATACGCGACGGGTGCAGGTTGTCGTACAGCGCACGTCCTTCACGCAGGAACTCAGGGGAGAAAATAACATTATCAATCCCTAAACGTTCTTTGATGTCGCGGGTGAACCCCACCGGGATAGTCGATTTAATGATCATCACCGCGTTCGGGTTGATCTCTGTGACATCGCGAATAACCGCTTCCACCGTAGAGGTATTGAAGTAGTTAGTCTTGGGATCGTAATCGGTCGGCGTGGCAATGATCACGTAGTCGGCATTACGATAGGCGTCGTGCTTGTCCGTGGTAGCACGGAAATTTAACGGTTTTTCTGCCAGATATTCCTGAATCTCTTTATCGACAATCGGAGAGATCTTCTGGTTAAGCATATCCACTTTGGCCTGTACGATATCCAGGGCCACCACTTCGTGGTTTTGCGCAATCAGGACACCGTTCGATAAACCAACATAACCTGTACCGGAAATAGTAATTTTCATTCGATCACACTTTAATCAGTTAACTGGACGGCGGCTTAGTAACCACCCTGTAATCAACACTTGTGGCGGTTTTACTCTCTGTCTTAGTACATGTCAAGAAACTGACATGGGATGGTAGAGAACAAGCATCAGAACTCTAATAGGAGGATAAACATTCTTAACAGAAAGTATTTAAATAGAGAGAGTTTTATAGAAAAATCCCGGTTAGTAGATAACCGGGATTTGATTGTCTTTGTAGAAAATTATTCCATCCACTCAGTATGGAATACGCCTTCTTTATCTGTGCGCTTATAGGTATGAGCACCGAAATAGTCACGCTGCGCCTGAATCAGATTAGCGGGCAGAACTGCGGAACGGTAGCTGTCGTAGTAGGCAATTGCGGCAGAGAACGTCGGTACCGGAATACCATTCTGTACGGCATACGCCACGACATCACGCAGCGCCTGCTGATAGTCATCAGCGATCTGTTTGAAGTACGGCGCCAGCAGGAGGTTAGCAATGCCAGCGTTTTGCGCATAAGCATCGGTGATCTTTTGCAGGAACTGCGCACGAATGATGCAGCCAGCGCGGAAAATCTTAGCGATCTCGCCGTAGTTAAGATCCCAGTTGTATTCATCAGAAGCAGCACGCAGCTGGGAGAAGCCCTGAGCATAGGAGACGATTTTACCGAGGTACAACGCGCGACGCACTTTTTCGATAAATTCAGCTTTATCACCGGCCGGCTGGGCCTGCGGACCACTCAGCACTTTCGACGCGGCTACACGCTGGTCTTTAAGCGAAGAAATATAGCGAGCAAATACGGACTCGGTTATCAGAGACAGAGGTTCGCCGAGATCCAGTGAGCTCTGGCTGGTCCACTTACCGGTACCTTTGTTTGCTGCTTCATCAAGAATGACATCAACGAGGTACTTACCTTCTTCATCCTTCTTGGTGAAGATATCTTTGGTAATGTCGATCAGGTAGCTGCTTAGCTCACCTTCGTTCCATTCGGTGAAGGTTTGCGCCAGCTCTTCGTTGGAAAGTGCCAGACCGCCTTTCAAAAGCGCATAAGCTTCAGCAATCAGCTGCATGTCACCATACTCGATGCCGTTATGAACCATCTTCACATAATGGCCAGCACCGTCAGCACCGATATAGGTGACACATGGCTCACCGTCTTCAGCAACCGCAGCAATCTGCTTCAGAATCGGAGCAACTAACTCATAGGCTTCTTTCTGCCCACCAGGCATGATGGAAGGCCCCTTCAGAGCCCCCTCTTCACCACCGGAAACACCGGTACCGATAAAGTTAAAACCTTCGGCAGACAACTCACGATTACGACGGATGGTGTCCTGGAAGAAGGTGTTGCCGCCATCAATGATGATGTCGCCTTTTTCGAGGTAAGGCTTCAGGGAATCGATGGCGCTGTCGGTGCCAGCCCCGGCCTTCACCATCAACAGGATACGACGTGGTGTTTCGAGGGATTCAACAAACTCTTGTACTGTGTAGTAAGGAACCAGTTTCTTGCCTGGGTTTTCGGCAATCACTTCTTCGGTCTTTTCACGGGAGCGGTTGAAAACGGAGACGGTATAACCACGGCTTTCGATGTTAAGCGCAAGGTTACGCCCCATCACAGCCATACCGACAACCCCGATCTGTTGCTTAGCCATCTATAAACTCCTGCTACAAAATATATTTAAAGTAACCTACCGTACTATATGCAAAAATAATATAAATTAAATAATCGTAAACAGCAAGCATAATCAAAAAGCAAACATAAAAGCTTGTAAATTCAGGTCAAAGACATCAGTATATAATCTACAACTTCATTAAACGATGAAAAGTAAATGCCAACCAAATGAATTTAGGCAAATTAAACTTAACGAGCATATATATTATTCGATTTTGGAATGATAGCGTTTTAATGTCTATTTTTCCTAAATTATTTCTCACAAACGTAAAATCTTTTTCAAATAAATTATTTATTTCTTTGTACGGCAAGGTGCTTACAGACAAATTTCTACATCGATCCTTCAAAGCAATAATATATCGATTGTGAATATCTGGATAGTCGATCCCTTTCAATCTGCATAAATCATTTACTTTTGAAATACCATACTTGAAATACTCAAATGAATCAGGTAAATAACGCTTAGTTAAAGAGTTGGCACTATCAGTATTATATTGATAAAGAGAAGAACGAAATGCGGCCACGTTATTTGATACTTCAAGAAAGGAAATGTTAAAACGAAAATCCTCTCCCATATTAATACCTTCTTCAAAAAGCAAGTTGTTTTCTTTAATCAGTTTTGTTTTGTAGATTTTATTCCAACATGGTTGGATCAAACCCGAAGTATATAACATGACGAAATTATTTGAAAGAGAAACATCCCCCTCTAACTTATGATCGTTTATTTTTGAGTAATTACCATTGTTACTTATGAAATTAAATAAAATCAAATCTGGATCATTTAATGATTTAACATCATTTAAAAAAGAATTCAAAACGTCAGAATAAAACCAATCATCACAATCAAAAAAAGCCAAATATAATGAGTCACAACTTATATTATTCAAGCCGACATTTCTTGCAGAAGATACCCCACCATTATTTTTATTTACCAATCTTACATTTGTGCTTTGCAGTGAGCTTATAAAATCCAGAATCAATAACTCAGTTGAATCATTTGAACCATCATTAACTAGTATGACTTCTATAGTTTCAAGGTCTAGCTCTTTTATATTATTAAGTAGATTAGGAACATGCAACTCAGCATTATAAAGAGGGATTATAATTGAAAGCATTTTTAGAACCTATAATTTCGAAAAAAAATATTTCTCACAAGATTTCTGAAAAAAAGATTAAAATCATAATAGGTCCTAATTAAATGTATTTTTTTTAAAAGATAAATAACACCAGCAAAGGTGTTTTTTTGATCTGTAATAATTTTTGATTTCAAAGTGGCGTGCTTAAATTTCGCACTTGACAATTCATTCGTTGATAAAAAAGGGAATAAAGTTTCTTCCATTTTCATTCGTAACATATAGCCGCTGAAGCTTTTATCCGAATTTGTTATACGATGTCCCGAATGTTCATAATGTACTGCCAAAGGTTCATTCAAAACTCCAACTCTAGCTTGATGCTTTAATAACTTTAGCATAAAAATATGATCTTGGAATCTTGGGGTATCATCAAACATCCCTACATCTAATACACAATCCCTTCGAGCTATTATCATTGGAGTTAATGCCACACCTCTTACAATAAAATCCCCTATTCCAGCACATTGCGCAGAATGTATTTTCTCAAGCCGCTTACCATTTTCATCTTCAACAAACATGTCAGATAACGTTACATCATATCCACCATCAACTAAAAACTTTAATTGTCGGCTGATTTTATCCTCCAAAAAATAATCGTCATCATCAAGGAATGCAATAAAGTCACCTTCTGATTTTGAAATACCCGCATTTCTTGATAGAGAGCCGCCAATATTACTTTCATTTTTATAATATTTGACTGCTGGATGATATGAAAAACTGTCAACTATTTTTTTTGTTTCGAGAGAAATATTTTCATCTGAATTATCATCTATAATAATTACTTCAATATCCTCATGCTTCTGAGAAATAACGCTCTCAATGGCTCGTCCTATTAAGGAAGCTCTCCCATAAGTGGGTATAATAACGCTAACTTTTAAACTCATGTAGCCCTCTATATTTCAGAAGATATTAGATTATTTCTTTAGTAAATAGAGACAATCGTATAAACGCCCTAAATTACTTTCAAAGATTTTGTCATCACTTAGGAAACCATGTTGCTGTGAGGCGCTAATCATTATTTTAACGCTTTCATCTATAAACTTTTGATTTAACGATCTATCAATTTTCTCGACTAAAGAAGCCGCATTTATTGCCACTCGATTAGCTAGAAAACTGGCAGGTTTGCGATATAAAGGCCAAAGAGTGTGGGATTTTATTTTTCTTTGAATTTTAAATTGTTTGATCGAGGACTCTACATCACAATTATTATTGTAATATTTTTCGCCATATAAAAATAAACCTTTGCTCCTTACCATTTCTTTTAAGGAACTGCTCCCTAATACTATAGGAGTATATCTTTGTTCAATAGTTGAGGTCCAGTCAAGCCATTTAAATGTATTTATTTGAGGAGATGTTACCATCGGAACCCAAGGGACGCGAAAAGCATCAGCAATAATAGCTGCATGCATAGCATCAGCCAATACTAATTTAGCATTTCTAATCTTATCTAAAACATATTTAGAATCACTTTCAGGGTTTACAAATTCAACACCAGCAAGTTTACAAACTTCTTCCCATTCCCCTGCATGAACAGCATAATGATGTGGGATAAAAATTATCCCTTTCCTTTCCTTCTCAGATAGGGGTGAAAACTCAGGGATTTTATTTAAAAAGGCTGCTCCATCAGTTATAAATTTTTCCGGAGGTAGATTAAGTATATTAGCTGACAATGGGCCACGTACACATAGTATATTCCAATTATCCTTTCCAAAATGTGAGGGAGGAAAACCATATCCTACACCACTTGATAATACGTACCACTTTCTTGCGTGTGGCATATAAGAATCAATAATAGTACCTATACCTGAAAGTCTTGTATTTTCATCGTTATCAAAAAAATTGGGCAGTAATCTATCCCACAACCAACCATTAATATCATCACCAAAATTTCCATTTTTAGACTTATAATAAAATACTTTCAATTTATCACCTTAGTTAATTAACAAGACCAAAGAATTTTTTCTTTTTTGAAGAAAACCATCTTATATTAAAAAAATTTCTGACAAAACGATCAGGTCTTCTAATCAAAACATTTAACGAAAAGAAATTACTCATGACCCCTGAAGTTCCGCTAGTTGAGCCAGGGATACCGATATTATATAGGGCTGCATAAAACGGAATACTTTTAAATTCTTTCTTTTTATCAACCATGTATTTCTTTAAAAATCGATGGCTGCCAAGAAGTTCTTTGATCAATGAAATTGACAATTCCTTTTCTCCATTATTAAATTCGTAAACCAATGAAACTTTCAGAATATTTGAAGTCCCACATTTTGTATCGAATTTTTTTGTCTTAATTAAGACGTTACCACCAGAGTAAAAATAACCTTTATCAATATACCATCCATTTTCATTCTGGTGTTTGTTAACATATAAGGAGATATCTTTATGAATAAAGTCATCATAATCAACAACCATAAAAAAATCGTCATTGTTACATTTTTTAAAAGCTGTATATAAACGCTGTCCTTTATCTTCTCTTATAGCGTCATAATAAGAATGTAA
Source organism: Klebsiella sp. 10 (assembly GCF_018223925.1). Lineage (NCBI taxonomy): Bacteria > Pseudomonadati > Pseudomonadota > Gammaproteobacteria > Enterobacterales > Enterobacteriaceae > Klebsiella > Klebsiella sp. 10. The sequence goes on from NZ_JAGRRB010000019.1 coordinate 134,135, forward strand.
TCCAGCAGACTTTTGGACATTCATTTTATTTAGATCTACAGATAAGATAGTGAACTTATTTTCATCAGGTAATGCAGGTAGATCGCAGCCAGTATTACATACTATATAGCAATGCCAATTATTATCGCTTTGGTTATTAATAGATATCAGAGTTGATTGAATATTTTTCTTTATAATATCCCAATTCTTAATATCGATATGATTTTTTACAGGTATCAAAAAGTTTAACATTCTCGCTCCACTATACTATTATTTCTTTAGCCCAGAAAGCATAATAATGATCTCGCGCCTTGCAAGTATGAGAATAGACAATATATAGAAAACAGCACATATAAAAATTTCAAGCACCACAAACAAATATGGATTGATGGATCCTAATAAAACTTTCAAAAGATAAAAGACGCATACAAGAACAGCACCACTCACAAATGGTTTGAATAGATTTCTTAGATAAGAGAAAACTGAAATTGATAGCAGTTTTGTTATATAAAAGATAGTGAAGGGCCAAACTAAAAATGTTTTTATTGTTATCATCGCCATTACAACAGTTGGTCCCTGTGGAGAAAATAAGATAGCTATAAGTATGGTAAGGATCTGCTGTGCGCATTGATATTTTAGGATCCACATTGATTTACCGACACCTTTAATTAAAGATGTTTGCAGAGAACCAATGCATGTTATGAATCCTAATAAACAACTTATTTGTAGTACGGGCACTGCTTCATTCCATTGTGAACCAAAAAATAATGGAATTAATGAAGGAGATAATAGAATTAAGCCAGTGTAAGCTGGAATACCGACAAGTGCTGAAAGGAAGGTTGCTTTGAGAAATGATTCTTTAAGCTTATTTTTATCATCTTGTAATGAAGCATATAATGGATAAGTAACAGAAGAGATACCACCTGATAATATATCAGTAAATATACCGAATACTCTTTTACTAAAAGAGTATAATCCTAAAGTTACTCCAGAACCAAAAAAGCCAATAAATATGTTATCAAAGCTAACGCTTGATATTAACTTTGCGGCAGTTGTCGTAACTCCAATATGTCTTAAATCTTTGTAGCTTTCCCTATCAAATTTTATAATTAGAGGATACGGTGATGAGATCCAAGCAATGATAAAACCTAAAATAGAAGAAGTTAAATAATTTACAATTAAAGCAGATATAGAACCAAAATAGTAAAAAACAGGAAGTGCAACTAATGCAGAAATAATTGATGAGTATAATGTACGTATACCAATCGCCTTAAATTCCATTTGCCTGGCTAAAAGAGCAACCGGGAGAAGAGAGAATGTATCTAATAAGCATTTCAAACCTAAGATTGTATATATATAGTTTAACCGTTTTGGGAAAACCCCAAAATATGTTAACATAAAAATGACCACAGCACTTATCGTAAACAAAATACTTGATGATATTGTGTTTAGAAAAAAAACAGTATTTATATGTTTTTGTTTAAGTTCTTTTATTTGTATTATTGCATCACAAAAGCCATTATAACTTAAGTATATTATAAAGGTTATTATCGAAACTGATAATGTAATCAATCCAAGATCTTCAGCTGTAATAGCTCTTGATGTCACGAAGAAAATTATCAGTCCGCTCAGTGCCGGAAATAACTTGCTAATAATAAACCAGATGAACCCGGTAAAAACCTTTCTACTACTAACTTCTTGATTCGCCATTTTAATTCTACTATATATATAAAGTTAATTAGACGGATAACCATAACCACTTACATCGCCATCAGCATCAATATGTTTTAAATATATTTTAAGATCATCATTAGAATAATATAAAGAATATATTACTGGTGTATAAAGACCTCTCCACATCTCACCAAATACTAATGCTCGCCTTTGTGCATAAACATATTGTAGCGCAAAGTTTAAAATTATAAAAAAGATGATTATTAACTTAGCACCTTTTTTATATGAAATAAAAAACCTTGCCATTATATAAACAAAAATGAAATATAGTAATACCCCATTCATATAACGGCTGAAAGCCGAAAAAGAAACGGTCATTAAAAAACATGTTATTAACATTAAGTTAATGAATTTCTCCAACCTCAACTCGCAATTAGAGATGCAAGTATTATTGGAAAAATAATAAATAACATAGAGAACAAAGAAAAATGTAAATCGGAATATACTCATTATCATGGCATTTCCGGTAGTATCGGCATTAGCAAATTTACCATCTATATAACCGGCTTGCGCGTAATCATTTATATTCCCTAATTGTATAGAATTAAATAATGAAAAAAATACAAAAGTGCCTGCTAGATAAGCTAGCAAACAATAAACAGGCGTGATTTTTTTATTCACACTATAAAACATACTTGCAATCAAAACTGCAACTGGTATTAGCATCGAGAAATGCGTACAAACAGATAATAGCAAAAATAGATAACTTAAGATTACTCGCTCTTTATAAATAATCTTAATCGCTGCATATGTAAAAAGACTTACAGCAAAGCCGAAACGTAGCCCAAGAGCAATACCTACAAAATTAATCATTAAAAAAGAAAGGAGAAAAACAAAAGCTTTTTGCTTATTTTTATATAGTTTATCTTTTATGGCTGTATTTACAGCTGACAGCCCTAAATAAACCGAAAAAGCAGCCTCTAATGCAGGAGCCCAAAAAAACGGAATGTTATTTTTTTTGAAAAACAACAAAACGACATACATCAAAATATCAACATGACCTGTAATAGCATCAATATAGGTTGTATTCTCCGAGTAAGGCAAATAATTAAGAGTATAACGACGATAAAGATCTTGAAGCGGGGGAATAAAATATGTAACTGCAAATGCAAATAAACTTAATGAGACGAATAAATTTTTTTCATGACCACGTTTATAGGTTAATAATGATAAAACGGCACCAATTAAGGGTGAAAAAAAGGTAACTATAAGAGATAAAAGACTCTCCCTTCTCAATTGCATTAGCCATTCTCCATATTTTAGATAAAAGAAACTGTAACTTATTTATTCACTAATGAGCATTTTCCATTGCTCTTTAATCTTTTCCACTGAAAATGGATTGGAGGTATTTTTAATATTTGAACAAAACTTGAAATATATATCATCTTCTTCTGCTAATAAGCATAGTTTTTCCACAAAAACGTCAATATCACCATCTTCTATAAGGAACCCATCTTCACCATGATTTATTATCTCTCTTGGACCTGTTGGACAATCGAATGCTACAACTGGTAATGACCACGACTTAGCTTCCAACAAAACCATAGGTAAACCCTCATACCGTGAGGTCATTGCATAAATACCAGCATTATTATATAGTTCATCGACATTTTTTACTTTACCAAGGAAAAATATTGATCCCTCTAAGTTTTCTTTCTTTACCTGATCTATTAATTGATGCTCACAACTTCCCGTTCCGGCAATATTAAGTATCCAGTCCGGATGTTTTTTATAAAATAAAGACCAAATACTAATTAACCTATCAATTCCTTTTTGATGTTCTAATCTTCCTATCGCCAGTACTATTTTAGGCTTTTCCGTTCTCACGATATTTTTCATATGAACTGGATTAGAAATCTTCAAGTTTTTAATAGCTAAAGAAGTTAATTTTTTTGAATCTCTTTCAGTCAGCACGATAACTTTTTTATAAAAACGTAAGGTGAATATTTTAAGTAATTTAACATACCATGGGAAAGAAGAATATGATACATGTTCACATGCAAATGTATTATTCAAACTTTTAAAACTAAAAAATGAAAGAAACGCATACAGTACAGAAAGTTTTCCCATACTTATGACAAAAACATAGTCTGGATTTATATTCTGAACATGTTTTATAATACTGTAAGTTGAAGCACCAATATCTTCAAGGCTGATAATTCTTTTGACATGTTCAAATTTATAAAACGTATCTCCTTTTCCTTTCAAAGAGAGTATTATTACTTCATTATCTGGGCCATAACAATCAGTCATGAAATTACACACATTTTCAGTTCCCGCGAAAGAAAATGCATTCTCTATAATAATTAGTATTCTCTGCTTCATCTATTTTTCCTTTTAAATAATATTCCATTTACCATATAATAAAGAAAATAATAAAAAACCTTTAAGTAATTATCATTGAAAATATATTTCAAACAATTCACATGCCATATAATGGCCTTTTTCTTATTAGATGAAAGTGAATTCTCGACTGAAATATATGATACTAGATTTTTATTTATAACTTTTGCATCCCCATACAATTTAAAAAGTTCAAATAAAAAAACAAAATCTTCATGTCCTATTTTTTTAAATTGATTTTCACACCTGATGTACAATAATGAAGAAAAACAGACTCTAAACTTTTTCTTCAAAAAATCTTTTTCAGTCAGATACTTTTTTCCCCATGATACAGAGAAAGTTCGTTGAGTAGATTGCTCAATGTAATCATAATCGGTAATAATAAACTTTTCACCTTTAGCTATTTCTTCGACTTGTAATAATAATTTATTCTCATTCCATAAATCATCACTATCAATAAAAGCTATAACAGGTTCAGTACTTAGAGTAATTCCTCGATTTCGACTACCAGCAGCCCCAATATTTTCTTCATTTTCTATAATTGTGATTTTATCATTAAGAAAATAATCTTCAAGAATAATAGAAGTATTATCCACCGAGCAATCATTAATTATGTATAAATGCCAATTTGTATACGTTTGATTAATTACTGATAGGATTGATTTTTTTATTGTATCCTCGCAATTATATGCAGGCATGATAATTGCTATTTTGATCTTCTCATTATTCATATTAATAGGTTATCTCAGTGTTTTTCTAACTACGATACATTATATTAATATTGCCACTTATCATGCCATTTTATTGTTGGCAAATTATTTTCAAATGTCAATGGCAACCAAACATATGTACTATTGTTTAAATTATCAGGGTCCCACCGATCTGCCATAAATATATATTTATCGACCTCTTGTGAGTTAACTTTTAATATATACGTTCCCTGGCTGAAAAAAGTTGTAGTTATATTATTTTTAGAAGAGTCTTTTACTGGTGAACCGGATGATTTCCAATTACCAAAAATGTTGTCTGAAAATGATAAGCGAGCCGAAGACGGTCCAAAACCATTTACGCCAGAGGTAATGAGAAAATATCGATTATCATGTTTTACTAAAGTTGGTGCCTCGTTCATCTCTCCTATCAGGATCCTGATATAACGACCATTAAAATTAGTATAATCATCATTGAGCTCTGCAATTTGTATCGACTTATTGCCATCAGAAGAATAAATTATATACGCTTTATCGTCATCATCGACAAATGCAGTCATATCTCTAAGCAAATTACCTGTTGCAATCCTCGATTCAAATTTCGAGTCAGCATCCATTATATTATTTTTTAAATTATTGGCAGCAACTGCGTACTGAGTACTTATTGGTAGAACACCAGCATTCGGCCATAACTGATTAACTAATTTAAAAGGGCCATTTATTGAGTTTGATATAGCAACACCCGCTTTAGCTGTTCTATATTTACCATTTAACTCTAAATGAAACCACATGATAAATTTTTTAGATTTTCTATTATATATTATCTTAGGTCGTTCAACAGAATACTTCCCTGGCAATCTTGAAAGATCCAAGATTACTCCCTCATTTTTCCAATTATATAAATCCTTAGATGAATATTCATTAACCTTACCTGTATTCTTACGACCAGTATCTCGATACTCTCCTATCCAATAATATAGATCATCGACTTTTATAACTTGACCACCATGCGCATTAATTTTATTTCCATCATCATCAAACCACATTTCCCCAGGGTTGAATGATGTATTATTGCCATAACAACTAATTGACCAAACAGCAAAAAGCAATACATATTTAAGCTTCATAATTTTCTCCATGCAAAATACATGGGTAATTAATTACTCATTAATATTCAAGGAACCACTTTAATAGGCACCATCGCGCTTCAAAACTACACCTACAGTTTTAAACAAAATCGCAATATCATTCCACATAGACCAATTTTTTACATACCATGCATCTAAATAAACGCGTGTATCATAATCGACATCACTTCTACCGCTTACCTGCCATAAACCCGTCATTCCTGGTTTGCTTAAGAGGTAGTAGGCTACCTCATCGTTATAGCGTGCTAACTCGTCAGTTATGATTGGTCTAGGTCCGACTAAGCTCATTTCCCCTCTAAGAACATTAAATAATTGAGGTAGTTCATCTAAGCTTGTACGCCGAAGAAATCTTCCAATAGGTGTGACACGAGGATCATTCTTTAATTTAAACGTAGTATCCCATTCAACCCTCGCCACTGGGTCGTTTTCTAAAAGCTTAGATAGTACTTCTTGTGAATTTATTACCATAGATCGGAATTTGAGACATTTAAACTTATGCCCGTTTTTCCCAACCCTTTCATGACCATAAATAGCTGGACCACCGTCTTTTTTGACTTTTGTTGTAATATAAATTAATAATGGTGATAGAATTAGTATAATAGTCAAGGAACCTGCAATATCAAAGCATCGCTTCATTAATCGTGATGACCATTTTGCTAGATTTTGCTGCACACGGAAAATCATTACCTCATGACTAAATATAAAAGATACATCCGTACTATCCAGCGGCATTCCCCTAAGCGTTGGGATGACCGACACGTATCTATATCCTTTGATCATTAAATCTCTAAGCCAATTATTCCTTATATCACTTTGGTTAGATTCTACCGCCAAAATAAATTGTGTCCTTTTATCTTTAGAAGATAACCATTTTTCATCGCCATAAACTACCGGAAGCCCTTCGATAGTTTTATTTTCATCTGATTTTGTATCACAAATAAACCCTACGATAACCAAGCCTAAATTATGCTCGCTTTTTATTGCTTTGTATGCCTCATACGCATTCTTGCCATTACCTACAATCCATGTATCCCGTTCCCAAAGCCCTAAAGCATTAAGAAGCCGTTTAACTATCATTCGCGCAACAGGCACAAGCAAAAATGTAATGAGCCATGATAATATCCATAAATATCTCGAGAACGCCCATGATGCGAATGCCAGAACAGCTATCTCAATTACGGCAAAGATAACCAAGGTACGTAAAATTTCCTTCAATTCATACCAAAATGTTTTTCTATAAAAATAATGACGTAGTCTAATTGAAAACCAAGAAACACAGCAAAAAGCCAATAAACAATGAAGTACAACCCATCCCCGGTATTGTTCGACAGGAGCTATTTTATCAAAATCATAGAATGCTAAGGATAAAATAAAAATAGCTATGAAAGGCGTTATCGCAAAAGTAATAATATCGGATAAAGCCAGAGCTGAACTAACTATTATATTCCTACCGAAAGGTGACATATTTTCCCTCTCAACTGAACTTCTGTTCTTTAATGTTTTAGTATGGTTTATACTGATTATTTTCTTGATTTGCTAACTTATACTCCTACATTTTTAATAAAATTGTAGTTTGCATCAAGAAAAGTGCGATAAATATCGTCTGCTATTAAAGTCGGCCGAGGAAACTCGGCCAAACCTTATTTATTTTTCATCTTTATAAGAATAACCATAATGGGCATAGCCATAACCATAGTAACTACTTGCTTTTTTTACAACTCCATTTAAGATACATCCTTTTATTGCAACACCACTTTGCTCAAATCGTTTTACGCTAACTTCTAACTCTTTAGTTGTATTTTGTTCAAACCTGGCAACAAGTAAAGTAGTTCCGACATAATTACCTATAATAGCTGCATCGGTAACCGCTAGAATAGGCGGAGTATCAATTATCACCATATCATATGCCTGACTGACCCATTTAATAAGTTCACCAAAACGTCGATGCATCAAAAGTTCAGCTGGATTTGGTGATGCCATACCTCTCGAAATGAAATCAAATCCTTCAGAAACAAGATGCTTAATTGTGTCTTCTAATTTTATTTTCCCCGAAAGATACTCAGACAATCCATTTTCATTTGACTCGTTAAATATTTTATGCGTATAGCCTTTTCTTAGATCGGCATCAATAAATAGTATTTTTTTACCCGTCTGTGCTATTACGCCCCCTAAGTTTGAACTTACAAAAGTTTTTCCTGCGTTTGGACTTGCACCAGAGATCATTAATATATTATTGCGAGCTTCCATCATTGCAAAATGTAGACTCGTTCGAAGTCCTCTTATTGCCTCTATAGCCAGATCTGTTGGGTGACTAGTCGCCAGATAAGTATAATTAGCGTCCTCTTCCTTTTTAAACCTGATTTTACTTGGTTGCTTCGCCCGATTTGATAATACCTCAGCTACAGGTATACTTGCATATACTGTTATTCCTAAATCCTCAAGCTGTTCGGGAGACTCTATTCCTCTACGTAAGAAAGTTCTTAAGAATACAACACCTAGCGATATTGCAAAGCCTGAAATTAGGCCAATCGCTATAATGATTAATTTTTTAGGTTTTACTGGTTTTGGCTGTGTTACAGCATTGTCAATTATTCTGACATTACCTATTGCGCTCGACTTTGCGATATTCAACTCTTGCTGACGATTTAACAATTGCATATAAACAGCTCTGCCTGATTCTACATCACGACTCAACCTCAAAACCTCTTGCTGAGTTTCAGGCATTGTTGATACTCGTTTATTCAGCTTTGCTCTTTCATCTTGTAAAATTTTCCTCTTTTCCATCAAGGCTTTATAGGTAGGATGTTCTTGTGTATATAATTGCGATATTTCAGACTCTTTAAACGTCAACTCATTAAGTTGATTATCAACATTTACTATTTGATCTAAAACCGATTTAGCTTCCAAAGAAAGGTCTACTGAATCTTTTTGCCTTCTGTATGCATTTAATTTATCTTCAGATTCATTTAATTCTGTTCTGACTTTTGGTAATTGTTGATTTAAAAAATCCAAGCTCTTTGCATCTTGAGCTGCTTGGCGTGCAATATTTTGTTCTAAGTAATTGTCACTTATACTATCAATTACTCTTTTAATTAAATCTGGATCACTACCAAGAAGAGATATCGTTAACATCCCGGTATCTTTACCTTGATCTGCGATGAGTAATGAATCCCGTAAATAGTTTATAGCATTTATGCGAGATGTATAAGTTAACAGAAATCTTGTCCCGGGTTCAGCATTGATACTATCGACTTGAATCCTTATCCCATTCTTATCAATGAGCCGACCAATTTCCCCATCAAAATCTATATTTTCACCAGAAATACTATATTGATGATCATTTTTAACTGTCAAAGTAATAAAATTATCATCATACATATTTGGTGAAATAAAAAGTTTATGTACCTGAATAGTATTTTTTGTTTTATTAAAAAGACGCGCTAATCCTTGACCAATGACGGGGAAAAATAATTCTTCGACCTTGACTTGTAAATTTAAATCATCTACGGTCTTACCCAATATCATTCGTGATTGCAGTAGTGTAATTTCAGGTGCTGATTGAGGCTGACTATCAGGAAAGACTTGGCTCAGACTGCTAAGTATCGCGTTACCTTGCTTTTGTTCAACCTGTATCAATGCATCCGCCTGATATATTGGGGTAGCAAGTAAGGCATATATAAGCGCGATAAGCGTAAATAGTGAGGTTACCGCGATTATTAATTTTCTATGGTCGAATATTTCACCGATAACACGCCCCAGATCTAGTTCATCTGAATCATTAATAGGTTTGTTACTTTTTATTGATGACATGCATTATCTTCCCTGCTTAAGGGTTACTAAGTTTAGAAGCCCAGCAATTACCAGCTTCTTCAATTAATTTGTAAACTGAGGCAAATGCCTCGTCGCTTTTACGATAAGGATCTGGTATTTCACGTTGATTCAACCAGTGTCCAAAAAGCATAGTTTTTCCACGAACCTCTGGTGCTATACGCCCAATTTGTTCAATATGAGATTTTTCCATCACCAATATCAAATCGTATTGCCGTCCGATGGAAGCAGTAAATTGCCTTCCTTTATGCCCTTCTAAAGAAATCCCATGTTTTACAGCTATTTTTATCGCACTTTCATCAGCGGCATGATCAATCAAAGCACCTGTCCCTGCAGAGTCTATCCTTTTATTAGGCAAGACTTTACGTAGAAAACGTTCGCCTATTGGTGAGCGACAGATATTTCCCGTGCACACAACTAGAATTGAATCAAACATTAGTTAGGCCATCTCTTAATGTAACGGACAGTTTCAGTCATATCATGTACCCCAGTAATAGTTGGCACAAGCTGTGAAATCACACGGTTCCAACGAACCAGTGGTGCAGTAGTTACATAAACAATATCATATGGTTGCAATTGGAATTCTGTGCCCAGTACCATTGCCGAAGCATCTTGTGCATTAAGTTGATAGATATTTGCAATCTTACCTTGCTTATCACCCCTAAGCTGGCGAATAACGAATACCCCCGTGGCATCACTCATCGCCTGAGACAAACCTTCTGCATTGCCCAGCGCTTCCGCCAGGGTCATGCCGCTGCGGTCCATCTTCATGGTGCTCTGTTTGCCCACTTCCCCCATAACAAACACTTTCAGATCGTCATTACGTGGCACAAATAAAATATCCCCTGGGTACAGCAGATGGTTCTGGGTTAAGTCACCTTTCTGCATTAAGGCATACAGTGAGATTTTACTATCCTTGCCATTATGGGTAAGCACCACGTTTCGCCAGTCTGCGTCTGGTGCCAATCCACCTGCCGCATTGATTGCATCCATGACTGTTAAGGGAATATTGGTAATTGGCTGCTGACCAGATTTTGCAACTTCACCAGTCACATATACTTTTTGAGATCTGAAGGCCGCAACGCTTACATCAACCTGCGGGCTTTCAATATAAGTGGTTAAACGGCTGGCTATATCCTGGCGTACCTGGCTAAGCGTTTTTCCCGCTACCTGCACCTTACCGATATAAGGATAGAAGATGGTCCCATCGGAGTTAACCCAGTTACCGGTGTCGCTGGCGCTACGGTATTGACCTGCAGGCGTTGTGAGTTCCGGATGGTCCCATACGGTAACCATCAGCACGTCACCCACCCCAATACGGTATTCATAACTACGAAGTAAATTATCCAGTTGCGGATTGGGACGAGCAAGAACGGTCTCTGGACGGAGCTGATCGATCAGGCCTGGTGTCATTGGATACACGTTCACTAATTTATCCAGATCGTAGTCGCTGTCTGGAAGCTCAACCACGTTCTTGCGCAGACTGTTTAATCCCTGACCAGGGATGATTGTACAACCCGATAAAAACCCAATCGCCAACGCTAATGCCGAAAATCTAACAATTTTTTTCTTCATAATGTCACATCATCAGTAAATCAAAATTTGCCAATTCCTGAGCAGCTGTCATCGCCGTTGCTTACCTGCCGGCTTGTGGAGAGATAAAAACTGACTGCCTCCTGCAGCACTACCACCCTCTCTCCTCTATTTTCAGCATTCAGCCTTATAAACTAAACGGTATCTCTATCCCTGCGCTGGCACCAACGTCATCGCTGTCGCTGTTGTTAGCGTTGGTGTACCACAATGAAGTATTCAGACGAACAGACTGATACACATCTCCGCTCCAGCCCAGCTGTACACCTTTCAGAGTATCCGCATGAGGGAACGCTTTGTTGATCGACTGATTCTCCGGGTTAACTTTGGCGTAAACCAGGCGCGTACTCCAGCGCTGGTTATCCTCCGTAATAAGCTCAACCTTCCCGGCAATGAGTTGACCATCCCCACCCATCGCATCTCCCAGTGGATACCCTTGTTGGTAATAACCATCTTTATAGATGTGGTGGGTATAGCTGTAATTGGTTCGGCTCATGTTGGTACGCGTGTCATGCGCTTCCACATACCAGTTAACCGCATCTTTGCCCCACCCATGGTGCCCTTCAACACCGCCAAGGAACATATTTGCTGAAGGAAGAAAACCAGACTCATCCTCGCCGATCATCTGCCCGTAGAAGCTCACCGGCCAGCCAAGAGTCGGCTCGAGTTTGAACTTAAAGTCAAAACCGGCCAGTTGGTTCCCTGGTTCATTGGGATCGTTTGCGGCGGTATTATCCTTGCCTGTTAAACCATCCCAGAAGTTACTGAGTGATTCAGGCCGCCCTTCCCCACCCCACTGCATAATGCGTGATGCGCCTAATTCTAAAGACTGGAATGGTGAAAAGGTAAAACGACCGCCGATAATTTTCGTGTGTGGCACAGCGGTATATTGATTCATCTGGCTGGCGGAGATCTGGTACTGCCATGGCCCCACCCAGCGTAACCACCAGGTTTCCGGCGCCGCCTGCTCGGCTCGCTGCATCAGGAAACCGGTCATCGGCCGCATCGCATCCCCGCGGATCAGGCTACCTTCATAGCCCGGTCCCCACCACTGTGGTACCTGACCAAAAGAGAGCCACTGGTTCCAGAACTTCACCGCGCCGTATGCGCCGTTGGCGTTGAAGCGCGATCCGTTGCTGATCCGCTCCCCTCCTTCGACGTTACCCTGCAGGTGGATATCCCACCACTCGCCGCTGTTGTTGAACGCCAGGCCTAACGAGTTATCTGCCGGCTGTGTCTGACCAAACCCCTGCGGAGTGCCCGGCTGATCGGTTGAAGTGTAGCCGGTAACCCGGAAATCCGCTTTTAAGGCAGACAGTCGCTGGTTAATACGAGCCAGCACCACTTGCTCAGAAGAATAGGACGGTTTGGCCTTTTTTAGCGCCCGGGAGATCTCTTCCTGGCTCAGCGGCCAAGTCGACAGGCTCAGATGGATGACCCCACGATCGGAAAGCCAGGCCAGGTCGTTACGCAAGTCGTTGTCATTTACTACTAACCCGGCCGCGTAAGCCTGGGCTCCCAGGGAGGAAAGCAAACCCAACGTCACGGCAATGCGCGCAATTTTTATCATTGTACAAGATCCATTTTCAGCCCCGCTGTCGTATCTCAATGAGAATGAGGGGAATACCAAGATAGAAAGCGCTCGCGGCACCAGCTGACTTCGCTGTGCAACACCGGCGAGGCAAGTACATTTACCCTAAGCTGCTTGTTAGCCTTATAACATCCACTCAGCTCACAATGTAGGCGAATTTTACCCTACAGGCTATCGATGAGACAGGAAAGTTAATCTCCAGGCGATATCAGCAGCCGCTCCTGGCCAACTTCTGAGGATATCCGTAGAAAATTGATAGATATCTATTGAGGGTGATCATCCTGACCGGAACGATTTTACAGCCGTTGAAGAGAACCTCTGTGCAGCAGCAAGCGGCTTCAGCGACGCTACCGCCCCTGGCTTAACAGCTACCAGCGCACTGACTACCTGAACGACTTAATTTTTTATCGACCTGTGGATGAATAATTGGTCAGGCCATTATTTTTGGCGGCGTTAAGTTTACGGGATTTCGGTCACAATTGGGAGTGTTGTTACCGAATATCTGCCAATTAATGCCGCCTGTCGTTCTACTGACAAAAAATAAGCGGGTCACCAATTAAGATTATTCACTGATTTCCAGGGTTAGAAATCTTCCCGGTACTGCTACAACATCACACATGCAGCTAACTGACTGTAAAAAAACGTCTTTTTCCATAGCTCATCATCATGCAAAAATCAGATGATGGCGTTATAGTCAACTACAATTTCTAATAGTTTCCTGTGTCTGGATATTCATTGAATGTGCATCAGGTAACGTCTCAGCGCATTTAAGAAACGTCTGATCAAAGCTATATCCAGGCAAATATTCAATAACAATGTAGTAGCACTTCATTATTTCATAAATATGAATTATCAATTACCGGATATATAGTAGATTATTTTCTTATTTGTCTAATTAACCAGCGAAAACTTAATTTCCCCTGTAAAACAAATGGCGATTACCAGGCCTGCTTGTGCAGATCGGTACGCGTAAAGGGTTTATCCAGCGGCCCCACCGCGGTGGCGATTTGTCCCAGCAGGGACTGAGTCGGCGCTTTGCTGCCGCTATGTAAAAGGATAAGTGGAACCATCACCAGGCATGCGACACCGCCCCATGAGATATTCACGCTTTCCGGATCAGAGGTACGTTTTTGCAACACCAGGAACAAAGCGCTGCCAGCAGCGCCCAGCAGCAGGCCGGCAATCACTTCCGAGACGGAATGCGCATGGATGACCAGCCGCGAATAGCCCACCACGGCGGCCAGAACATAGCCGGTAATAACGGCCGCTTTACGCAGACCGACGGAGAAACGGGCGCTGAGCAGCCACAGGAAGATAGGCCAGAAGGCCGCGGAGAGCGCGGAGTGGCCGCTGAAGCCGGTGTAATCCAGTTCACGAATACCCAGACCCCAGCCCATAAAGGCCAGTTTGGAGGCGCAGACGATAGCGCCGGTGATGCCGAACAGCAAACTCCATTGCCACGCCAGCAACCGCGACGTTTTACGCAGCATCAGGACAATAAACAGCGCCGCTGCGCTGGGCAGCAAAACGGTGCTATCGCCAAAAAATGAGATGAGTTGCCAGTTCATATACCTGTGATCCTTCGATGATGTCCACTGCCGTGCTCAGGGATTATCCGTAATGTCTGTACCAGCTCGCATGCCAATTCATTTCACATTTTTATGCATGCAAGTGAGATGTTTAAAGCGGAAACATGATCGCAGTCAAGTTTTATTTTTGGCTGTCGTTGACCGCTTTCCCTTCGCTTTAGGAATTGTCGCACTAAGTGACTATTCATAAAGCATTATTGCTGCTACTCCGACCATTGCACCACAGAGGCCAGAGACAAACTACCAGAAGTCTCCGAAGCCATACGTTTCTTTACAATCGTTATAACATTCACGTTATGAATAATTTCTGCATAACGTTATGAGCGGCAGGACGAATGTTCACGCCCTGCCCCCCGGCACTACGCTGGCGCTCAGGCCAGCAGTTTTTTAATGCTTTCGCGGAATTTGGTGCCTTCTTTCAGGTTACGCATCCCGTAGGTGACGAAGGCTTGCATGTAGCCCATTTTCTTCCCGCAGTCGTAGCTTTCGCCGGTCATCAGCATCGCGTCGACGGACTGCTTCTTCGCCAGTTCGGCAATGGCGTCGGTCAGCTGGATACGGCCCCATGCGCCCGGCTCGGTACGTTCCAGTTCGGCCCAGATATCCGCCGACAGCACGTAGCGCCCCACCGCCATCAGATCGGAGTCCAGAGTCTGCGGTTCGTCCGGTTTTTCAATAAACTCAACGATACGCGCCACCTGGCCTTCAGCCACCATCGGCTCTTTGGTCTGGATGACGGAGTATTCGGAGAGATCGCCCGGCATGCGTTTCGCCAGCACCTGGCTGCGGCCGGTCTCGTTAAAGCGGGCGATCATAGCGGCGAGGTTATAGCGCAGCGGGTCAGCGGTGCCGCCGTCAAGGATGATATCCGGCAGGACCACCACAAACGGGTTGTCGCCGACTACCGGGCGGGCGCAGAGGATGGAGTGGCCCAGGCCCAGCGGCTGCGCCTGACGCACGTTCATGATGGTCACGCCCGGCGGGCAAATGGCCTGCACTTCCGCCAGCAGCTGGCGCTTCACGCGCTGTTCCAGCAGGGCTTCCAGCTCGTAGGAGGTATCGAAGTGGTTTTCCACCGCGTTCTTCGAGGAGTGCGTCACCAGAACAATCTCTTTGATCCCGGCGGCGACGATTTCGTCAACGATGTACTGAATCATTGGCTTATCAACGATCGGCAGCATCTCCTTTGGAATTGCCTTTGTGGCCGGCAGCATATGCATGCCTAGTCCTGCGACCGGAATAACCGCTTTCAAATTCGCCATATTCATCTTCACCTGTTTGGTTGCAAAACACGCGGTTTTGCAAAATTGTACATGTCACAAATCCATTGGAACTGATAATACACGGATACTGCCCGGGCATCTGCCCGCCAAATTCTTAAATTCACTGTCACGTAAAAGAATACACACAACTCCCTTTTACCAACAGTCAGAAGTGAGAATAATCTTATTTTCGTTCAGGTTATTCAGCGGCTCGTTCCTTTGCGCCGCGCGATGTGGCTGAGAGGCCCGTCTATCGGGGTCTGTTGGCCGCCGGCCCCGCCGCGCCGCGCGTATGCCCGGAAAGAATAGATATAGATAATAAATTTCGCCAGGCAATATATTTCAGCATAAACAGTCGGATATGACGACATATTAGCCTGAATCCGCGGCGGTGAACTGCGATCCGCCCTATTCTGCACTCACTTCATAATATGAATTATGCTGGTTTTGTGAGCGGGCTTCGCGCTTCGCTTCTGCTCTGCGCATCCGCGCTCGCCGTGACGAACCGCGGGAGGAAGCCCTTTTGCCGCCCTCGCTGAAACGCAGCGGAAAAAGTTCTGATATCGGCAAGCTTATTCCATGGTCGCCGCCACGGTGTTATTTTTTCACTGTTCTTTTCCGGAACATAATTCTTATCGGTTCGCTTAATCCGCTGGAAATATATCCATCCACGGCAGGGCGATATCCGCGTCGTTATTGCATTTTAGACTCATCTTATCCATGATCGTGGTAACACATACCGCAGTCGTACAGGTTTTAATACATATGGAATGGATTGCCGATCCGTCAATCTGGGCAGGTCTCGTCACGCTGGTGGTTATCGAACTGGTGTTGGGTATCGATAACCTGGTCTTTATCGCTATCCTCGCCGAGAAACTCCCTCCCGCCCAGCGCGACCGCGCGCGGATTACTGGCCTGATGCTGGCGATGGTCATGCGTCTTCTGCTGCTGGCCTCTATCTCCTGGCTGGTCACCCTGACCAAACCGCTGATTGTTTTTCACGACTTCAGCTTTAGCGCCCGCGATTTGATTATGCTGTTTGGCGGCCTGTTTCTGCTGTTTAAAGCGACCGTCGAGCTTAATGAGCGGCTGGAGGGGAAAGACAGCGATAACCCCACCCAGCGCAAAGGGGCGAAATTCTGGGCCGTCGTGGCGCAGATCGTGGTGCTCGACGCCATCTTCTCGCTTGACTCGGTGATCACCGCCGTCGGCATGGTCGATCACCTGGCGGTGATGATGGCCGCCGTGGTTATCGCCATCAGCCTGATGCTGATGGCCAGCAAGGCGCTGACGCGCTTCGTTAACAGCCACCCGACCATCGTGATCCTCTGTCTGAGCTTCCTGCTGATGATCGGCTTCAGTCTGATTGCTGAAGGCTTCAGCTTTATTATTCCGAAAGGCTATCTATATGCGGCCATTGGCTTCTCGGTCATGATTGAAGCCCTTAACCAGCTGGCGCAGTTTAACCGCCGTCGCTTCCTCTCCGCCAATATGACGCTGCGTCAGCGCACTACCGAAGCGGTGATGAATCTGCTGAGCGGGCAGAAAGAAAAAGCTGAACTGGATGCTGACACGGCGTCGCTGGTCGCCGATCAGGATCAACATCCTCTGTTTAATCCGCAGGAACGACTGATGATTGAGCGGGTGCTGAACCTTAATCAGCGCAGCGTCAGCAGTATTATGACGTCGCG
Source organism: Klebsiella sp. 10 (assembly GCF_018223925.1). Taxonomy (NCBI): domain Bacteria; kingdom Pseudomonadati; phylum Pseudomonadota; class Gammaproteobacteria; order Enterobacterales; family Enterobacteriaceae; genus Klebsiella; species Klebsiella sp. 10. Next base: position 151,597 of record NZ_JAGRRB010000019.1, read on the forward strand.
CCATGATATCGAGCGCATCAACCTCAGCGCGCCGGAGGAAGAGATCCGCAGCCTGGTGGAGAAAAATCAGCATACCCGGCTGGTGGTCACCGGCGGGAAGGATAATGAAGATCTGCTGGGTGTGGTGCATGTTATTGACCTGCTCCAGCAGTCCCTGCGTCAGGAGCCGCTGGATCTGCAGGCGCTGGTCCGTCAACCGCTGGTCTTCCCGGAGGGTCTGCCGCTCCTCTCGGCGCTCGAGCAGTTCCGCCAGGCCCGCACCCATTTTGCCTTTGTGGTCGATGAGTTTGGTTCCGTCGAGGGGATTGTGACCCTCAGCGACGTGATGGAGACCATCGCCGGCAATCTGCCCAATGAGGTGGAGGAGATCGATGCCCGGCACGATATTCAGCATCATCAGGACGGCTCATGGACGGTTAACGGCCATATGCCGCTGGAGGATCTGGTGCAGTACGTTCCGCTGCCGCTGGATGATAAACGGGAGTACCACACCGTCGCCGGTCTGCTGATGGAGTATCTGCAGCATGTGCCGCAGGTGGGGGAAACCATTGAGATTGACGGCTATACCCTGCGCACGCTGCAGGTCGACAGCCATCGGGTGCAGAAGGTGCAGATCGTCCCGCCGGTAAAGCAGGATGAGCTGGATTATGAGGTGTAATCGTCAGGCATAAAACGGCCCGGGGTACCCCGGGCCGTAAAATTGATAGCCAGGTATCCTGTTTAATGCCTGATGGCGCTGCGCTTATCAGGCCTACGGAATGGCGAACTAATCGGGGTATGGCACCCTCCATATAATCCAGGCCGGGTCAGGCGTAGCTGCCACAATGCCTGATGGCGCTTCGCTTATCAGGCCTACGGGATGGCGAACTAATCGGGGGATGACACCCACCGTATAATCCAGACCGGGTCAGGCGTAGCTGCCACACTGCCTGATGGCGCTTCGCTTATCAGGCCTACGGGATGGCGAACTAATCGGGGGATGACACCCACCGTATAATCCAGGCCGGGTCAGACGCAGCCGCCACACTGCCTGATGGCGCTTCGCTTATCAGGCCTACGGGATGGCGAACTAATGGGGGTATGACGCCCACCGTATAATCCAGACCGGGCCAGGCGTAGCCGCCACACTGCCTGATGGCGCTTCGCTTATCAGGCCTACGGGATGGCGAACTAATCGGGGTATGACACCCACCGTATAATCCAGACCGGGTCAGGCGCAGCCGCCACCCGGCATCATTGTGACATTACGCTTTGACGATAAACACAGCCCGGAAACTTCCGGGCCGCGGTGGTAGGAATTACAGCTTATCGAGCAGCTTTTTGGCATCGTTGCCGTCTTTGCTGCCTTTATTACGCTCAACCCAGTCGTTGAGGCGCTGCTTCGCTTCATCCTGCAGCTGTTTGCGCAGGATCTGATCGACCTGCAGACTGTAGCTCAGCGACTGCCACTCGCCGTAGATGCGCAGCGGGATAGCGGTCTGTTTCAGACGGTCGATAAGCTTGCCCTCCCCTTTCCAGCCGCCGAGCACACGCACGTTGAAGCGCATATCGCAGTTCTCTTTCTGCAGATCGAGCTGTCCTTCGCCGGTCATCGCCATCACGTCGGACTGCCCCTGCAGGCGGTTCAGCGTCACCAGCCCGTTATCCAGCGTCAGCCGGCTGCTCACGGAATCCAGGCGGGTGGCATTGTCGTAATTTTCCTGCGCCCGCACGTTGGTGCTGCGCTCCACGGCCTGCTGCACCAGCTGCTGGAAGTTCAGCCCTTCGGTGCGGGTATCGGCCATCTGGAGCTGAGCCTGTCCCTGCCAGTGGCGACGGAAATCATCGGCGTCAATGCGCGTTCCGGAAAATTCGCCGCTCAGCGACAGCTTGCCGGTCAGGTTTAAGGAATAGTTAAAGGCTTTGATCAGCGAACCGATCTCCACATTCTGCAGCGCCGGCTGGAACGTCGCCAGCGGCGTGTCGCCGCGGGCATCCAGGGTGCCAGGGAGAGAGAGCTGCCCGCCGTCAAGATTGCCCTGCATTTTGCTGACCGTCAGCAGCCCCTGCTGGTTGCTGATTTCGCTCTGCACCTGGGTGAAGTTCAGACCGCGCCACTGCAGCTGGTCGGCGCTCAGGGCCATTCGGCCGTTGAAGCCGCGCAGGCTCTGGTAATCTTCGCGCTCATCGCTGTCGGCGATCACCGGGCGCAGCGGTCGCGTCTGACTCTGGCCCTGCTGACTGGCGCTACTGTCCGTCGCCGGCGACCTTTGCGCCAGCAGACTATCGAGATCGAGAGTGGTGGCGTGCAAATCCAGCGACCAGTCCGGGCGATCCCCCAGCACCACGCTGCCGCTGCCGGTAACGGTGCTGCGGTTAGCCATCAGATTCAGGTTGTCAAAACGCAGGGTCTTGTCATCTTCCTGCCAGCTGGCCTGCAGACTCCCCTGACCATTAATGCCGTCCGGTGGGAGCTCGGCGCCGCGCAGCTGCCAGCTAAGCTGGGTAAAGTCGGCTTTTAAGGAGTGCGGATAATCGCCGCCCTGCACGGTGGCGGAGAAGTTCAGCGCCAGGTCGCGCTGGTCGCGGTTCACCCGGCCGGAGAAATCCACGGTGGCCCGGTGATTCTCATCCTGCTCCATCTGCAGACGGATATCGCGCACGGTCACCTGCTCGCCGTTCTCATGCTGGAAGAAGAGCACGCTGTCGGCCACCTGCAGCTGACGGACATCGTAGGACCATCCTCGATCCTCCGGGGCCAGCGGCAGGGTGTTATCATGCGGCACCACCGGCGCTGAGCTGTCGCGAACCGCCTCGGTTTTCGGGGTCAGCTGGATCACCGCGCCCTTGAGCATCACCTGCTTCACCTGCAGCTGATGCGAGAGCAGCGGCAGCAGCGCCACGTCGAGGCGCATATTGTCGGCGCGGATCACCGGCTCTTCGGCGCCTCTGGCGGTCAGCGTCATCCGTCCGCTGAGAATGCTGAGCTGCGGCCAGACGTGCCAGCGCAGCGGGCCATCAAGGTCAAGCTGATAACCGCTGCGCTCTGCCACCTCATGCACCATATAGGCGCGAAAATCGTTGGGATTGACCAGCAATACCAACGAGGTAAGCCCGGCGACAATGACCGCCAGCAGGATCATCAGCGTTGTCAGTATTCGTCTCATGGCACCCTCAGCAACACCCCGTTGACGTTATCAATCCTTGTCGATTCGGCTCGCCACCGCGCCCTGCTGGTCGCGATATTTGGCGTCTTCACGGCGGTTATACGGCCGGGCCGCCGGGCCCGATAACGGTTCAAAGCTCAGCGCGCCGATGGGCATCCCCGGGCGCAGCGCCAACGGCAGCTTACCGGAGTTGTAAAACTCAAGCACGATGCAGCCGGACCAGCCTGGATCGATACGGTGCGCGGTAACGTGCACCATCAGCCCCAGGCGCGCCAGCGAGGAGCGTCCGTCCAGCCAGCCTACCAGGTCGGCAGGCAGGGTGACAGACTCGTAGGTCACCGCCAGCGCCAGTTCGCCCGGATGCAGGAAAAAGGCTTCCCCTTCCGGCAGGACGATCTCTTCGCTCATCACGCGGTCCAGCGCGGCGCTGACCTCAGCCTTCGGGCCGCTTAAATCGATAAACGGCGCCGTGTGGCCACGGAAGGTGCGGAATTTATTACCCAGCCGTACATCAACCGTCGCGCCATTAATACGCTCAACGGGCGGACGCGGATTGATGGCGAGTCGCCCTTCATCCAACCAGGCTTCGATATCTCGGTCACACAGACGCATGGGCTTTCTCCTTATAAGGCTGCTTCCCGCACGCTTCGCGGCGGAGAGGGCAACAGGGCTACTCTTTGCACGTTACACAATTCGGCCAGGTTATTCAAAGAACTGACTGATTTTGGCCTTCAGAATATCAATAGCGATGCGGTTTTTGCCGCCGCGCGGCACGATAATGTCGGCATACTGCTTCGACGGTTCAATAAACTGCAGGAACATCGGGCGCACGGTTTTCTGATACTGGGCCATCACCGAGTCCATGGAGCGGCCGCGCTCGTTAACGTCGCGCTTAATACGGCGCATCAGGCAAATATCGAGAGGGGTGTCGACGAAAATAGAGAAGTTGAGCTCGTTACGCAGGCGCGCATCGGTCAGCAGCAGGATCCCTTCAAGGATAATCACCTTCTTCGGCTCGACGTGAATGGTGTTCGGCGTGCGGGTATGCTCGACGTAGCTATAGACCGGCAGTTCAATCGGCTGGCCGCTTTTCAGCATCTGCAAATGCTGGAACAACAGACTGTGGTCCATTGAGCTCGGGTGGTCATAGTTGGTTTTGACGCGCTCTTCCATCGACAGATGGCTTTGATCTTTGTAATAGCTGTCTTCCGGAATGACGCCAATATGTTCGTCGCCAACTTGTTCACGCAATTCGCGATAGAGAGTACTGGCGATAAGACTTTTGCCAGAAGCCGATGCGCCGGCGATGCCTACAATGACGCACTGATGGGACATATCAGTCATAAATTTTTGCGACCTGATTAACCTGGATAGAGATGGAGGGTGGCGGCGGACCGCCAAACGCGGCAATTATAGGGATTTCAGCGTCCCGATACCAGTGGTATGCGCCCCGGGCGGCTATTCCGCCGCCGGCGCCCAGTCATCGGTATACCAGATATGCAACAGCGCGTAGGATCGCATCGGCTGCCAGCGGCGGGCATAGCGGGCGATGGCGGCCGGGGTCATTCCCGGAAAGCGCTGTTTAATCAGGTAATCATTCGGCAAAAAGACATCTTTCGCCTGCCAGCCGCGCAGGGCAAAGTAGTTTGCCGTCCAGCGGCCAATCCCGGGCAGGGTCTGCAGTTGACGCAGCCCGGCGTCAATATCCGCCGGCGCCGTCAGGGGCAGCTCGCCGCTGAGCGCCGCCCGGGCGAGGTGGATCAGCGCCTCCGCGCGTCGCAGCGGCATCCCCAGCGCCTTCAGCGCCTGCGGATCGGCCCGGGACAGGGCCTTTGGCGTCGGGAACAAGACATATCCAGGCGCCTCCGCCAGCGGTTCGCCCCAGCCAGCCGCCACTTTGGCGGTGAGCCGGGCGGCCATCGCCACGCTCACCAGCTGGCCCAGCACCGCGCGCACCGCCTGCTCGAAGGCATCCAGCGCCCCCGGCAGGCGCAGCCCCGGCCGCGCCTGGGCCAGAGAGCCCAACGCCCTGGCGACCTGCCGCGGGTCGCAGGCTAAATCAAACAGCTGGCCAATTCGCGCATAGCAGATCTCCGCCACCGGTTGCAGCCCCGGGGAGAGGGTCACCCGCAGGCCCTGCGCCTCTTCGTCCGGCGCCAGATGAATCAGCCCGCGGTGGCCTTCCACGCCAAAGCTGCGGCTGTAGCCTCCTTCATCAAAGCGCTCGACGCCGGCGACGGCACGCGCCTGCAGAAAACCAACCATCCACGCCCAGTCGTAAGGCGGGGTCCAGGGTAACAGCACCATAAGCTCTCCTTTATATAGCGTTTCAATGATAGTCGCCCTTGACCGTCAGCGCCTTGCTTTTAAATTCCAGTTGTCGGCTTGGCGACGATCCGCTAAAGTCGCCCCCCTTCTTCACCGGCATGGGGATTTTGCAGACGATGTTTATTGGTTTTGACTACGGCACCGCCAACTGTTCGGTGGCCGTGATGCGGGAAAACACCCCTCAGCTGTTGACACTGGAAAACGGCAGCGCGCTGCTGCCCTCGATGCTCTGCGCGCCGACGCGCGAAGCGGTCAGCGAGTGGCTCTATCGCCATCATGATGTCCCCACCCACAGCGACGAAAACCAGGCGCTGCTGCGTCGGGCCATCGCCGCCAACCGCGACGAAGACATCGAGGTGCTGCGCAACAGCGTGCAGTTCGGTCTCGCCTCCCTGCAGCAGTATGTTGAAGATCCAGAAGAGGTCTACTTCGTTAAATCGCCCAAATCCTTCCTCGGCGCCAGCGGGCTGAAGCCGCAGCAGGTGGCCCTGTTTGAAGACCTGGTCTGCGCCATGATGCTGCACATCAAACTGCAGGCCGAAAGCCAGCTGCCCGAGCAGATCGACCAGGCGGTGATTGGCCGACCGATTAACTTCCAGGGCCTCGGCGGCGATGAGGCGAACGCCCAGGCGCAGGGTATCCTTGAGCGGGCCGCCCACCGCGCCGGTTTCCGCGATGTGGTCTTTCAGTTTGAACCGGTGGCCGCCGGGCTCGATTTCGAAGCGACCCTCAGTGAAGAAAAGCGGGTGCTGGTCGTCGATATCGGCGGCGGAACCACCGACTGCTCCCTGCTGCTGATGGGCCCGCAGTGGCGGGAGTGCGCCGACCGACAGCAGAGCCTGCTCGGCCACAGCGGCTGCCGCATCGGCGGTAACGACCTCGACATTGCCCTGGCCTTCAAATGCCTGATGCCCCTCCTCGGCATGGGCGGCGAAACGGAGAAAGGCACCGCGCTGCCGATCCTTCCGTGGTGGAACGCGGTGGCCATCAACGACGTGCCGGCGCAGAGCGATTTCTACAGCACCGCCAACGGCCGTCTGCTTAACGATCTGCTGCGCAGCGCCCGGGATGCCGACAAGGTGGCTCTGCTGCTGAAGGTCTGGCGCCAGCGTCTCAGCTATCGTCTGGTGCGCAGCGCCGAAGAGAGCAAAATCGCCCTCTCCAGCGCCGCCAGCGTCGAAACCGCGCTGCCGTTTATTCAGGACGAGCTGGCCACCGCCATCGCCCAGCAGGGTCTGGAAGCCGCGCTGGATCAACCGTTGACCCGCATTATGGAACAGGTGCAGCTCGCGCTCGACAGCAGCCAGACCACCCCGGACGTGATCTATCTTACCGGCGGCAGCGCCCGCTCGCCGCTGATCAAAAAGGCGCTGACCGCCCAGTTGCCGGGGATTCCGCTGGCCGGTGGCGATGATTTTGGCTCGGTGACCGCCGGGCTGGCCCGCTGGGCGCAGGTAGTTTTCCGCTAGCCCTCGCCCGGCGCTGCCGCGCAGCAGGTCTGTCCTGATCCTGGCGCTGCAGATTACGCTGGAATATTCCTGGTCTCCCACGCAAAATGGCCTGTTCGTCCGGACAGGCCTGTCCACTCTCCCCGCTTCCAGGGGCGTATTATCCATACCGTAGCCAGACGTCTGCGGTCAGTAATCTTTGCATGCCGCAAGGGGGCGTGATTGAAAAGGGTGTCTGCGATCTTCGCGGCGGTCCGGCGTTGCCGGCCGCGGCTCCTGGCAGGCTGGCTGCTCAGCTGTGGATTACTCTTGCTGCTGGTCGCCCCGCAGGCGCAGGCGGCGACGCGCCAGGTGGGGATTGATATTCCGGTTCAGTGGTACGCCGACGACAGCGGCCAGATGACCCTCGATCGTTTTGCCGCCCTGCCCGCAGACCAGCTCGCCACCACCCGGCAGATCCCCTCCTTTGGTTATTCGCGAAAAACCTGGTGGCTGCGCAGCGAACTGCCGGGAACGTGGTTTGCCGGGGAGCCGCGCTGGCTGCAGCTGGGCCCCTCTTTTGTCGACCATCTGACTATTTACTACCGGCCTCTGGGCAGCGATGCCCCCTGGGCACAGCGCACCTTTGGCGACCGCGGCGGCGCCCGCGAGAGCGACCTGCACTACCGCGAAAGCGTGCTGATCCTCCCCCCGCCGCTGACCGCCGCCGGCTATGAGGTGGTCTTTCGCCTGCAGAGCACCAGCACTCTGATCCTGCTGGCCTCGCTCTCTTCGCCGCAGGAATTTGTACAGCGGGCGACCGCCGACACCGCGTTCTGGAGCTTCTATTTCGGCCTGGCCGCCGTCGCCAGCGGCGTGGCGCTGTGGCTGGCGCTGGCCCTGCGCCGGCGTCTGCTGTGGGGCATCTGTCTTTTCTCGCTCAATTATCCGCTGGTGGCCGCCCTGCACGGCTTCCCGGAGTGGTTTTTCGGCCACGCGGCGCTGCCGTTCCAGGACTTCATGATCAGCAGCCTCTCCCTGTTCAGCTATGCTACCGCCCTCTGGCTGCACAGCGAGATTTTTGATTTGAAGAAGAATATGCCGCGGCTTCATCAGCTACTGATCGCCGCGGTGGTGCTCAACCTGGTGCTGCAGGTCAGTATTCCGCTCGGGTTTTACGGCTTCGCGATGCAGATTGAAGGGGTAGTATTCATCATTATCACCCCGGTGCTGCTGTTCACCTCCTGGTGGCTGTGGCGCAAAAAAGCTATCGACCGTACCACCCTGCTGCTGGGTCTGCTGCCGCCGTTCTATGTCGTCGCCGCGGTGCTGGTGCAGTTGTCGATCCATGGGATTATCCCGTTCCATATGGCGATCTATTCCCTCTGGCAGTACGCGCTGATCGTCCACATCATTACGGTGCTGATCATTGCCATCCTGCGGGTGCGTGCTGAAAACCGCCAGCTGGAGCAGAAGCAGCGCCTGGCGCGCGAACTGCAGATTGAGCGTGAAGCCAGCTTCCACCAGCGGCAGTTTATGGGCATGGTGGCGCACGAATTCCGCACCCCGCTGGCGGTGATCCAGGCGGCGCTGGAGAATCTTCGCCTCTCGGCGGCCTCGACCAGCCAGGAGGCGCGCTTCGATCGCATCGGCCGCGCCGCCACCCGCCTGGTGCAGCTCACCGATAACTGCCTTGCCGACGCCCGGCTCGCCTCCCACGATCTGCACGTCGAGCGCCAGCAGACCGCCCTGCTGACGGTAATCAACATGGCCGCCTCGGTAGTGGCTATCTCCCATGATCACTACCTGAACATCCGCCAGCACGGCGCGGTGGAAAGCCCGCAGCTGCAGGCCGATGCCGGCCTGCTGTGCATCGCTATCGCTAATCTGCTGGATAACGCCGTCAAGTATTCGCCCCCCGGTGAAATCGCCATCGATATTCATTCCGATGCCGGGCAAACGGAGCTACGCATTCGCGACCACGGCCCGGGACTCCCCGCCGGACAGGCGGAACTGATCTTTGAGCGCTACCGCCGCGGCGAGCACACATCGCCGGTGCCAGGCGGCACCGGTCTCGGACTGTATGTTGCGCGTCAGATAGTGCAGGCTCATGATGGCAAACTGTGGCTGGCCGAGCATGGCCCGGACGGCTGCACCTTTATTCTCACCCTCCCCACGGTTGCTTAAGAGGAGAACGACGTATGGCTTTACGGCTGGCGATAATTGAAGATAACGCCGATCTGCTGGATGAACTGCTGGCCTGGCTGGGCTATCGCGGCTTCGAGGTGTGGGGGACGCGCAGCGCCGAAGCCTTCTGGCGGCAACTGCACAGCCATCCGGTGGATATCGTGCTGGTTGATATCGGCCTGCCCGGCGAGGATGGCTTCAGCGTACTGAACTATCTGCATGAGCTGGGGCACTACGGTCTGGTGGTGGTCAGCGCCCGCGGTCAGCAACAGGATAAACTGCAGGCGCTGAGCCTTGGGGCCGATGCCTATCTGATCAAACCGGTAAACTTCGCCCATCTTGCCGAGACCCTCACCGCCCTCGGCGCGCGCCTGCGCCAGGACCGTCCGGCGGCTCCGCCTGCGGAGGCGATCGGCACGCCGCCGGCCGTCTCCCCCGGCAGCTGGCGTCTGCAAGAGGATAAACTGATTTCACCCGACGCCCGGACGCTGGAATTAACCCAGCAGGAATATCGCCTGGTGGAGCTCCTGATGCGCAATCGCAACGAAGTGTGCAGCAAACTTGATCTCCATGCCTGCCTGTTTTCCCATGAAAGCGAGCCTGACCTGCACCGGATCGACGTGGTGGTTAGCCGCCTGCGTCACAAGGCACGCCAGCAGGGGATCCACCTGCCCGTTCGCGCAATCTTTGGTAAGGGACTGGCCTTTATTTCCTGAACGACGGGGCGCGTCGGCGGCCGCGCGGGATATAAAAAACTCGTAAGTGTTAATTTTTCTCATTTTCTGAGAGAAATGAGAGGAATGAGACTGACGATGACCTTAAGAACTTTCTTATAGTACTAGCACATCAGGATGATGGCGTAAGATTTTCACGGGACAGAAAAGCATATAACAAAACGTATTAGCCGTTCACGGCAAATTCTGACACCATGCAACACAATCAGGGTAAAAACGATGGCCATGCAAACGTGGTTAGTTTTATTGCTATGCATTTTTTTCTTCAGCATCTCTGTATACAGTTTTATTTCCTATCTGAAAGACAGGAGGCGGCAGAAATTGACTTTTAACGATAAGCGTTCGATGCGTCGTAAATAATTCACTTTAAAATAATAAAAAATTATTGTAGGTACTTTTATATCTTCAACACACCGCATACGCCCGGAGGATTTGTCACAGCATGGCGTTATGTTTTGCGTAAGGAAATAACGCCATGAGAAACATTAATGTCACCATCAACACCCGCAACGCCTTTGTCCGTGAATCGCTGGTGGCCATGGTCAATGACCTCACCCGGGGCGATCTGCGGGCGCGTTTTTCCTGGCGTAACACCGATCTGTCAGCTGAAGATATCATTATCTGCGAAGTGATCCCCGGGGAAATATACCTATGTAATACCCTGATTAAGAACAGAAAAAGAGGAAGCTCGCTGATTATTCTCCATAGCTATGACCAGCTGCCGGAAGATGAGTTCATGATTAATTGCCTGAAAGGGGTCATTTTTGTTTCGCTAAAAACGGCCAGTATTCCGCAATTGCTGACGATCATTAAAAGCGAGCTCCAGCATTGTATGACCCCCACGGCTACCGACGCCGCAGGCCGGGAACTCAGCTGCGCCAGCTGTCCGCATCGCGTGTTATCACGATCGCAGACCGCCGTAGCGCACGGTATTCTCGAAGGGCTGGATATGAGTAAAATCGCCGCGCTGCAGCGTGTGAGTCCCCGCACCGCCGCCTATCATAAGAATAAGATCATGGAAAAATACAGCCTGAATAATAATCATGAATTTTTCCAGTTTATGAATCTTTTACGTGAGCGCTGGTAGGCAAACAGCAGCACAAAAAAATAAGATATTGACCTGGCTATATTGTCGTAAATCCGAAAATAGTCGCAGGATGCTAAAAAATATCCAGCGCTGGCGGACATAACGTTAAACTCTGACGCTTCCTCGGTATAAAGACGTTACCGCCCGTCTTTATATAATAAAAAACACGCTACACGAGGAAAACTGATACTTCGTCACATTGCCCCTGACGTGCCTGTCAGGGGTCTTTTTTCCGTGTGGAATAGCGCCCTCAGTGAAAGGGCGCGGCAGGATCAGGCTTCCGCTTTCTCCACTTCCCAGTCCGGCTGCGCTTCCTCGTCGGTCAGCAACCCTTCATTTTTCGACAGCATCGCGGTGGCGATGCCATTACCCAGCACGTTGATGGCGGAGCGCCCCATGTCGAGGAAATGGTCGATACCCATCAGCAGCAGGATCCCGGCGACCGGTATATTGAAGCTGGGGATCGTCGCCGCCAGCACCACCAGCGCCGAACGCGGCACCCCGGCGATACCTTTCGAGGCCAGCATCAGGGTCAGCATCATGACCGTAATCTCGCTAAAGCTCAGCGGCACGTTATAGGCCTGGGCGATAAACATCGCGGCGAAGGAGCAGTAGACCATCGAGCCAACGAGGTTGAACGAGTAGCCAATCGGCAGGACGAACGAGACGATATTGCGCGAGCAGCCAAACTTCACCAGTCGCTCAAGGGTCTTCGGATAGGCCGCTTCCGAGCTGCTGGTGGTAAAGGCCACCAGCACCGGATCTTTCAGCATGTTCAGCAGGCGGAAAACCTCTTTTTTCAGCACCATATAGCCGACGGCAATCAGCACCGCGCTGGTCAACAGCACCGCCAGGTAGTAGCCGCCGATGAACGAAGCATAGTTGAGCAGGATCCCCAGCCCCTGGGAGGCAATCACCGACGAGATGGCGGCGAAGATGGCCAGCGGCGCAACGTACATCACATAGCCCGTCACCTTCAGCATAATGTGCGACACCACGTTAAGGGCCGCCACCAGCGGAGCATTAAACTTCTCCCCCAGCGACGCGCCGGCGATGCCGAAGAACATCGAGAACACCACGATCTGCAGGATCTCGTTGTTGGCCATCGCCTCGGTGATGCTGGTGGGGATGGTGTGCGACAGGAATCCTTTCAGGCTCATGCCGCTGACCGCCAGGCCGGTATCCACCGCCTCTTTCGGCACCGCCAGGTTTAACCCGGCGCCCGGGTGCTGGAAGGTGACGATCACCAGCCCGACGAGAATGGATAATACCGAGGAGGTGATGAACCAGACCATCGCCTTGCCGCCTACCCGGCCGATGGTCGCCGTCTCGCCGAGGCGCATAATGCCGACCGTCAGGGTGCTGAACACCAACGGCGCGATGACCATTTTGATCAACCGCAGAAACAGATCGGTGAGCAGCGTAATATTGTCCGCCCAGGCGGAGACGGTGGTTGGCGTCGCGTAGGCATGGATAGCCGCGCCGGAGAGGATCCCCATCAGCATAAAAATGACGATGAAGAGCGTGAGTTTGTTTGCGTTTGCCACAGCAATGACCCCTGATTATTTAACACGTTGATTTTTAAGTGCATATTTTATTATTATGAGAATGCACTGATTTATTCACCGCATAAATCTAATTAAAGCCCCCGCGGATACAACTATTTTTTGCTTTTTTAAACTAAAAGTTGATATCACCCCGGATATCGGCCGCGGGAGCGCCCGGCGTCGCGGCGGTTATCCAGACATTTCTCAACCTTCTTTTCATAATTCCTCCATTTTTACGGCCCCTTCCCTCACTAAACTAGTATCATTCAGCGAAACGCTTCAGGATGAGACCGTAAACTAATGAAAGGCAGTAACATACGTCGTTGGGGCGCCGCGCTGGCGGTAGTGATTATCGCCGGGGCCGCCTACTGGTTCTGGCACGATCGCGGGACGAGCGGCAGCGGGGCTCCCGCCGCCGGGCAGGGCCCGCAGGGGCCGGGCGGCGCACGCCATGGCCGCTTTGGCGCCGCGCTGGCGCCGGTGCAGGCGGCCACCGCCACCGAAGAAGCGGTCCCGCGCTATCTCACCGGGCTGGGTACGGTGACGGCGGCCAACACCGTCACCGTCCGCAGCCGGGTCGACGGCCAGCTGCTGAGCCTTCACTTCCAGGAGGGTCAGCAGGTCAAAGCCGGCGACCTGCTGGCGCAGATCGACCCCAGCCAGTTTAAAGTCGCCCTCGCCCAGGCGCAGGGTCAGCTGGCGAAAGATCAGGCCACCCTCGCCAACGCCCGCCGCGATCTCGCTCGTTACCAGCAGCTGGTGAAGACCAACCTCGTCTCCCGCCAGGAGCTCGACACTCAGCAGTCGCTGGTGGTGGAATCCGCCGGCACGGTGAAAGCTGATGAAGCGGCCGTCGCCAGCGCCCAGCTGCAGCTCGACTGGACCCGCATTACCGCGCCAATTGACGGCCGCGTCGGCTTAAAGCAGGTCGATATCGGCAACCAGATCTCCAGCGGGGATACCACCGGGATCGTGGTCCTTACCCAGACGCACCCGATCGACGTGGTCTTTACCCTGCCGGAAAGCAGCATCGCCACGGTGGTGCAGGCGCAGAAAGCGGGCAAAGCGCTCAGCGTCGAAGCCTGGGATCGCACCAATAAGCAGAAAATCAGCGTCGGCGAGCTGCTGAGCCTCGACAACCAGATCGATGCGACCACCGGGACCATCAAGCTGAAGGCGCGCTTTAGCAATCTGGACGACGCGCTGTTCCCCAATCAGTTCGTTAACGCCCGCCTGCTGGTGGACACCCAGCAGAACGCGGTGGTGATCCCTGCCGCCGCGCTGCAGATGGGCAACGAAGGGCATTTCGTATGGGTGCTGAACGATGAGAATAAGGTCAGCAAACACAGCGTGACGCCCGGCATCCAGGACAGCCAGAAAGTAGTCATCAGCGCCGGGCTTTCCGCCGGAGATCGCGTGGTCACCGACGGGATTGACCGCCTGACCGAGGGAGCGAAGGTAGAAGTTGTCACCGCCAGCAGCGGCGAGCAGGCGCAGCCCGCCCCGCGCCAGAGCGGTAAACACGGAGCGCGTTCCTGATGCAGGTGTTACCCCCAGGCCGCACCGGCGGCCCGTCCCGGCTGTTTATTATGCGTCCGGTGGCCACCACTCTGCTGATGGTGGCGATCCTGCTGGCCGGGATCATCGGCTACCGCTTTCTGCCGGTCTCCGCCCTGCCGGAGGTCGATTACCCGACCATTCAGGTAGTCACCCTCTATCCGGGCGCCAGCCCGGACGTGGTGACCTCCGCCATCACCGCCCCGCTGGAGCGCCAGTTCGGCCAGATGTCCGGCCTCAAGCAGATGTCGTCGCAAAGCTCCGGCGGCGCCTCGGTAGTCACGCTGCAGTTCCAGCTGACCCTGCCGCTGGACGTCGCCGAGCAGGAAGTGCAGGCGGCCATTAACGCCGCCACCAACCTGCTGCCGAGCGATCTGCCCAACCCGCCGGTCTACAGCAAGGTGAACCCGGCGGATCCGCCGATCATGACCCTCGCCGTCACCTCCTCCGCCATCCCGATGACCCAGGTTGAGGACATGGTGGAGACCCGGGTGGCGCAGAAGATCTCCCAGGTTTCCGGCGTCGGTCTGGTGACCCTCGCCGGCGGCCAGCGCCCGGCGGTGCGGGTGAAGCTTAACGCCCAGGCCATCGCCGCCCTCGGCCTGACCAGCGAAACCGTGCGCACCGCTATCACCAGCGCCAACGTTAACTCCGCGAAAGGCAGCCTCGACGGTCCGGCCCGCGCGGTGACGCTTTCCGCTAACGATCAGATGCAGTCCGCTGAGGATTATCGCCGGCTGATTATCGCTTATCAGAACGGGGCACCGATCCGGCTCGGCGATGTCGCCAGCGTCGAACAAGGGGCCGAAAACAGCTGGCTCGGGGCGTGGGCCAACCAGCAGCGGGCCATCGTGATGAACGTCCAGCGCCAGCCGGGGGCCAACATCATCGACACCGCCGACAGCATTCGCCAGATGCTGCCGCAGCTCACCGAGAGCCTGCCGAAATCGGTGAAGGTGCAGGTCCTCTCCGACCGGACCACTAACATCCGCGCCTCGGTGCGCGACACCCAGTTTGAGCTGATGCTGGCCATCGCCCTGGTGGTGATGATCATCTATCTGTTCCTGCGCAACGTGCCGGCGACCATTATTCCCGGCGTCGCGGTGCCGCTGTCGCTGGTGGGCACTTTCGCGGTGATGGTGTTCCTCGACTTCTCGATCAACAACCTGACGCTGATGGCCCTGACCATCGCCACCGGCTTCGTGGTGGATGATGCCATCGTGGTGATCGAGAACATCTCGCGCTATATCGAAAAAGGCGAGAAGCCGCTGGCCGCCGCGCTGAAGGGCGCGGGGGAGATCGGCTTCACCATCATCTCCCTCACCTTCTCGCTGATCGCGGTGCTGATCCCGCTGCTGTTTATGGGCGATATCGTCGGCCGCCTGTTCCGCGAATTCGCCGTCACCCTTGCCGTCGCTATTCTTATCTCGGCGGTGGTCTCCCTGACCCTGACGCCGATGATGTGCGCCCGCATGTTAAGCCACGAATCGCTGCGCAAGCAGAACCGATTCTCGCGGGCCAGCGAGCGTTTCTTCGAACGGGTGATCGCCGTCTATGGCCGCTGGCTGAGCCGGGTGCTGAACCATCCGTGGCTGACGCTCGGCGTCGCCCTGAGCACCCTGGCGCTGTCGATTATCCTGTGGGTCTTTATCCCGAAAGGCTTTTTCCCGATCCAGGATAACGGCATTATCCAGGGTACCCTCCAGGCGCCGCAGTCGGTCTCCTTCGCCAGCATGGCCGAGCGCCAGCGGCAGGTGGCCAGCATTATCCTTAAGGATCCGGCGGTGGAGAGTCTGACCTCCTTCGTCGGCGTCGACGGCACCAACCCGGCGCTGAACAGCGCCCGTCTGCAGATCAACCTCAAGCCGCTGGATGAACGCGATGACCGCGTCCAGACGGTGATTAGCCGCCTGCAGCAGGCGGTGGACGGCGTCCCGGGCGTGGCGCTCTACCTGCAGCCGACCCAGGATCTCACCATCGACACTACGGTGAGCCGCACCCAGTACCAGTTCACCCTGCAGGCAAACTCCCTCGAGGCGCTGAGCACCTGGGTACCGCCGCTGCTCAGCCGTCTGCAGGCCCAGCCGCAGCTGGCCGACGTCAGCAGCGACTGGCAGGACAAAGGCCTGGCCGCCTATATCAAGGTGGATCGCGACAGCGCCAGCCGCCTCGGCATCTCAATGGCCGATGTCGATAACGCGCTGTACAACGCCTTCGGCCAGCGGCTGATCTCCACTATTTACACTCAGGCGAATCAGTATCGCGTGGTGCTCGAGCAGGATACCGAGGCGACGCCGGGCCTCGCGGCGCTGGAGAATATCCGTCTCACCAGCAGCGACGGCGGCATCGTGCCGTTGACCGCCATCGCCACGGTGGAGCAGCGCTTTACCCCGCTGTCGGTGAACCACCTCGATCAGTTCCCGGTGACCACCATCTCGTTTAACGTCCCGGACAACTACTCGCTGGGCGAAGCGGTGGAGGCGATCCTCGCCGCCGAACAGTCGCTGGATTTCCCGACCGATATTCGCACCCAGTTCCAGGGCAGCTCGCTGGCCTTCCAGTCGGCGCTCGGCAGCACCGTCTGGCTGGTGGTCGCCGCGGTGGTGGCGATGTATATCGTGCTGGGGGTGCTGTACGAGAGCTTTATCCACCCGATCACGATTCTCTCCACCCTGCCCACCGCCGGGGTCGGGGCGCTGCTGGCGCTGTGGCTGGCGGGCAGCGAGCTGGACGTGATCGCCATCATCGGCATCATTCTGCTGATCGGCATCGTGAAGAAGAACGCCATCATGATGATCGACTTCGCGCTGGCCGCTGAGCGCGAGCAGGGCATGCCGCCGCGGGAGGCGATCTACCAGGCCTGTCTGCTGCGTTTTCGGCCGATCCTGATGACTACCCTCGCCGCCCTGCTCGGCGCCCTGCCGCTGATGCTGAGCACCGGCGTCGGCGCCGAGCTGCGGCGTCCGCTGGGGATCGGCATGGTCGGCGGTCTGATGCTCAGCCAGGTGCTGACCCTGTTCACCACCCCGGTGATCTATCTGCTGTTCGACCGCCTGTCGCTGCACCTGAAGCGCCGCTTCCCGCGTCAGGAAGAGGAGGCGTAAGTGAAGTTTTTCGCCCTCTTCATTTACCGCCCAGTGGCGACGATCCTCATCTCGCTGGCCATCACCCTGTGCGGCATTCTCGGCTTCCGGCTACTGCCGGTAGCCCCGCTGCCGCAGGTGGACTTCCCGGTGATCATGGTTAGCGCCTCGCTGCCGGGAGCCTCGCCGGAGACCATGGCCTCGTCGGTGGCCACCCCGCTGGAGCGCTCCCTGGGGCGGATTGCCGGGGTCAATGAGATGACCTCCTCCAGCTCGCTCGGCAGCACCCGCATCATTCTCGAGTTTAACTTCGACCGCGATATCAACGGCGCGGCGCGCGACGTTCAGGCGGCGATCAACGCCGCGCAAAGCCTGCTGCCGAGCGGAATGCCCAGCCGGCCGACCTATCGCAAAGCCAATCCGTCGGATGCGCCGATCATGATCCTGACGCTGACCTCGGACACCTACTCCCAGGGTGAGCTGTATGATTTCGCCTCCACCCAGCTGGCGCAGACCATCGCGCAGATCGACGGCGTGGGCGATGTCGACGTCGGCGGCAGCTCCCTGCCGGCGGTGCGCGTCGACCTCAACCCGCAGGCGCTGTTTAACCAGGGCGTGTCGCTGGACGCGGTGCGCACCGCCATCAGCGACGCCAACGTGCGCAAACCGCAGGGGGCGCTGGAGGACAGTGCGCACCGCTGGCAGGTGCAGACCAACGATGAGCTGAAGACCGCCGCCGACTATCAGCCGCTGATCGTCCACTATCAAAATGGCGCCGCGGTGCGGCTGGGAGATGTCGCCACCGTCTCGGATTCGGTGCAGGACGTACGCAACGCCGGGATGACCAACGCCAAACCGGCGATCCTGCTGATGATCCGCAAACTGCCGGAAGCCAATATTATCCAGACGGTGGACAGCATCCGCGCCCGCCTGCCGGAGCTGCAGCAGACCATTCCGGCGGCTATCGACCTGCAGATCGCCCAGGACCGCTCGCCGACCATCCGCGCCTCGCTGGAGGAGGTGGAGCAGACGCTGGTGATTTCGGTGGCGCTGGTGATCCTCGTGGTGTTCCTGTTCCTGCGCTCGGGACGCGCCACGCTGATCCCGGCCGTCGCCGTCCCGGTTTCCTTAATCGGCACCTTCGCCGCGATGTATTTGTGCGGCTTCAGCCTCAATAACCTGTCGCTGATGGCCCTGACCATCGCCACCGGCTTCGTGGTGGATGACGCTATCGTGGTGCTGGAGAATATCTCCCGCCATCTTGAGGCGGGGATGAAACCGCTGCAGGCGGCGCTGCAGGGGAGCCGCGAGGTGGGCTTTACCGTGCTGTCGATGAGCCTGTCGCTGGTGGCGGTGTTCCTGCCGCTGCTGCTGATGGGCGGCCTGCCCGGCCGCCTGCTGCGCGAGTTCGCCGTCACCCTGTCGGTGGCGATCGGCATCTCGCTAGCGGTCTCCCTCACCCTGACGCCGATGATGTGCGGCTGGCTGCTGAAAAGCGGCAAGCTCCACCAGCCGACGCGCAACCGCGGCTTTGGCCGCCTGCTGGTGGCCGTGCAGGGCGGCTATGGTAAATCGTTAAAATGGGTGCTGAAGCACAGCCGGCTGACCGGCCTGGTGGTGCTGGGCACCATCGCCCTCAGCGTCTGGCTCTACATTTCGATCCCGAAAACCTTCTTCCCGGAGCAGGACACCGGGGTGCTGATGGGCGGCATTCAGGCCGACCAGAGCATCTCCTTCCAGGCGATGCGCGGCAAGCTGCAGGACTTTATGAAGATCATTCGCGAAGATCCGGCGGTGGATAACGTCACCGGCTTTACCGGCGGCTCGCGGGTCAACAGCGGGATGATGTTTATCACCCTCAAGCCGCGCGACCAGCGCCACGAGACGGCGCAGCAGGTGATCGACCGGCTGCGCAAAAAGCTGGCCAACGAGCCCGGGGCCAACCTGTTTCTGATGGCGGTGCAGGATATCCGCGTCGGCGGCCGGCAGTCGAACGCCAGCTATCAGTACACCCTGCTGTCCGACGACCTGTCGGCGCTGCGCGAGTGGGAGCCGAAGATCCGCAAAGCGCTGGCGGCGCTGCCGGAGCTGGCGGACGTCAACTCAGATCAGCAGGACAATGGCGCCGAAATGGACCTGGTCTATGACCGGGATACCATGTCGCGCCTCGGCATCAGCGTCCAGGACGCCAACAACCTGCTGAACAACGCCTTTGGCCAGCGGCAGATCTCTACCATCTACCAGCCGCTCAACCAGTATAAGGTGGTGATGGAGGTGGATCCGGCCTACACCCAGGACGTCAGCGCCCTGGATAAGATGTTCGTCATTAACAGCGACGGCAAGCCGATCCCGCTGGCCTACTTCGCCAAATGGCAGCCGGCCAATGCCCCGCTGTCGGTGAACCACCAGGGGCTGTCGGCGGCATCCACTATCTCCTTTAACCTGCCCACCGGCCGCTCGCTGTCGGAAGCCAGCGAGGCCATTGACCGCGCGATGACCCAGCTCGGGGTGCCGTCGAGCGTGCGCGGCTCCTTTGCCGGTACCGCTCAGGTGTTCCAGCAGACCATGAACGCGCAAGTGATCCTGATCCTCGCGGCTATCGCCACGGTCTATATCGTGCTGGGGGTGCTATATGAGAGCTATGTGCATCCGTTGACCATCCTCTCGACGCTGCCCTCCGCCGGGGTGGGCGCTCTGCTGGCGCTGGAGATCTTCGATGCCCCGTTCAGCCTAATCGCCCTGATTGGGATTATGTTATTAATTGGCATCGTTAAGAAAAACGCCATCATGATGGTTGATTTTGCCCTGGAGGCGCAGCGCAACGGCAACCTGACGCCGGAAGAGGCGATTTTCCAGGCCTGCCTGCTGCGTTTCCGGCCGATTATGATGACCACCCTCGCCGCGCTGTTCGGCGCCCTGCCGCTGGTGCTCTCCGGGGGCGATGGCTCTGAGCTGCGCCAGCCGCTGGGGATCACCATCGTCGGCGGTCTGGTGATGAGCCAGCTGTTAACGCTCTACACCACGCCGGTGGTCTATCTTTTCTTTGACCGTCTGCGGCTGCGTTTTTCGCGTCACTCCTCTCAACCGGTAAGCGAATAACATGACAGACCTCCCGGCCAGCGTGCGCTGGCAGCTATGGATAGTGGCGTTCGGCTTCTTTATGCAGTCGCTGGACACCACCATCGTTAACACCGCCCTCCCCTCGATGGCCAAAAGCCTCGGGGAGAGTCCGCTGCATATGCATATGATTATCGTCTCCTATGTGTTAACGGTGGCGGTGATGCTGCCGGCCAGCGGCTGGCTGGCCGACCGGGTCGGGGTGCGCAATATCTTCTTCACCGCCATCGTGCTGTTTACCGCCGGATCGCTGTTTTGCGCCCAGGCCAGCACCCTCGACCAGCTGGTGATGGCGCGGGTGCTGCAGGGGGTCGGCGGCGCGATGATGGTGCCGGTCGGCCGCCTGACGGTGATGAAGATCGTCCCGCGCGATCAGTATATGGCGGCGATGACCTTCGTCACCCTGCCGGGCCAGGTCGGTCCGCTGCTCGGCCCGGCGCTGGGCGGGGTGCTGGTGGAGTACGCCTCCTGGCACTGGATCTTCCTCATCAATATCCCGGTGGGGATCGTCGGCGCGATCGCCACCCTCTGTCTGATGCCCAACTACACCATGCAGACCCGGCGCTTCGATCTCTCCGGCTTTCTGCTGCTGGCCGCCGGGATGGCGACCCTGACCCTGGCGCTCGACGGCCAGAAAGGGCTCGGCATTTCCCCTGCCTGGCTGGCGGGGCTGGTGGCCGTCGGCCTCTGCGCCCTGCTGCTCTACCTGTGGCACGCCCGCGGCAACGCCCGGGCGTTGTTTAGCCTTAACCTGTTTCGCAACCGCACCTTCTCCCTCGGCCTCGGCGGCAGCTTCGCGGGACGCATCGGTAGCGGCATGCTGCCGTTTATGACCCCGGTGTTTCTGCAGATCGGCCTCGGCTTCTCCCCCTTTCACGCCGGGCTGATGATGATCCCGATGGTGCTCGGCAGCATGGGCATGAAGCGGATCGTGGTCCAAGTGGTCAACCGCTTTGGCTACCGTCGGGTGCTGGTCGCCAGCACCCTGGGCCTGGCGGCGGTCAGCCTGCTGTTTATGTTTAGCGCCCTGGCCGGGTGGTATTACGTGCTGCCGCTGGTCCTGTTTCTGCAGGGGATGATCAACGCCAGCCGCTTCTCCTCAATGAATACCCTGACGCTGAAAGATCTCCCGGACGATCTGGCCAGCAGCGGCAACAGCCTGCTGTCGATGGTGATGCAGCTGTCGATGAGTATCGGCGTGACCATCGCCGGGCTGCTGCTGGGGCTGTATGGCCAGCAGCATATGAGCCTCGACGCCGCCAGCACCCATCAGGTCTTTCTCTACACCTATCTGAGCATGGCGGCGATCATCGCCCTCCCGGCGCTCATCTTTTCCAGGGTACCGGATGACGTCGGCAGCAATACCGTCCTCCGTCGACGCAACAGGAGTGGATCGTGAAATTTTGGCGCCCGGGTATTACCGGCAAGCTGTTCCTCGCTATATTCGCCACCTGCATCGTGCTGCTGATCAGCATGCACTGGGCGGTGCGCATTAGTTTTGAACGCGGGTTTATCGACTATATCAAGCGCGGCAATGAGCAACGCTTAACCATGCTCAGCGACGCGCTGAGCGAGCAGTATGCCCAGCATGGCAGCTGGGCGTTTCTGCGCAATAATGACCGCTTTATCTTCCAGCTACTGCGCACCTTCGAACGGGATAACGACGACCGCTCGCCGCCGGGGCACGCCATGAAGCCGGACGCCGCCCCGGACGGGCCGCCGCCGGATGGCCCCCCTGACGGCCCGCGTCCGAGGCCGGAAATGCCGCCCCACGGCTGGCGCACCATGTTCTGGGTGGTGGATCAGTCGGGGCGCGTGCTGGTGGGGCCGCGTGAGCGCGTCCCGGAGGACGGCACCCAGCGCAGCATCGTGGTCAACGGCGCGGAGGTGGGCAAAGTGATCGCCTCGCCGGTAGAGCGGCTGACGCGCAATACCGACATTAACTTCGACCGGCAGCAAAAGCGCACCAGCTGGCTGATCGTCGCCCTTGCCACCCTGCTTGCCGCGCTGGCCACTTTCCCGTTGGCCCGCGGTCTGCTGGCGCCGGTGAAGCGGCTGGTGGAAGGCACCCATAAGCTGGCGGCAGGCGACTTTTCCACCCGCGTGACGGTGACCGGCGGCGATGAGCTCGGCCGCCTGGCGCAGGATTTTAACCAGCTCGCCAGCACCCTGGAGCGCAACCAGCAGATGCGTCGCGATCTGATGGCCGATATCTCCCATGAGCTGCGCACCCCGCTGGCGGTGCTGCGCGGCGAGCTGGAGGCGATTCAGGACGGGGTCCGGCGCTTTACCCCCGAGTCGATTCCTTCTCTGCAGGCCGAGGTGGCTACTCTCACCAAGCTGGTGGACGACCTCCATCAGCTGTCGATGTCCGACGAGGGGGCGCTGGCCTACCAGAAAACCTCGCTGGATATTATCACCCTGCTGGAAGTGGCGGCGGGCGCTTTTCGCGAGCGCTTCGCCAGCCGGCAGCTAAGCATTCAGGTGTCGTTCCCGGAGCAGGCGATGATCTTCGGCGACCGCGACCGCCTGATGCAGCTCTTCAACAATCTGCTGGAGAACAGCCTGCGCTATACCGACAGCGGCGGCAGCCTGCACATCTCCGCCCGCCGCAGCGGCCGGATGCTGGTGATTGACTTCGCCGACAGCGCCCCCGGCGTCAGCGATGAGCAGCTGGCCCGCCTGTGCGAACGCTTTTACCGGGCGGAAGGATCGCGCAACCGCGCCAGCGGCGGCTCCGGCCTCGGGCTGGCGATTTGCCTCAATATCGTAGCGGCCCACGGCGGCACCCTGCGTGCCGACCATTCGCCTTTTGGCGGGGTTAGCATTAAAGTTGAGTTACCTCTGGAACATGATTTACCGAGAGACGTATGACTGAATTGCCTGTAGATGAAAACACCCCACGCATCCTTATCGTGGAAGATGAACCGAAGCTCGGCCAGCTGCTGATTGATTATCTGCAGGCCGCCGGCTATGCGCCTGCCTTGATTAACCACGGCGACAAGGTCCTGCCCTACGTCCGCCAGACGCCGCCGCACCTGATCCTGCTGGATCTGATGCTGCCCGGTACCGACGGTCTGACGCTGTGCCGGGAAATTCGCCGCTTCTCCGATGTTCCGGTGGTGATGGTGACGGCGAAAATCGAAGAGATCGACCGTTTGCTGGGGCTGGAAATAGGCGCCGACGACTATATCTGCAAGCCCTACAGCCCGCGGGAAGTGGTCGCCCGGGTAAAAACCATCCTCCGCCGCTGCAAGCCGCAGCGCGATCTGCAGGCTCTGGACGCCCAGAGCCCGCTGATTGTCGACGAAGGTCGTTTTCAGGCCTCCTGGCGCGACAAGCTGCTGGACCTCACTCCCGCCGAGTTCCGGCTGCTGAAAACCCTCTCCCAGGAGCCGGGCAAAGTGTTCTCCCGCGAACAGCTACTCAACCATCTGTATGACGATTATCGGGTAGTCACCGATCGCACCATCGACAGCCACATCAAGAACCTGCGGCGCAAGCTGGAGGCGCTGGACGCCGAGCAGTCGTTTATCCGCGCGGTGTATGGCGTTGGCTACCGCTGGGAAGCGGACGCCTGCCGGCTGGCGTAGTTAGCCTTTTCCCGGCTCGCGCTGCGCTTCGCCGGGCTACACGTTCACCGCCATCTGCAATCCGTAGCCCGGGTAAGGCGTTTACGCCGCAACCCGGGGAACTCCCTAGAGCCTATCCCACCAGGCGTTATTAACGCTGTCAGTGTGAGCACTGCCCAGGTTCAAAATGGCAAACAAATTAGCCATACTGAAAGATACCTATCTGATATTTACTCCCCTTCGCCGCGGCGCTACAATGCCCGCCCTTAATGTGGGGACACTCCCCAACTCGCCGCACCAGGTGCAGCGAATCTGACCTGTCATCAGAACGAGAACACCATGTTTAAACCAGAACTCCTCTCCCCGGCGGGAACGCTGAAGAATATGCGTTACGCTTTCGCCTATGGCGCCGATGCCGTTTATGCCGGCCAGCCGCGCTACTCGCTGCGCGTGCGTAACAACGAATTCAATCACGAAAATCTGCAGCTCGGCATCAATGAAGCCCACGCGCTGGGTAAAAAATTCTATGTGGTGGTCAACATCGCCCCGCATAACGCCAAGCTGAAAACGTTTATTCGCGATCTGAAGCCGGTGGTGGAGATGGGTCCGGACGCGCTGATCATGTCCGATCCGGGTTTAATCATGCTGGTGCGGGAACACTTCCCGGAGATGCCGATCCATCTTTCAGTGCAGGCCAACGCCGTCAACTGGGCGACGGTCAAATTCTGGCAGCAGATGGGGCTGACCCGCGTGATCCTGTCGCGTGAACTGTCGCTGGATGAAATCGAAGAGATTCGCCGCCAGGTGCCGGAGATGGAGATTGAGATTTTCGTCCACGGCGCGCTGTGTATGGCCTACTCCGGCCGCTGCCTGCTCTCCGGGTATATCAACAAGCGCGACCCGAACCAGGGGACCTGCACCAACGCCTGCCGCTGGGAATACAACGTGGCGGAAGGCAAAGAGGACGACGTCGGCAACATCGTCCACAAATATGAGCCGATCCCGGTGCAGACCGTGGAGCCTACCCTCGGCATCGGCGCGCCGACCGATAAAGTCTTTATGATTGAGGAAGCCAAACGTCCGGGCGAATACATGACCGCCTTTGAGGACGAACACGGCACCTACATCATGAACTCGAAAGATCTGCGGGCTATCGCCCACGTTGAGCGTCTGACCCAGATGGGCGTTCACTCGCTGAAGATCGAAGGCCGCACCAAATCCTTCTACTACTGCGCGCGCACCGCTCAGGTTTACCGCAAGGCGATCGACGATGCCGCCGCCGGCAAACCGTTCGATACCAGCCTGCTGGAGACCCTGGAGGGGCTGGCCCACCGCGGGTACACCGAAGGCTTCCTGCGCCGCCATACCCATGACGATTATCAGAACTACGAGTACGGCTACTCCGTCTCCGAGCGCCAGCAGTTTGTCGGCGAATTCACCGGAGAGCGTAACGGCCCGCTGGCGGCCGTGGCGGTCAAAAATAAGTTCAGCGTCGGCGACAGCCTTGAGCTGATGACCCCGCAGGGTAACGTCAATTTCACCCTTGAGCATATGGAGAATGGCAAAGGCGAAACCATGCCGGTGGCCCCGGGCGATGGCTATACCGTCTGGTTGCCTGTGCCGGACGACCTGCCCCTGCAGTATGCCTTGCTGATGCGCAACTTTACTGGTCAAACAACCAGAAATCCGCACGGTAACTAGTTAATTTGCGTTATTTTTTCACGATGTAAGGATATTAGAATCGGATCACATACCGTTTCGATCGAAACAGGTATCATCCATTTCGCTGAAAAACATAACCCATAAATGCTAGTTGTACCAGGAACCACCTCCTTAGCCTGCGTAATCTCCCTTACGCGGGCTTATTTTTTTGCCTCTCCTCCGGTCTTCGCTTTCGTCATGCGGTACACTTTATGCAACATTGAGCAATAAAGGTTCCCTTGATGATGTCTACGTTTCCTGCCAGCTTACTGATCCTTAACGGCAAAGGTGCCAATGAACCGCAGCTACGCGAAGCGGTTAACCTGTTACGCGGTGAAGGGATTGATATTCACGTCCGCGTGACCTGGGAAAAGGGCGATGCCGCTCGGTTTATCGATGAAGCCCTGCAGCTGAACGTTGAAACGGTGATCGCCGGCGGTGGCGATGGCACCATTAATGAAGTGGCGACCGCGCTGGTGGAGCGCGGCGGCAAGATGGCGCTGGGGATTTTACCGCTGGGCACGGCTAACGACTTTGCCACCAGCGTCGGTATTCCGCAGGATCTGGCCAGCGCCCTCAAGCTGGCGATCGTCGGCCGCGATGTGCCGATAGATATCGCCCGGGTGAATGATAAAACCGGCTTTATTAATATGGCGACCGGCGGGTTCGGCACCCGTATCACCACCGAAACGCCGGAAAAACTCAAGGCCGCGCTCGGCGGTGTCTCTTATTTAATCCACGGTCTGATGCGCATGGATACCCTGAAGCCGGACCGCTGCGAGATCCGCGGGGAGAACTTTCACTGGCAGGGCGATGCGCTGGTCATCGGCATCGGCAACGGCCGCCAGGCCGGCGGCGGCCAGCAGCTGTGCCCGGAGGCGTTGATTAACGATGGTCTGCTGCATCTGCGCATTTTCACCGGCGAAGAGCTGATCCCTGCCCTGTTCAGCACCCTGGCGAATCCGGAAAACTCGCCGAATATTGTTGACGGTGTCTCCTCGTGGTTTGAAATAACCGCGCCCCATGAGATGACGTTTAACCTCGACGGCGAGCCGCTCAGCGGCAAAACCTTCCGCATGGAGCTGTTACCGGCGGCCCTGCGCTGCCGGCTGCCGCCCGACTGCCCGCTGCTACGCTGATCAGGCTTCGCAAAGCAAAGACGGTGCCCGGCTGGTATACAGCAGCCGGGTTCGTTGATTGAGCCTCTGAATGTTAAGGTAAAACGGCACCTGCGGCTGCAGGAAAAACCTGGGCAGGATATCGATCCAAACAACGCGCTTACATTAATAGACGATACCCACAACCACAAAAAACCTATAACATCAAATAGTTACCTATTAAAATGGGCGCATCTGCCGTGAGACAATGCGCCATAAAGCTTAGTATTCCGCCACCTCGCGCGCCATTTCGCGCGTATATTGCCGACTGGCGTTAACCAGCATCTGCGTATAGGCCGTCTGCGCCTGGCCGCTGACCAGCGCATCGACCGTCAGGGTTTCGAGGATCTTCCCGTACTGCATCACCGCCACTTTCTGGCATAAGTGGGCAATAACCCCAAGATCGTGGGTGACCATCAGGTAAGTGAGCTTAGCCTCCCGCTGCAATTCTGCCAGCAGGTTAAGGATCTCAGCCTGCACCGACACATCCAGCGCCGACGTCGGCTCATCCAGCAGCAGCACCTGAGGCTCAAGAATCAGCGCTCTGGCTATCGCCACGCGCTGCCGCTGCCCGCCGGAGAGCTGATGCGGATAGCGCTCGCGAAAGGCGCGGTTGAGGCCAACTTTATCCAGCAGCACATTGATCCGCCGGTCGCGGTCGTTGATACGATGGATCTGCAGCGGCTCTTCGAGGATATCGCCAATGGTGTGACGGGGATGCAGCGATCCGTAGGGGTCCTGAAATACCATCTGCACCTGACGGCAGCGCTCGCGGCTAATTTCATGCCCTAAGGGCTGAGCATCGATGGTCAGTTCCCCCTGCCAGTGGGTAAACAGCCCCGCCAGGCACTTGAGCACCGTCGTTTTACCGGAACCGGACTCTCCTACCAGACCGTAGATCTCGCCGGGCTTAACGTGGAAACTGACGTCATACAGCACCTGGTTACGCTTCTCCCCCTCGCCAAACGCGAGGTTGAGATGTTGAACTTCAATCATTATCCGCTCCTTAATCCGTTAACCAGCTGGCCTGACGCTGCAGCACCGGCAGTATCGGGCGACGATGCTGCATATCCGGCAGCGAGTTAATCAATCCCTGAGTGTAGGGGTGACGGGCGTGATCGAGATCTTTAGCGGCGATGGACTCCACTACCCGTCCGGCGTACATCACCAGCACCCGGTCGCAGAAGCTGCGCACCAGGTTGATATCGTGGCTGATAAAAATCAGCCCCAGCCCGCGCGACTGAACCAGGTCATCCAGCAGGCCCAGCACCTGCAGGCGCACCGACACGTCCAGCGCGGAGGTGGGCTCATCGGCAATGATCAGCTCCGGGTCGGTAATCAGCATCATGGCGATCATGATGCGCTGCCCCTGTCCGCCGGATATTTCATGCGGATAAAGCTGATAAACGCGCTCCGGTTGGCGAATACGCACCACCTCCAGCATCTCCAGCGCCCTGGCTTTCGCCTCATCTTTGCGCCCGGGATGATGAGTAAGCCAGGCCTCGGCGATTTGCTTACCCACGCAGACCACCGGATTCAGCGAATATTTCGGATCCTGCATAATCATCGAGATACGTTTGCCGCGTACGCCGCGCATCTGCGCTTCGCTAAGATGCTGCAGATCGAGGTCGGCAAACTGCATCCGGCTGGCGCTGACGCGGGCCTTTTTCGGATGCAGCTGCAGCAGCGCGCGCCCAACGGTGGACTTACCCGAACCGGATTCGCCGACAATGGCCAGCTTCTCATGCCCCAGCTGGAAGGAAACGCCGCGCACGGCGTGGGTCACCGCGCTACCGTTAACAAAGTCGACGCACAAATCGCGCACGTCGAGCAGCGGAGCATTATTCACTACGGGGATCGAGGATGTCACGTAGGCCATCTCCTAAGAAGTTGAACGCTAAGCTATTGATCAGAATCGCCAGCCCCGGAATGGTTACGACCCACCAGCACTCCATCATATAAGTGCGCCCGCTGGAGATCATCGCTCCCCACTCCGGCTCTGGCGGCTGCGCGCCGAGGCCGAGAAAGCCTAGGCCGGCCGCGGTCAGAATGATCCCGGCCATATTCATGGTGATACGGATAATGACCGAGGGCAGACACAGCGGCACGATATGGCGCCAGAGGACGCGGGCCGATGAAGCGCCCTGCAGACGCACGGCGGAGATAAAATCGGCCTGGCGCAGAGAGAGCGTTTCGGCGCGCGCCAGACGGGCAATCGGCGGCCAGGCGGTCAGCGTGATGGCGATAACCACGTGCTCCAGCCCCGGTCCTAAAGCGGCGACAAACGCCAGCGCCAGGACCAGACTCGGGAAGGAGATGAAAATATCGGTGACGCGCATCAGCACCATATCGACTTTACCGCCGAAATAGCCGGCGCTGACGCCCAGCAGCAGTCCGAGCGGACCGACGGTCACTGAGACCAGCAGCACGATATAGAGCGTGATGCGGGAGCCGTACACCAGGCGACTAAAGATATCCCGGCCAAACTCATCGGTGCCGAACCAGTGCTGCGCATTCGGCGCGACCAGCGCACTATTCAGGTCCTGTACCAGCGGGTTATAAGGCGCAATCAGCGGCGCGAAAATCGCCACCACCAGCAGCATAAAGATAATTCCTCCGCCGATGGCCGTGAGCGGATTGCGCGCCATTTTGCCGATAAACCCGACGGCCCGCGCCGCCGCGCGTTGCAGCCGCTGACGGCCTTCGCCCGCACCACCCGAAAGCGGCGAATCCAGAGAAACGGTCATGATTTTGTCCTCGGGTCAAAGAATTGATACAGCATGTCGGAGAGCAGGTTGAGCATCACGAAGATCACCCCCACCAGCAGCACGCAGCCCATCACCGCATTCATATCGCCCAGCAGCAAGCTTCCGGTAAGGTAGGAGCCAAACCCCGGCCATGAGAAGACGGTTTCAATCAGCACCGCGCCTTCCAGCAGCGCGCCGTAGGCCAGCGCCACCACCGTCAGCAGTTGCACGAGGATGTTACGAAACGCATGGTTCCAGATAACCTGGCGCTCGGTCAGCCCTTTCACCCGGGCGGTAATAATGAACTCCTGCGACAGCTGGGCCAGCATAAAGCTGCGGGTCATACGGCTGATATAAGCCAGCGAGTGAAAACCCAGCAGCGAGGCGGGAAGAATCAGATGATTAATGGCGTTCCAGAACACCTGGCCGTTGCCGGCCAGCAGCGCATCAACGGTGATCAGCCCGGTGCGGCGCGGCACCACACCATCCAGCCCGAGGTCTACCCTCCCGGCGCCGCCTACCCAGCCAAGCCAGGCATAGAACACCAGCAGCCCCATCATCCCGACCCAAAAGATCGGCGTCGAGTAGCCCGCCAGGCTGATAATGCGTACCACATAATCGGAGACGCTATTGCGCCGCGCCGCCGCCAACACGCCCAGCGGAATACCAAGACCCGCGCCGACAATAATCGCCATCGTTGCCAGCTCCATGGTGGCCGGGAAGACGCGGATAATATCGTCCACCACCGGTTTCCCGGTCAGCAGCGCGTTGCCCAGATCGCCGTGCAACAGGTTGACGAAATAGATGCCAAACTGGGTGGTCAGCGATTTATCAAACCCCAGCTGCTGGTAAACCTGCTGATAGGTACTCTGGTCAGCATCCGGGCCGACAATCGCCAGCACCGGGTCGATGGGCATGACGCGGCCAATGGTAAAGGTCAGCAGCAGCAGGCCGAACAGTGTAATCACCACCTGCAGTAGCCGTTTTGATAAGCGCCGGCCGCGTGAGCCGGGCGCAAGGATTGCGGTACTCATCCTTTCTCTCCTTCGCGGACTTTATAGACGTCACGCAGAAAAGCGGTGGCGGAGGGGTGCGGCTGATACTCCCGTACCTCGTTGCGCACGACGACCGAATCAACCATCTGCGAAAGCGGAATTAAAGCCGGAACCAGCTGGTCGTAGCGTGTCTGGATGGCCTGGTAGTCAGCCACCTGTTTTTGCGGATCGCGTTCCAGCAGGGCCTGGTCAATCATCGTATTCAGTTGCGGGTCGTAAAAACCGGTACGCCAGCCCTGGAAGTTGGTCAGGCGCGCCTTATCGCTGTTATCCGGGTTATAGACCAGCGCGCGCAGGCTGGAGTGCGGATGCGGCTCCATCCCGCTGCCGCCGCGACCTACCAGCAGGTCAAATTTACGCTCGCGCATTGCGCCGTAGATCTGGTTACCAGTGCCGGTGATGATTTTGGCGTTAATCCCCGCCTGCATCAGCGTCGACTGCACGGCGATAGCGATGTTAAGAAATGGCTGATCGGAGAGTACCCGCAGCGTGGTATCAAAGCCGTTGGGATATCCCGCTTCCGCCAGCAGCTTTTTCGCCCGCGCCACATCCAGCCTGTAGCCGGGATCGGGTAGCGTGGACGGCATTCCCGCTTTGATAGGCCGCTGGTGCAGCACGCCGTAGCCCGGCATCAGCGCTTTATTGATACCCTGGTAATCAATCAGATAGCGCACCGCCTCGCGCACTTTCGGATTGGCGAAGT
Source organism: Klebsiella sp. 10 (assembly GCF_018223925.1). Taxonomy (NCBI): domain Bacteria; kingdom Pseudomonadati; phylum Pseudomonadota; class Gammaproteobacteria; order Enterobacterales; family Enterobacteriaceae; genus Klebsiella; species Klebsiella sp. 10. The sequence goes on from NZ_JAGRRB010000019.1 coordinate 182,745, forward strand.
GCGCCTCTTTCATGCTCATCGCCACGTAGTACATGGTGCCGCGCTGCACCGCATCGACGGTCAGCTGCGGGTCGCTGCGCAGGGCGTTGATATCGGAAACCGCCATATTGTTGGCAATATCAAGGTCGCCTTTTTCGATCATCAGGCGCAGAGTTTGCGACTCCTGGAAATGACGCAGTACCACGCGGCTCATTTTCGCCTCGCCGCGCCAGTAGTCAGGGTTGCGCTTCATGCGCAGCACATCTTTCGCCTGCCAGGTTTCGAGGATAAACGGCCCGGAACCGGCTTCATGGGTGGTTAGCCAGCGGTTACCCCAGTCGTTATCCTGCTGATGGCTTTGCACCGTTTTACTGTCCAGCACTCCGAGGTTGCCCAGCGCCGCCAGCGAGTAAATCACCAGCTGCGGATCGTTATCTTTGGGTAATACGATTTGCACCGTGAAGCGGTCCGGCGCGCTGACCTGGCTGTCGATATTTTTCTTACTGAAGCCATAGGATTTCCATACTGAGGCCTGGGCCAGGTTGAGGTGCAGGATGCGCCGCATTGACCACACGACGTCGGCGGCGGTCAGCGGGTTGCCGGAGTGAAACTTAACGTCATCGCGCAGATGAAAGGTCAGGGTTTTGCCGTCGGGGCTGATATCCCAGGATTTCGCCAGCGCGGGCCTGACGGTGGTGAGCTGCTCAGGGTCAAGCTCCACCAGCGAGTCGTAGAGGTTGACCACGATCCCCACCACTTCGTTACCGGTCATCGCCGCCGGGTCAAGGGTGAGCAGGTTATTCATATTCATGCCGATGATCAGCTGGTCGGGCGGCGTTTTCGCCACCGCCTCCCCGCTCCCCATCGACATGGCGAGCGCGAGAATACACGCTCCCAGTAAGGAGGTTTTTTTCATATCTCTGTTTGCCTGTACTGTAGGGTACATGTTGCCGGATGGCGGCATTTTCGGCTTATCCGGTCTACCGGGCCGCAGGCTCGATAAGCGCAGCGCCATCGGGTATTTATTTTTTTAAATCAGTCGTGGCTAACGGTATTGGCTTCGATATACGCAAAATTAATGTCTTCACCGAGACCCGGACGTTGTGACAAATGCACAAATCCCTGGTCATCCATCGGGTCGACAATGCTGTTGAGATAGGCCGCCGGTTCATCGTAGTCGAGGAACGGATGCAGCAGGCCGCGCTCGTACCAGCGGCAGTTGCGGATCGCGCCCACCACCGCCAGGCTTGCCGCTCCGTTGCCGTGGACTTCGCAATCCATGCCGAAAGATTCCGCCAGCGCCGCCACCTTCATGGTCGGTGTAATCCCCCCCACGCCGTTAGCGCCGGCGCGCAGAATGTCGCAGGCCCCGGCTTTCACCCATTCGGCGCGCATGTGGTGCTTGCCGCCGAAGCTCTCCGGCCCGACGATGGGAATCGACAGGTTTTCCGCCAGCCACGCATAGGAAGACATCGAATCCTCCTCCATCGGCTCTTCAAACCAGGCGAAATTGAGTTTTTCCAGCTCTTTGCCGATCCACAGCGCCTCGGCGCGGCTGTACCAGTGATAGCCATCAATCATCAGGTCAATATCCGGCCCTACGGCTTCGCGCACCGCCGCGCAGGCTTTAATATCCATTTTGGGATTGGGCGCAAAAGAGATTGGCGGCATCCAGGTGTGCAGTTTGATGGCCTTGTAGCCGCGGGCGACCAGCTTCTCAGCAAAAGCGGCATACTCTTCCGGGGTCGACAGGCCGCCCGGCAGATCGTCGCCGCACATGGTGCTACCGTAAGCCGGGACAGTGTCGCGATAGCCGCCGAGCAGCTTATAAACCGGCATCTTAAGGCTGCGGCCGATCAGGTCCCACAGCGCTTGTTCAACAAACGACAGCGCGCGCTCCGTTAGCTGATGTGCGCTGCCGCGCTGCCAGTGGTTAAGATCCTGCCAGATACGCTCACGGTTAAACGGGTCCTGTCCCACCAGCACTTTGCGAAAAAAAGTATTCACCACGAACGGGCGCACGACTTCCGGAGGCGCAAACGAAAAGCCCTGCGCCCCATCATCAGCGGTGATGGTCAGCATCGCCATTTTGGCCATGCTTTCAACCCCCGGATGGGAGTGCCCGGCGCTGTCGGAAACCCGACGAGTGGGATATTGGAAAACGGTGACATTCACAGATTCAATTTTCATGCTCGGTCCTTATCACGGCCAAATCCGATCGACATAAGCAGATCGGCAAAGCGGTTTCACATTATTGAAAATACGTTTCAATATATAATCTAAGCACAACTTCGTAGTAGTGCCTCGGACAAACACCGCTAAGCAAGGCCATAAATTTGGGCATTGGCACAGCAAGACGTGACTGTTTTCACAAAAGATGAGCGAAATGTGAGGCAGATCGACCAGGAGAAAAAAGGGCGTGAGCGCAGAGAAGAGATTAACCGACCAGCTACATCCCGGGAATGTCTGCGCCCACAAATGGCTGACTTAAACCGCCGCCGCTGGCTCCGCGCTAAGCGCTTCCAGCAGTTCAGGTAAGGTTTGATAGCGGCCAGCGGCGGCCTGAAAACGCGCGTGCTGGCTATCTTCTGCAATCACTATCGTGGCAATCCCCGCCGACTGGGCCGCGCAAAAGCCGGTAAAGCTATCCTCAATCACCAGACACTGGCTGGCGTTGAGATTGAGCTTCCGCAGCGTCGTCAGGTACACCGCCGGGTGCGGTTTGCCGCGTGGTTCATCATCCGCGCTGGAGATCGCGTCAAAAAAGTGCCAGAGCGAAAGCTTGTTCAGCACAGCGGCAATAACCTGACGAGATGATGACGTGGCGAGCGCAATCTTATAACCCGCTTCGCGAAAATAGCGTAACGCCTCCTGCACCCCGCGCATCGGTTCGCCTTTCGCGGCAATCAGGCGGGTGATGCGCTGCAGGATGGCGTCTTCAAGCCGCTGCGGAGCGAGATCAAGCTGAAAATAGCGGCACCAGGTGCCGGCAATGTCGTCGAGGCGCTTGCCCTTGGTCAGGGTTTCACATTCAGCAACGCTCGCCGTTGCCCCCCACTGCGCGAGGGCGTCAATCTGCGCCTGACGCCACAGCGCCTCGGAATCAATAATCACGCCATCCATGTCAAAAATAACCGCCTGCATACTCATTCGTTCACCTCATTAAGGCTGGCATGAAGCGCATGCCAGCCGCAGTACCTATGAGAATTCAACCTGCTCGCGGGCGGTTGCTTCCTTGTGGGAGAACCCCGGCTGCTCCACGCGGATAAAGGCGCAGAGGAAAAAGGCCACCACGTACAATCCGGTATAGGCGATCACCACCCCGATGGTGCTGAAGAACGGCAGCAGCACCACGGCAATCGCCGGCGCGAGAAAGTTCGACATCCCCGCCGACAGGTTATAGACCGAAATGGCCGCGCCTTTATGCTTCGGCTCCAGCGCCGGGAACACGGCCGCCAGCGGCACGAAGGCGGCGACAAAGATCCCGAGGGCGATGGCGGGGATCAGCGCCATCGCAAAGCTATGGCCAAAGTGCTGAGGAATGTAGTAAAACGCCAGGCTGGAGAGCGCCATCCCGATGCAGCCGAACCAGCGCACCACCTTCATCCAGCCCAGTTTTTCCCCGAGGATCCCCCACAGCACGTTAGAGAAAATGGTGGTGAAGAAGAAGACTGCCCATACCTGGAGCCATTCTGAAGTGCTGAAGCCCAGCTCATCGACAAACATCATCGGCATAATCACCGCAAAGCCGAACAGCGAGAGGGTATTGATAATCCTCACCATGCTCGACAGCAGAATATTGCGGTTGGTATAGAGCAGCGTCGCGGCGCGTCCCAGCTCGGAAAACTTCTCACGGGTGGTGAGATTCTGCATATGCTGCGGCGTTTGAATATGGCGCAGGGAAACCAGGGCAATCACGCCCCCGGTAAGGCAGAAGGCCAGCGCCAGCCACAGGGTGCCCATTTCGCCAATGTGCGGAATGGTAAAGCTCGGAATATAGCTGCCGAAGACCCCGATGCCGATGGAATACACCGCCCAGAACCAGCCGATGGCCGAGCTGGCGTTGTCGCTTTTGACGTTATGGACAATCGCCACGATAAACGAGTAGAGGAACAGCGGATAGGCGAAGCCGCGGATGCCGTAGAAAAGCAGGATCAGCGCATAGTTGGCGTGACCGAGGCCGAAAACGAGGAACAGCACGTGGAATACGCACCACAGCACGAAGCCAATCATCATCGTTTTCAGCGGGGTGATAATTTCCGCCACCACCCCGGAAATCCACGCCGACAGCGCGGCGGCCAGGCCGTAGAGGGTAAAGGCAAAGGAGGCCTCCGCCGGAGAGAAGCCGAGCGCTTTGATATAGTGCGACAGAAAGGCTAATTCAAAACCGTCGCCGGTCATAAATACGGCAATGGCGATGTATCCCCAGAGCAGGTTCAGGGGTAAACCGAGCCACTGTTTATTATTGATAGACATAATGACCTCGTTTTCAGGGTACAGGGTGGCCGCTCCGCGACGTGCAACGAAGCGGCGGTTATGATGAAAATCAGTGCTGTCGATAGTGCAGATCGTTTAAATACAGGGCCTTAAACTGCGCGTAGCGTTGCATCAGGGTGTGGTGGCGAATGGGATCCGCACGCCAGGTCTGCCAGACTTCCGGTTTTTCACACACCGCGGCAATGGGTTTGCCCGCCGCCAGGCAGGCCAGCCGCGCCGCGCCCAGCGCGCCGCCGGTCTCTCCGCCTTTGTGGGTCACCACCGGCATAGCGAGAATATCGGCCAGCAGCTGGGCCCAGAACGGACTGCGGGCGCCCCCGCCCACCAGCGAGCACTGCGCGATCGGCGTCCCGCTCTCTTTCAATGCCTGCAGGCCGTCGTTGATCCCAAAGCTCACCCCCTCCAGCACCGCGTAGCCGAGCTGCGCGCGCAGGCTGGCATGGGTCATGCCCCAGAAGATGCCGCGGGCGTCAGGATCGTTATGCGGGGTTCGTTCCCCGGAGAGATAGGGCAGGAAGAACGGCGCGTTGGCTTTATCCTCCTCGCTTAGCTCGGCAATCTCCGCCAGCAGCGCCACCTCCGTGGTGCCGGTCAGGCGGCAGAACCACTGCAAACAGCTGGCGGCGCTCAGCATGACGCTCATCTGGTGCCACAGGTTCGGCAGCACGTGACAAAACGCATGTACCGCCGACTGCGGCGCCGGACGATAGGCGTCGGTCACCACAAACAGCACCCCGGAGGTGCCGAGCGAAATAAACGCATCTCCCGGCGAGACCGCGCCGACGCCAATGGCGCTGACCGCGTTATCCCCCCCGCCCCCGGCCACCAC